>JAKOYE010000071.1 GCA_029780675.1 Actinomycetes bacterium
GCGGTCGGGGAGGGCACCGCCGACGCCGGTACCCACGCAGCGGCCTCCGAGGCGACCGCCGCGGGATACCGCGGGATCGGCACCGACCCCCGCGCGGGCCTGGCCCCGATGTCCACGCCGATGAGCGCGATGGGCGGGATGCCGATGAGCGCAATGCCCGCCATGGGCGGCGGGATGATGCCCCAGATGGGCGGGGGCGGGGCCGGCCTCAGCAGCCTCATGCCCACCGCCGCACTGCAAAGCCTGCTGCCACAGGAATCGGGTGGCGCTACCGGGGCCGCGGCGGGCAGACCGGTGCGGGGTGGCGGCTCGGCGCAGATCGACCGGCTGGCGCTGTCGCAGGTGCGATTTCAGCGCGAAAGCGTTCCTGGTGGGCAGGCGGCCTACCGGGGCTACATCAACGACATGCTGGACCTTCAGGGTGTCACCGACCCGCAGGCCCGGGAGCGGTGGATGACCGGGTTCTTGACCGCCGCGCGGCGCGAATCCTCCTTCAACCCGCTCGCCATCAACCTCGTCGACAGCAATGCGACATCCTCGACGGGCAATGCCGCGGACATGATGCCCAATCGCGCCAGCCGCGGCGGGGTGCAGACCATCCCGTCGACCTTCGCGGCGTTTCATCAGGCGGGCACGTCGACCAACATCTATGACCCGGTCGCCAATCTGTGCGCCGCCCGCAATTACCTGCTGTTCGACCCGAAATATCGGGTCGCGGCCGACGGGTCGGATCTCGGCCGGATCGCCCAGTTCAATCCCCGTTCAGCTGCAAGAGGGTACTGAGATGAGTGTGGAGGCGTTTGTGCGGGCGGCGGGGGGTGTAATGGGTAGGGCGCGTGAGGGTTTCGGCGCCGGGTCCGGTGTGGCCTGTGACTGCCCGTTGGCGCCGGTCCCGCCGAGCCCGCCGGCGGCGGGGCAGGGCGCGGCGATCGACGCCCACCAGAGTGCGGCGGCGAGGTTGGCCACCGATTCCCAGCGCCTGGCCCAGCAGGATGCTGCCGGGGACACCCAACTGGCCGCGGCAGTGGCGCAGTCCCGCAGTGGCCGGCAACGCATGGACACCGTGATCGCCGCGGCGATCGCCGACGTCGAGGCGATGGGGTTCTCGACCGGCACGCCGCAGGGCAAGCAGGCGCTGATCGAGGCCATCGAACGACGCCTGCTCGACACCAAGGCCGCGGTCGGGGAGGGCACCGCCGACGCCGGTACCCACGCAGCGGCCTCCGAGGCGACCGCCGCGGGATACCGCGGGATCGGCACCGACCCCCGCGCGGGCCTGGCCCCGATGTCCACGCCGATGAGCGCGATGGGCGGGATGCCGATGAGCGCAATGCCCGCCATGGGCGGCGGGATGATGCCCCAGATGGGCGGGGGCGGCCTCGGCAGCCTCATGCCCACCGCCGCCCTGCAAAGCCTGAGCAGCCTGGCCGGGCAGGATTTGGGGTCGTCATCGCGGCGGTTCAGCAGCGCCGACGGCGCCTCGACCCGCGCCGTGGGGGCGTTGGATCGGCCCGGTCTGGCCAGCGAGAAGGGCCTGCAGAAGTACACGAAGCTGTTGAACCGGGCGATCAGCGAGGCGTTCCCGGAGATCCGGGAGATCGGCGGGGTGCGCCCGGATGCGCTCAAGTGGCATCCGCAGGGGTTGGCGTTGGATGTGATGATCCCCAACGCGCAGACCCCCGCGGGCCGGGCGCTGGGGGATCGGGTGGTCAAGTTCTTGGTGGACAACCACGAGAAGCTCGGTGTGGCGCACATGATTTGGCGGCAGCACATGATTCAGCCCGACGGTTCCTCCTCGTTGATGCAGGGGCGCGGGTCGATCACCGCAAACCATTTCGACCACGTGCATGTGGCCTCCATCGGAGGCGGGTACTGATGAGCGAGTCCGGAACGGCGGTGCGGCGATGCCCCTGAATTACACGTCGATGGAGCAGGTGAGCGGCTGGCGGTTCCTGCGCCACTGCCAGGCGGTGGCGATCGCACGACACTCGGTGCGCCTGGTGCACGACCCCTCCCGCAACGCGACCGCCTCGCTGCTGGTGGGGGCGGTGGCCTCGGTGCTGATCGTGGGGGTGTGTTTCATCGTCGCCTTCTTCCGCCCCGCCGGCATGGTCGGGCAGGAACCGATTCTGGCCGACCGGGCAACCGGGGGTTTGTATGTGCGCGTCGGTGACACCGTGCATCCGGCGCTCAATCTGGCCTCGGCACGTCTGATCGCGGGCACCGACGCCAACCCGACGATGGTGCCGATCTCGGAGATTAGAAAGCTGCCGATGGGCCCGTTGGTGGGCATCCCCGGCGCACCCGATGATCTGGTGGTCGCCACCCCCACCGATGCGGGCTTCGGGCTGTGTGACCATCTGGGTTCCACCGGCTCGCGGGCGGTCCCGACGGTGACGGTGCTGATGGGAACACCGGACCTGGGCAAGTGGGCACACCCGGTGACCTCACCGGAGTCGGTGCTG
>JAKOYE010000093.1 GCA_029780675.1 Actinomycetes bacterium
CCACGGTCAGCCAACTGCGCACCGCAGTCAGCTTGGAACCGCGCCCCGACCCCGACCCGCGGCCGGGCCCGCAGGCGGGGATCAGCAAAACCAGCGACAACAGCGGGTTCGATTTCTGGCGGATCACCCTGCCCCACGCCGAGTCCGCGATCTTGGAGGCCGCACTGCAGTCCCACCGCGACGCCCTGATGGCGGAGTGGAAACGTGACCGGGAAGCCAATCCCGGCGGTTCCGGTGACAACCCGCCGCCGATGCCGACGAGCATCGACGCGTTCATGCGGCTGGTCGAGACCGGCTGGGATGTGGAGGCCGGGCGGCGCCCGCACGGGCAGCGCACCACCGTGGTGGTCCACCTCGACATCGACAAGAAGATCGGGGCGCTGCATCTGGGGCCGCTGCTGACCGACGCCGAGCGGCAGTATCTGACCTGTGATGCCACCTGCGAGGTGTGGTTCGAACGCGACGGGCAGGTCATCGGCGCCAGCCGGACGACCCGCACCATCAACCGCCGGCTACGCCGCGCGTTGGAGCACCGCGACCGCTGCTGCGCGGTCCCCGGGTGCGGAGCCACCCGCGGCCTGCACGCCCACCACCTTCGGCATTGGGAAGACGGCGGCCAAACCGAACTCACCAACCTCGTCCTGCTGTGCCCGCATCACCACCGCCTGCACCACCGCGGGATCATCACCATCACCGGCCCCGCCGAACACCTCACCATCACCGACACCAACGGCCACCAACTCCCACCCGGATCACTGGCCCGACCACCGGCCACCCCACCACCAGCGGTCCCCCCATACCCCGGACCCACCGGCGAACGCGCCGACTGGTGGTGGTACGACCCCTTCCAACCGGAACCACCACCGACGAACAACTAGGCGAGCAACTGGGTCCGGTTGAACAACTGGGTCCGGTTGAACAGCTCAGTCCGATCAGGAACTGCTGGGCAGATCGCGGAACGGGGTCTCCTTGTACGGTTCGGGCTCTTTGGGCAGCCCGAGCACCCGCTCGCCGACGATATTGCGCTGAATCTGATCGGTACCTCCGCCGATGGAGGTGAAGTAGGCGTTCAACGTCCGGAAGGTCACCGCATCACCGACCGGATTGTCCGGGCCGGTCAGCATGGATTCCGGGCCGGTGATCTCGGTCTGAACCCGTGCGGTCTCGTGCAGGATGCGCGACATCGCGATCTTGCCCAGTGACATCAGGGTGGCGGCCTCGATCCGGTCACGAGTGGCCTTGGCCCGCATGGTGTTCCACCGGTTGACCGCGGCATAGCCCTCGACAACGGCGATCCGTTGCCGAATGTGGGCGTCGGCCAGATTCCCCGCCGCCCGCGCCATCCCGATCAGGCTGTCGGCATCCGGCTTGAGATCGCGGCTGGCCTTCTTGGTGCGGGCCAGATCGCCCATGAGCCGACGCTCGTACGCCAATGCCACCTGCAGCACCGGCCATCCACCGCCGGGTTCGCCCACCAGGTTGGCGTGCGGCACCCGGGCATCGGTGATGAACACCTCGTTGAACTCCGACTCGCCGGTGATCTGGTGGATCGGCCGGACCTCGACGCCGGGCTGGCGCATCGGAAAGATGAAGAAGCTGATCCCCTTGTGTTTGGGCACATCCCAGTCGGTGCGGGCCACCAGCAGCCCGTAGTCGGCGCTCTTGGCGAACGAGGTCCACACCTTCTGTCCGTTGATCACCCACTCATCGCCGTCACGGTCGGCGCGGGTGCGCAGACCGGCCAGATCCGACCCGGCACCGGGTTCGCTGTAGAGCAGGCACCAACGAGTTTCGCCGCGCAGCGCCGGCGGTATCAACCGGTGTTTCTGCTCGTCGGTGCCGAGGTCGTGCAGCGTGCACGCCATCAGGTCGGAGCGGTCGGCACCCGCACCGCGGGCGCCGACGGCAGCGAACTCGGCCGCGACGATCCGGGACTGCGCATCGGGCAGGCCGCGTCCCCACCACTGCGGCTCCCAACTGGGCACCGCCCAACCCGCCTCGAAGACCTTCCGAGCCCACTCGGCCCGGTCGAGGGACGGGTCCCAGTTCTCAGCCAGCCACTGCCGAACCTCGGCGCGCACCTGGTCGTCGGTCATCGCGGACATCAGTTCTCCTCGCGTATCCGGACGTAGCGTTCCCGGTGCCAGGCCGGGTCGCCGAAGATCTGTGCGTCGGTGCGCGCCCGACGCAGGTAGAGGTGCGCAGGGTGCTCCCAGGTGAAGCCGATACCGCCGTGCACCTGAATGGTGGTCGCGGCGACCGAGACGAAGGCGTCCGAGCAGTAGGCCTGAGCCAGGGCGAGGTCCGCCAGGCGGTCCGGATCGCCGGCATCGAACGCCGCCGCGACGTGCCGGGCGGCCGAGACCGCGGACTCCGCCTCCAGCAGCATGTCGACGCACATGTGCTTGATCGCCTGGAAACTGCCGATCGCCCGGCCGAACTGGTACCGCGTGCGGGCGTAGTCGGTGGCCATCCGCATCGCCTGCAGGGCACCGCCGGCCTGTTCGGCCACCAGTGCCACCGCCGCACGGTCGAGAGCCTCGGCGAGGGCCGCCGCGCCGGCACCGGCGCCGCCGACCAGTCGGGCCGGGGTGTCGGACAGGGTCACCCGCGCCTGCTTGCGGGTCTGGTCGACCGTGGTCAGCGGCGACACCACCAGGCCGGGTGCGCCCGCGTCGACGGCGAAAATCGAGGTGCCCGAACCGGACTCGGCCTGGACGTAAATGCGTTGTGCGGTTGCAGCGTCGAGGACGTAGGTCTTCTCTCCGGTCAGGCGCCAGCCCTCGGCCGTCGACTCGGCGACGGTGGCCGGGTACTGTGGGGGGCGGGCCGAGTGGGCTTCGGGCTCGGCGAAGGCTACCGTCGCGATCAATTCCCCGGCGGCGATCCTCGGCAGGGTGTCGGTGCACTCGGGCGCATCACCCAGTGCCAGCAGCAGGTAGGGCGTCAGCACCGCGGTCGACAGGTACGGACCGCAGAACAACACCCGACCGAACTGCTCGGCCACCACAGCCAGATCCGCGGCGCCGGCACCGGCCCCGCCGTACTCCTCCGGAATGATCAGACCCACCAGGCCCATCCCGGCCAGCACGGACCAGACCGCCGGGTCATAGCCGTCCTCGCCGGCCATCAGCCGCCGCACCTCGGACTCGGGTGCGCGTTTGTTCAGAAGGTCGGCGACCGCATCGCGCAGATCGCTCAGTTCTGAGCTCAACGTGGTGGACATCGGCCGTCACCTCACCGCCGTCAGGGCGCCGCTCAGAGCCGCGCACGTGCTGTCGAAATATGCTTGGGAAACAGGGGCTTTGGGTGCGACCACATCGAATCCGTGGAAGGCCCCGGGAACCTCGTACACCTCGCACGGTACGCCGACGGCCTGCAGCATCTCGGCGTAGGCGAGATCCTCGCGGTGGAACAGGTCCAGGGTGCCCACCCCGATCCAGGCCGGTGGCAGGCCGGCGAGGTCGGATCGTCGGGCGGGTACGGCGACGGAGGGATCGGCCCCGGCGAGGTAACTGCGCCACCCGATGCGGTTGCTGGCGGTGTTCCACACCCGAAATCCGGGCGCATCGAGTGCCGGGTCGACGGTGCGGTCGTCGAGCATCGGATAGCTGAGCAGTTGAAGCACCGGAGCCACTTCCGCGCGGTCCCTGGTCAGGAATGCCAGGGCCGCAGCCAGTCCGCCGCCGGCGCTGGGCCCGCCGATCGCGATGCGATCGGCATCGACGTCGGGTAGTCCGGCCAACCAGGTCAGTGCGCGGTAGCAGTCCTCCAGTCCGGCCGGATACGGATGCTCGGGGGCGAGTCGGTAATCGACCGCAGCCACCGTCATGCCGAGGGTCCGGGCGTATCTGCGGCACAGCGCGTCGTCCTCGGCGGCGCTTCCGATGACGTAGCCGCCGCCGTGAATCCAGAGCAACGCGGGTGTGGCGCCGTTCGCCCCGACCGGGCGATACAACCGGACGCCGGTCCCGCAGGGCAGGGTGATCAGTTCGACCCCGGAGTCGCTCGATCCGCGGATCGGCGGCAGCCGCCGCAGGAGTGGCAGCGACCAGTGATAGACGATCTGCCGGGGAACGAACCGGGCGACCCGTCGCAACTGGGGATTGATCCCCGCGGCGGCGGTGTCGGTCGGGGGCATAAGTCCCATTATTACGATGACGGGTTATGGCCGAAGAGAGCAGTACCGCCCAGTCCGATTCCGGGGACGTCCGCACCGAACGTCGTGGTCGAATCCTGATCATCACGATCAATCGGCCGCAGGCCAAGAATGCGGTGAACGCCGCCGTCAGCCATTGCTTGGCGGCAGCGATGGACACCCTGGATGACGACCCTGGGTTGTCGGTCGGGATCCTGACCGGTGCGGGCGGAACATTCTGCGCGGGCATGGATCTCAAAGCGTTCGCCCGCGGCGAGAACGTGGCCGTGAAGGGCCGGGGTCTGGGCTTCACCGAAAGGCCGCCGGTCAAGCCGCTGATCGCGGCGGTCGAGGGCCATGCGCTGGCGGGCGGCACCGAGCTGGCGCTGGCGACGGATCTCATTGTCGCGGCGAGTGATTCGGCGTTCGGCATCCCGGAGGTCAAGCGCGGTCTGGTCGCGGCCGGCGGCGGACTGCTGCGACTGCCGCAGCGGATTCCCTATCAGATCGCGATGGAACTGGCGCTGACCGGCGACCCGTTGCCCGCCGAGCGGGCGCACCGGCTCGGGCTGGTCAATGTGCTGGCCGAGCCCGGTCAGGCACTGGAGCAGGCCGTCGCGCTGGCCGAACGCATCACGGCCAACGGCCCGTTGGCCGTCGCCGCGACCAAGCGGGTCATCGTCGAGTCGCGGTCCTGGACACCGGAGAATCAGTGGCGCGAGCAGATGAAGATCATCATGCCGGTGTTCGCATCCAAGGACGCCCGCGAAGGTGCCGTCGCCTTCGCCGAGAAGCGGGCACCGAACTGGACCGGATCGTGATCTGAGCCGGTCCTGACCGGGTTCAGCCGGATACCGTCGCGGCGATCCGGCGGGCCAGGTAGGGCGAGAACCACCCGGCGTAACGCAGCCGGAGATCGGGGTCACGCCAGTCGGAGCCGGTGACGATCCCACGGCAGTTCGGCGCCCCGCACAGGCAGCGGAACTCGTCGTAGTCGCTGGCGTCGCACATCGCGTAGTCGAAGCACAGTTCCTCGCCGGGGGCGATGTCGCGCATGGCGATCAGCAGCAATTGCCCGCTCAGGCCGCAATTGGGATCGCAGGAATGGTTGAGCAGGTCGCCAGAGTCGGGCGTCTCCCCGGACACCAGGTAGAGGTCGGTGTCCACCTGAATGGACCTGCTCTGCCGGTCGTGGCTGAAGGTTGTGAGGACGGAGTGCGGCACCACCCAGCCGCCGAACGCGGCGACGGTCTCACCCTCGCTGATGGGTTCCACCGCGAAGGAACCCCACCCTTTGTTCCCCGCCGGCCGTGCTTCGGCCTTCGGGGTGAGCCAGTTGAAATCCATGAGCGGTTGCCCCCTTCGCTGTGCAGACGACGCATGCTACCGGGGCATCAGCGCCGACCCTCCACGATCAACTCCCACGGATCGCCGGCCAGTGCCATCCGGCCGAGCTTTCGCGCGTAGTCGGTGGTGTCACCGAACTCGCCGATCCAGCAGCGGGCCCGCTGGGTGGCCAGCCACAGCCGGTGTTCGATGGTCACCCCGATCGCGCCGTGCAACTGGTGAGCGGCCGTGATGACCGTCGGCACGACCCGGCCGAGCGTCACCTTGGCGACCGTGATCGCGTAGTCGGCCCGCGGGTCGCCGAACCCGTGTTCGGCCACCGCGTCCACGGCGAGGTTCGCCGCGGCGCGGGCGCGTTCCGCCTCCCCGGCCATTCCGGCCAGCGCGTGCTGGACGGCCTGAAAGGCGCTGAGTGGGCGGCCGAACTGCTCCCGGTCGCGGGTATGGGCCACCGAGTACTCCACCGCGGCGTCCAGGGCGCCGATCACCTGGACGCAACGAGCCCACGCGCCACGGCGGACGAGTTCGGTGGCGGTGCCGGCATCGACACGAGCGGTGTCGGTGAACGTCCCGGTTTCGGCGAGATCCGCGGTGACGGTGTCACGCGGCTCTCCACCGGCGTTGTGGCCCGTGTCGATCGTCACCTCGGCCGGCGTCCGTACGGCGACACGCAAGCCGTCGCCGGAACGCTCGGCGAGCACCAGGGCGGCCGCGGTGGCGGCGTAGGGCACCGACGTGAACGGCCGCCCCGGCGAGCCGATACCGAGGGTCAGCGGGCCGTCGTCCGGAACCGGGAGGCCGGCCGCGCCGGCCAGCCAGGCGGCCAGCAGGTCGGTTTCGGCCACCGGCACCGTGACGGCGTGGTGGGCCAGTGCGCGTAACACGACCGCCGCCTCCACCGGCCCGCCACCGGAGTCCGCGGTGCTGCTCAGCCGGGTGAGCCCGGCCTCCTCGAGGTGGTGCCAGGCGGTGGAATCGAAGCGGTCGGGCAGCGACCGCCGTCCGATGGCGGCGTCGAAAGCCCGTCCGCCGATATCGTCGACGAGATTGCGCAGGTCGGTGAGATCGTCGTCATCGCAGCCGAATACGCCGCCGCCGAGGGGGTTGTCCCTCCGCCGGCCGGTCTGATCGAAGTTCTCAGTTGCCATCTAGCGCAATCCCATCCCCTTGGCCACCATCCCGCGCAGCACCTCATTGGTGCCGCCGCGCAGGGTGAACAGCGGGGCGTGCGCGCGGGCCACCTCGACGAGTTCGGCCACCCGATCGCGGCCCTCGACGTCGTCGCCGACGTAGCAGAGCAACTCGGCGGCGAGGTCGGCGGACTCCTGCTCGAAGCGGGTACCGAGATCTTTGACCAGCGCCGCCTCGTTCGGTTGGGGCCGCCCGGCGGTGAGTGCGCGGGCCACCGAGATGGACATCTGGCGCAGCGAGGCGAGCCGCGCCAGCAGGTCGCCCAGCGCTGCCGCGGTGTGGTCGCTGACGTCGTCCCGGGAGGCCAGGGCTCGCGTCAGGGCGATCAGCAGTGGGGCGGTGGTGAGGATGCGTTCCGGGCCGCTGCGTTCGAAGGACAGCTCGGCGGTGACCTGACGCCAGCCGTCGCCTTCGGTGCCGAGCAGGTTGGCGTCGGCGATGAAGGTCTCGTCGAAGGTGATCTCGTTGAAATGGTGCTCGCCGGTCATCAGCACGATCGGGCTGATCGAGATGCCCGGTGAGTCCATCGGCACCAGGAACTGACTGAAGCCGGCGTGCCGGCGCTGCGGGTCGACCGGACTCGTACGGGCCAGGACGACCACCTGATGGGCCAGGTGCGCGCCGCTGGTCCACACCTTGGTGCCCGACAGCAGCCAGCCGCCGTCGGTTCTGGTCGCTTTCGCGGCGGCGGCGGCCAGGTCGGACCCGGCCTGCGGCTCGCTCATCCCGATCGCCGAGAAGAACCGTCCCGCAGCGATCTCCGGCAGGATGCGGCGCTTCTGCTCTTCGGTTCCGTAGGACAGCAGTCCGGGCCCGACCTGGCGGTCGGCGATCCAGTGGGCGGCCACCGGCGCGCCCGCGGCCAGCAGTTCCTCGGTCACCACGTATCGGTGCAGGTGTCCCAGGCCGTGCCCGCCGTACTCGGTGGGAATGGTGAGGCCGAGGAATCCGGCGGCGCCGAGTCGGGCACTGAATCCCTCGTCCCAGCTGGACAACCAGGCGTCGACGCGCACCGGCCAGCCGAACTCGGCGCGGTCGGCCTTGAGGAATGTCCGGATGGCCGACCTCAGTGCGGTCGGATCGGGCAGCGTGGTCGGATCGGGCAGCGTGGTCGGATCGGGCAGCGTGGTCGGATCGTCAGGGGTGAGGGTCATCCGCGCTCACCGGTATGCGGTGAGACGGGCGATGACAGCGACTTTCCCGTCGGCGCCGATGGCCCGGGCGTCGGCGACGGCGGTGTTGCGCCCGGCCCGCAGCACAGATCCCTCATAGAACGATTGTGCGCCGCGGTCGGTCGCCGCGGCGAACGGCCGCAAGAAGTTCACCCGGATCGTTCCGGTTCGCAGAGGCTCGGATCGGTCCAGGTTGACCGCAGCGGCGGCCACCAGTTCCAGGCCGGCACCGCTGACCCCGCCGTGCACGATGCCGATGAGATTGTTGAGTATCGGGTCCGGACGCTGGTGCAACCGGCAGGACCCGTCGCCGGCGGAGACGGCCTCGACAGACATCAGGTCGGCCAGGGTGGTGGAGGCCGTCCGGATCAGCGGGTCGGCGCCGCCGCTGACCGGCGCGTCGGGGCCACCGTTGAGCGGCAGGGTGCGCACGGTGCCCACACCGATCACCGTCCCGGCGTGGGTGAGATCGCACAGCGACAGCAGCGGCGACCCGATCCCGCCGATGCCGCGGGCGCTGGCGATCACCGGTTCGTCGGGTTCCGACAGCAGGCTCGGGTAGGCATCCGGGGTGAGCTCGACGGTCAGTTCCGAGGACACCGTCCACTGGTCCCCGCCGGTCCGGTAGAAGTTGACCCGGCCGGCGACGTCGTCCACCAGGATGGCGAGCCCGGCGATGGATGGCTGCCCGGTGAACGGGTTCGTCATTCCGCCGATCGGCATCGACGCGACGAGTTCTCCGGTTCCGGCCCCGGTTCCGGCACTGAATTCCGCTGTGAGCGTGGTGATTCCGAACCGGTTGACAACCCCGATCGGGGTCTCCGGGTCGGTGAGGTCGAGTCCTGAGATCATGACGCCGCCACAGTCGAGCGGGACACGAACTGCCGTGCGGTGATCAGGAATTCAAGTTGTCGCGCCACGTCGTCGAGCGGTTCCAGGCTGTGCAGCGAACGGCACAGCATCACCGCCCCCTCGAGTGCGGCGATGCTGGTGTGGGCGAGTGCGACCGCGTCGGCAGGGTCGAAACCCTCCCGGACGAACCCTTGGGCGGCGGCGTCACGCCAGCGACGGAAGATATCGGCGGCAACCGCGGTGAGTTGCTCTTCGTCGGTTCCGGAGCCGATGGCCGCAGCCAGCACCGGGCTGCCGGCGGTGTAGTCACTGGAGATCAGGGCTTCGCGCCACAACGCGGCGAACCGGCGCAGCAGTGCGGTGCCGTCACCGCTGGCCGCGGACTCGATCGCGGCGGTGATCTCCTCGCCGGCGAATTGCAGGGCCTCCCGCAGCAATTGGGCCCGGCCGCCGGGGAAGTGGTGATACACCGAACCACGCGGACATCCGCTGCGGGCCAGCACGGCGTCGATGGTCACTCCGGCCGTGCCGCCCTCCTGCAGCAGGGTGGCAGCGGTGGCCAGCATGGTGGTCCGGGTGGTTCGCCGGGACATTCAGCGCGCCCCGGACTGACGGCCGATGCCGAGCAGGTGCCGCCGCTTCTCGGCCCACCGCACGATTCGGCAGCCGACGAAGTTCACTTCGACCGCCCACTGCGGGACCGGGGCGGCCACCTCGGTGGCCGGTTCGGTGACGCTTTGCATGGCTGCCTCCATAACTATGGTTATCACCATAGATTTCCCGGGTTGGGCGTGCAATGCCACGCTGCCAATTGCAGGCGGATGCCAGGTTAAGGCGGGATGACGGCCTGGTAACAGTGGTCGACGACCAGCGCCTTTCTGCGCTTTGTATGATCCGAATCATAGTTACTGTCCGCACGCCGCCTCCGGAGGTCACACCATGAAGGTCATCTCGTCCATCGATGACGCCCAGTCCCTGGTCGGTACCGAACTCGGGGTGGGCAATTGGGTGACCATAGACCAGCAGCGGGTCAACGACTTCGCCGACGTCACCGGCGACCACCAGTGGATTCACGTCGACGTCGAACGGGCCAAGAAGGAAAGCCCCTATCGGGCGCCGATTGCGCACGGGTTTCTCACCCTGTCGCTCATTCCGGCGCTGAGCAAGGACAACTTCCGGATCGAGAACGCCACATTGGTCATCAATTACGGGCTGAACAAGGTGCGTTTCCTCAACGCCGTTCCGGTGGACAGCCGCATCCGGGTGCGCTCGGAGTTGATCGAGGTCAAAGCCTCGGACAGCACGGCCGACCTGACGGTGCGGCACACCGTGGAGATCGACGGTGTTGAGAAGCCGGCCGCGGTGGCCGAGATGATCGCGCGGGTGTTGTTCTAGCGAAACGGAGTTCTGCCACACCCGGTCTTGCACTGTGGCGCCGGTGGTGCAAAGAGTTGCACAGTGGCGCCAGTGGCGCCAAAGTGGAGGCATGACCAGCGTGCAGATCAAGGACGTGCCGGAAGAGACCCACGCGGTGCTACGGCAACGCGCGGCGCGTGCGCACCAGTCGCTCCAGGAGTATCTGCGCAGTCGGTTGATCCAGGAGGCGGCGACGCCGACCTTGGACGAGGTTCTGGAACGGGCCGGGGGACGCTCGGGCGGATCTGTGTCCCTCTCGGCTGCGGTGGAGGCGGTCCGGGGCGACCGTGATCGTCGTTGACGCCAGCGTGCTGGCGGTCGCGCTGGGTGACGACGGCCCGGACGGGGCCGTTGCCCGGGCCGCCCTTGCCGGTGAGACACTCGCCGCGCCGCAACTGATCGATCTGGAGGTGCTGTCGGTGTGGCGTCGGCACGTGTCAGGCGGGCTCATGACGCCGGATCGGGCGGAGGCGGCCGTGTCGGACCTGTTCTCGCTGCCGATTCGGCGGGCATCCCACCAGCACCTGATCGGACGCTGCTGGGAACTGCGGCAGACGATCACGGTCTACGATGCGGCCTACGTCGCGCTGGCTGAGGCCCTCAGCGTCCCCCTGCTCACCGGGGACGCGAGGCTGTCTCGAGCGCCCGGGGTGCGCTGCCGGGTCGATCTGCTCGGCGGTTAGCTCCCGAACTGACCGCCGGCGCTCAGAGCTTCGGGGAGTACCCGAACGGCAGCAGCACACTCTTGTGCTCGACGTACTCCTCGATCCCCTCCGGTCCGTTCTCGCGACCGATGCCGGAGTTCTTGTAGCCGCCGAACGGCGCGCCCGGATCGAAGGCGTACATGTTGACCGCGTACGTGCCGGTGCGGATTCTCGAGGCGATCTCGACGGCCTTGTCGAAGTTCGTCGTCCACACACTGCCGGCCAGTCCGTACGGGGAGTCGTTGGCGATCCGCACCGCGTCCTCCTCGTCCTCGTACGGGATCACCGCGAGCACCGGGCCGAAGATCTCCTCCTGGGCGATGGTCATCGAGTTGTCGACGTCGGCGAACACCGTCGGCTGCACGTAATAGCCGCTGTCCAGCCCGTCGGGCCGCCCGCCGCCGGTGACCAGCCGCGCGCCCTCCTGCCGGCCCTTGGCGATGTAGCCCTCCACCCGCTCCCGCTGCTTCTCGGTGATCAGCGGGCCGATCATCGCGCCGGGGGAGTCCGGCAGTCCGACCGGCATCGCGGCCACGCCCGCACCGATCTTGGCCACGATCTCCTCGTAGCGCGACCGCGGCGCCAGGATGCGGGTCTGCGCCACGCAGGCCTGCCCGGTGTTCATCAGCCCGGCGAACAGCAGCATCGGCAGGGTGGAGTCCAGGTCGGCGTCCTCGAGGATGATCGCCGCCGATTTCCCGCCGAGTTCCAGCGTGCACGGTTTGAGCTTCTCGGCGGCCAGTCGGCCGACCTCCTTGCCGACCGCCGAACTGCCGGTGAAGGTGTACTTGTCGACGTGGGGATTGGCGGTCAGCGCGCGGCCGGTCTCGGCGCCGCCGGGCACCACCGACAGCACACCCTCGGGAAGACCGGCCTCGGCGAACGACTCGGCCAGGGCGTTGACGCTCAGCGGGGTCTCGGCAGCCGGCTTGAGCACCACCGTGCACCCGGCGAGCAGTGCCGGGCCCAGCTTGTTGCAGGCCAGGAACAGCGGCACGTTCCAGGCCGCCACCGCTCCCACCACGCCGATCGGTTCCCGCAGTACCAGGGTCTGGCCGTAGAGGCCGTCGCGAACGTCCTTCCAGGTGAACTTGTCCGCGGCGGTGGCGTAGTAGTTCAGCCCGGACACCGCCGCCCCGTACTGCACCATGTCGACGATCATCTGGGGCTGACCGGTCTCGGCCTTGAGTAGGAACTTGAACAGGTCGGCGCGTTCGGTGATGAGCTTGACGGCGTTGGCGATCACACCCTGGCGCTCCTGCGGGGTCATCCGCGGCCACGGCCCCTCGTCGAAGGCCCGGCGGGCGGCCGCGCAGGCGGCGTCGACATCGGCGGCCGCCGCCAACGGGACCTTGCCGACGTACTCTCCGGTTGCCGGGGAACGCACCTCGATCACCTCGGAGGTCGACGGCGCAACCCAGGCACCGCCGATGAAGAGCGTGTCGTACTCGGTCTTGTAGGCCGTCTGCGTCATGAGGCTCACAGTACCCACACCCGACCGGCCGGAACAGGTTCCAGTTCGGCGCCGCTCAGGGCGCCAGCACCAGCACCAGGTTGCTCACCAGCACTTCCCGCAGTCCGGGCACCGAGGTCAACGGCCAGGCCCATCGCGGGTGGTAGCGCGGGAACGCCGCCACCGGTAGGCCGGTCGAGGCGGCCCAGCGCAGCCCGGCGGCGGCCGAGACCGCGAACAGTGACGACCCGTAGTTGTTCTTCGGCGGGTGCCCGTGCCGGCGGGTGTAGCGGCGCGCCGCCCGGGCCCCGCCGAGGTAATGCCACAGGCCGGTTTCGTGGCCGCCGAACGGGCCCAACCACACGGTGTAGGACAGCACCACCAGCCCGCCCGGGCGGGTCACCCGCAGCATCTCCGCCCCCAACCGCCACGGCTCGGCGACGTGCTCAGCCACATTGGAGGACAGGCACACATCCACGCTGGCGTCGGCGAACGGAAGCGCCAACCCGGAGGCCCGCACGAAACGGCCCGGCCCGCCGGCGCCGACCCGGCCGGCGGCGTGCATCTCGGTGGGATCCGGTTCGACACCGACATACCGCCAGCCCGAGTTGGTGAAGGCGGTCGCGAAGTACCCCGGACCGCCGCCGACGTCGAGCAGGATGCGGTCCGCGTGTGCGGACCCGGTCCGGGCGGCCCACAGATCGGACACCATCGCCGCGGTGTCCTCGGCCAGGGGACCGTAGAACAGGTCGGGAGCGGACTGCTCGAAGCGGAACGAGCGCAACAGTCGCACCGAACGGTTCAGGGTCGCCCGGCGGGCGAACAGGTCGGTGAGCAGCACCTGTCAGACCCTAACGACTAAACTGCGGGCGGTGTCCGGCCCCGTTCGCTCCGTGTTGCTGCTGTGCTGGCGCGACACCGGCCATCCGCAGGGCGGGGGCAGCGAGACCTATCTGCAGCGCATCGGTGCGTTGCTGGCGGCCTCCGGCGTCGAGGTCACCCTGCGCACCGCCCGTTATCGCGGCGCGGCCCGGCGCGAGGTGGTCGACGGGGTCCGGGTCAGCCGCGGGGGTGGGCATTACACCGTCTACATCTGGGCGGGTCTGGCGATGGTGGCCGCCCGGGTGGGGCTCGGACCGTTGCGGCACGTCCGCCCGGACGTGGTCATCGACAGCCAGAACGGGCTGCCGTTCCTGGCCCGGCTGGCCTTCGGCCGCCGCGTCATCGTTCTGGTGCACCACTGCCATCGCGAGCAGTGGCCGGTCGCCGGCCCCCTGCTCAGCCGGGTCGGCTGGTTCGTCGAATCCTGGCTGTCCCCGCGTCTGCACCGGCGCAACCAGTACGTGACGGTGTCGCTGCCGTCGGCCCGTGACCTGACCGAACTGGGAGTCGACGACTCCCGGGTGGCGGTGGTCCGCAACGGGCTGGATGAGGCGCCCCCTGAGACCCTGACCGCGCCGCGATCACCGCATCCCCGGGTGGTGGTGCTCTCCCGGTTGGTGCCGCACTAGCAGATCGAGGACGCCCTTGACGCGGTGGCCGCGCTGCGTGGGCGGGTGCCGGGGTTGCATCTCGACATCGTCGGCGGCGGGTGGTGGCTGGACCGGCTGGTGCAACACGCCGCCGACCTCGGCATCTCCGATGCGGTCACTTTCTGGGGCCACGTCGACGACACCGCCAAACACGCTGTGGTGCAACGCAGTTGGGTGCACGTGCTGCCGTCCCGTAAGGAGGGCTGGGGACTGGCCGTCGTCGAAGCGGCCCAGCACGGAGTGCCGACGATCGGCTACCGCGAATCCGGTGGGCTCACCGACTCGGTCATCGACGGGGTGACCGGGGTCCTGGTCGATGACCACCGCGAACTCGTCGGCTCCCTCGAGCGACTGCTCGCCGATCAGGTGCTGCGCGAGGAACTCGGCGCGAAGGCCGCCGCCCGCAGTCGGGAGTTCTCCTGGCAGCAGAGCGCGGACGCGATGCGCACCGTGTGCGAGTCGGTACACGACGGACGAAGGGTGAGCGGTGTCCTCTAACCCGGTGTCGCCCGACCCCGTGCGTCCCGGCCTGGTGCAGTACCTCGGCTACTGCTACGGCCGGATCCTGCCCGCGCAGTACGCGGACTGGGTCCGCCACGACCTCGCCGGTCGCGGTGCGCAGCGGCGCAACTTCGTCCGGGTGACGATCCCCGCCCTGCTGGTGGTGTCGCCGCTGTGGCTGATCCCGACTTCGGTGGGGATGCACCTGGCGATGTCCGCGCTGCTGCTGGTGCCGTTCGTCTACTTCGCGCACGCGCTGGACAAGATCTGGCGTGCCCACCGGTTGCGTCAGCACGGACTCGACCCCGAACTCGTCGACGAAATCCAGCGCCGCCGCGACGCGCTGATCCGCGAGGACTATCAGCGGCGGCACGGTCACCCCCCGGACTGAAGACGGTTCCGGCGGGTCAGGAGCGCCGGCGGGTCAAGAGAACAGCCGCCGCGCCGCCGACCACCAGCCCGGCCCAGACCAGATGCGCGCTCAGCACGGCCAGCCGGGCGCCCCGGGACGCACCGGGGCTGTCGGCGCCCACCCGGTACACGGTCAGGTCGGCGTCGGAATAGGCCACCGGCAGCCGCCGCAGGCCGGCGAGGGCGTCGCCGAGGTGGCCCGGGGTACCCGATTCCAGCACCACCCAGCCCACCCCGGCCCGTTCCAGCGACTGCCGGTCGGCACCGGAGAGCAGGATCTCCTGCACCGCCCGGGCCCGCCCACCCTCACCCGTCACGGTCCGGCCCGAGATCTGCAGATCGCCGGTGAACAGCACGTCGGCCCGTAACCACCGGGGCAGCGGATCCAGTACCGGTGCGGGCCCGGACCAGCCGAACCGGCGCATGGTGTCGGCGGGCAGCACGGCGACGGGACGCGGATCGGCATTGACGACGGCGGCGACCGCGGCCCAGCCCGGCGGGTAGTGCACCGGCGCGACCCGGCCCCAGACACCCCAGGCCAGATCCGGGAGAGCGGCGATCAGCGCCGCGCAGCACGCCGCGGCGGCGAGGACCGGACGTACCCGGCTCAGCGTCAGGATCGTCCCGGCGCCGGCCAGGGCATAGCCCGGCATGGCCAGCGCCACCCACTTCTGCCCATCGCGAAGTACTGCCAGACCAGGCACCGCCTCGACCACCGCCCGCAGCGCGGCCAGGCCCGGGCCGGTCGCCATCGCCGCCGGAAACAGCACGCTGACGACGGACAGAACGAGCAGGGGCACCGCCACCGGCCGGCGTATGAGCTGCGGCACCCCGGCGATCACCACAGCCAGCAGCGCGACAGTCCCGATGACGGCGACCAGCGTTGTCCGCGAGGGCGGAACGGCCTCGGCATTCCAGATCCCGCCGAGTCCGGCCAGGCTGCCCAGCGTCGCCAGACCCGGTTCGGCACGGGCGGCGAACGGACTCAGTCCGTCGGACTGCGGCGCGCCCAGCGTCCCGCCGAGGGCGGAGGCCAGCAGCCACGGTCCGGCGGTGAGCAGGCCGATGCCGGCCAGCGCCGCCGCGCACCGCGGGCGTGTCACTCCGGTACCCGGTGCGGCCACGCACACCAGCGCGACGATCGCGGCGAGGATCGCCCCGGTCGGGGTGAGGCCGGCCAGCGCGGTGAAGAACACCAGCGCCGCCCAGTCCGCGGCCCTCGGCCGAGGCGATAGCTCGCCGGCGCGCAGTCGGAGGACGGCCGCCGCCACCCAGGGTAGGCAGCCGTAGCCGAGCAGCAGACTCCAGTGTCCCTGCAGCAGCCGTTCGGCGACATACGGATTCCAGACCGCCAGGGTGACCGCGACCAGTTGTCCGGGCAGACCGGCCTCCGGAAGGACCAGGCCCGCCAATCGTCCGGCACCCCAGCCCGCCACCAGCAGCGCGCCGGCGAGCAGCGCCTTGACGACCACACCGCCGTCGAGAAGTGTCGAGACCGCGGCGAGTGCGAAGTCCTGCGGAACCGCCCGCGGGGCGGTGCCGCCCAGCCCGAGTGCCGAATCGGGCAGCCAGGAGCGGGGCGTCGACACCGCATCGCGGAGCAGCAGGTAGCCGGGGGCGGCGAGCGGGCCCAGCACCAGTGCCGTCAGTGCCAGCGCGTACCCGGGAACAGCCAGACGGCCGGTCACTGGACCGGCGGTGGGGACTCCGGTCGCCGGGTGGGAATCTTCTCGGTCACGGCCTGGGCGGCGGGCATCGGCCCAGTCTCGTCCTTGCCGAACAGCCCGAGATCGAGATCGCTGTCCTCTTCGCTGGGTCCGGCCAGTGCCGACTCGGTGCGGCCGCCGAACAGGCCCAGCACCACGCCGCCGATCAGGGCCACCAGTCCGGCCGCGGCCAGGCTGATCGGCAGCACCCGTGACCACAGCGCCACCCGGTCGCGTTCGTCGCGGGCGTCGGCCACCTGCGACTCGACCGTCTGCTCGGTCGAGGTGACCTTGTAGTCGACGACGGCCATCTCCGGCTTGAGCGGATCGCGGGCGTAGTAGTGGTTGGCGCGTTCCTGGGCCTTGACGATGGTGCCGGAGACCGGATCCACCCAGAAGGTGCGCTGTGCGGCGTAGTAGCGGGTCATCGTGACGGGCTCGTAGGGATCGAGGTCCGCCAGACCCCACAGCCCGGCCCGGGCGGTCACCTCGCCGTCCTCATCGTTGTCGTAGAGCGAGGAGTACTTGATCGGTTCGACGAGCTTGCCGTCGGCGTCGTAGCCGACGTTCTGGGTGAACCGATAGGTGGTCAGGCCGTTGACGTCGTCCTCGCCGTCGTAGTTGGCGTCGTACGGCTTCTGGGCGATCGGGTCGAACATCGGGTACGACTTCTTCTCGGTGTCGTACGGGAAGCGATAGGTCAGGCCCTCGTGCGGGAGCGCGATCGCCGTCGGCGGCTTGTCATCCCCGATGGTGCGTGGCTTCTGCACCGAACCACCCGGGCGGTCGGCCTCGGAGACCGCCTCGGCGGTGCTGCGGTTGACCGTGACGGTGTCCACCATGGCCAGCAGCAGCCCGTTGTCCTGCTGCTTGTCGGTGCGCCGCACGCTGGTGCCGACCTGCAGGGTGACCACATCGGCGTTGGCCGGGGTCTCGACGGTCATCGCCTGCTGAGAGACCAGCGGGACGTTCTGGTTGACGACGAACTGCTCGCCGCTGAGCGAGGCGGGATCCAGTGCGGTGCCGGTGCCGCTGGAGACCAGGGTCTGGTCGATGGTCAGCGGAATCTTGCGGATCTTGCCCGCGGTGTACGTGGACAGCAGCAGCGAGGCGATCAGCAGGGCGGCGCCGAGGCCGATGATGCCGCATGCCGCGAGACGCAACATATTCGCGCGGTTCACGCCGTCAGGTCTCCTCTTCACATGCTGTGTCAGTCGGTATCCAGCCGCCCTGACCCTAACAGCCGGAGCCGCAACCAACCGCGCCCGCGCACGAATCTGCTGTACCCGCCGTCGGTGTTCCGGTCGCCACCGGCACACTGATCGGCATGGAACCGGTGGACCGGGAGCCGGCGCAGGTGGGTGGCACCCGCAGCTTCCTGCCGGCCGTGGAGGGGATGCGGGCCTGCGCGGCGATGGGGGTGGTGCTCACGCACGTCGCCTTCCAGACCGGCACCTCCGATGGTGTCATCGGCCGATTGCTGCACCGGTTCGACCTGGCGGTGGCGGTGTTCTTCGCGCTGTCGGGCTTCCTGCTGTGGCGGGGCCACGCGGCCGCGGCCCGCGGACTGCGGCATCGGCCGCCGGCCGGTCACTACCTGCGGTCCCGGCTGGTTCGGATCATGCCGGGCTACCTGGTGGCGGTGGTGATCATCCTGACCCTGCTGCCGGAAGCGAAGAACGCCAGCCTCACCGTCTGGCTGGCCAACCTGACCCTGACCCAGGTCTACGTGCCGCTCACCCTGACCGCCGGGCTGACCCAGATGTGGAGCCTGTCGGTGGAGGTCAGCTTCTACCTGGCGCTGCCATTGCTGGCGTTCCTGGCCTACCTGCTGCCGGTGCGGGCGCGGGTTCCGGCCATCGCCGCGGTGGCGGTGGCCAGCCTCGGCTGGGGTCTGCTGCCGATCCACACCGCGGAGGGCGTCAACTTCCTGAACTGGCCGCCGGCCTACGCGTCCTGGTTCGCCGCCGGGATGCTGCTGGCGGAGTGGACGGTCAGCCCGGTCGGCTGGCCGCACCGATTGGCCCGCAACCCGTGGCAGATCTACGGGATCGCCCTGGTCGCGTATCTGATCTCGGCGTCGCCGCTGGCCGGCCCGAAGAACCTGGTACCGGCGACGCTCGGTCAGTTCGTGGTGCGAACCTCGATGGGCGCCGTGGTGGCCGCGGCACTGCTGGCCCCATTGGTGCTGGACCGGCCGGGCACCCCGCACCGGATTCTGGGCAACCCGGTGATGGTGACGCTGGGCCGGTGGTCTTACGGCCTGTTCGTCTGGCATCTGGCGGCGCTGGTGATGGTGTTCCCGATGGTGGGCACCTTCATGTTCAACGGCGACCTGATCGTGGTGTTCGTCCTGACCACGGTGCTGGGCTTCGCGATGGCGGCGGTCAGCTATGCGTTGATCGAGTCACCGTGCCGGAACGCGTTGCGCCGCTGGGAGTACCGCAAGGCCGGTGCCGAAGCCGTGGCACCGCCGCCGCTGGACAGTTCGGTCACCGATCAGCCTGAGCCGTCAGTCGCGCGATAGCGCGCCATCGGATCCGGTCGCGCGATAGCGCGCCATCGAATCCAGTCGCGAGATGACCTCCTCGCGTACCGCGGTGCGCCGCGCCTTACCGGCGTCGTCCCGCAGGGGGGTGTCGACGAACTCGACGCTGCGCGGCACCTTGTACTCGGCCAGTCGTTCGGCGACGAAGGCGGTGACCGCAGCCTTGTCCAGCGGTGCCTCGCTGTGCACCAGGGTGTGCGGCACCTGCCCGAGATCCTCGTGCGGGATGCCGACCACCAGGCAGGACAGCACCTCGGGGTGTTCGGCGAGCGCGTTCTCGATCTCCGCGGGGTAGACGTTGCGCCCGCCGACGGTGAACATGTCGACCCGCCGGTCGGCCAGATACAGGTACCCCTCATCGTCGAACCAGCCCAGATCGCCCAGTGAGTCCCAGGCCCCCAGCGAGTCGGGGCGGGTCTTGGGCTGCGAGCCGATGTAGCGGTAGGTCGGACGGCTGCCAGGACGCGGGCGCATGTAGACCTCGCCGACCACGCCGGGCGGGCACTCCTGCCCCTCGTCGTCGAGGATCTTCATCTCGCCGGACACCACCCGGCCCACCGATCCGCGATGGGTCAGCCACTCGGTGCCGCTGATGAAGGTCAGGGCTTGAAGTTCGGTGCCGCCGTACAGTTCCCACACCACCTCCGGGCCGAGGATCTCGATCCAGGCCTCCTTGACGTTCGGCGGACAGGGCGCGGCCAGGTGCCACCAGCGGCGCACCGAGGTGAGGTCGTAGCGTCCCGGGGTCTGCCGGTAAACGGGCAGCAGGCGCTGCATGATGGTCGGCACCGTCGCCAGGTAGTTCACCCGGTGCTCGTCGATCAGGCGCAGGAACTCCGCC
The DNA here is from genome assembly GCA_029780675.1 of Actinomycetes bacterium. GTDB lineage: Bacteria > Actinomycetota > Actinomycetes > Mycobacteriales > Mycobacteriaceae > Mycobacterium. The sequence continues at coordinate 19,813 of JAKOYE010000093.1, forward strand.
GGATCGAACCGACTCATCAGCACCAGATGCTGGCCGGTGGCCAGCGCCATGGTGGCCGAGGTGAAACCGGTGTTGTGGCTCAACGGCACCGACACCAACTGGGTGTCGGTGGGCAGGTTGCCCATCATCGCCGCGACCGCGGTCCCGTTGAACCGGCCGTCCCCGCCGGCCTCGATCAGCTTCGGCCGCCCGGTGCTGCCGCCCGACGCCATCGACTTCAGCGACGGCGACACCGCCTCGGGTAGCGGATCCGCGGAGAGGCCCGGGTCCGGCTCGGCATCGCCGGGTACCGACGGGACGATCCCGCGGGGGTCGGGCCGGCCGACCAGCAGCGCCCGCTCCCGCAGATCCAGCAGGTGGCCGTACTCGGCGTCGGGCAGCCGGGAGGACAGCGGCTGTGGGATCGCGCCGAGTTTCCAGGTGGCGACGACCGCGGCCACCCACTCGATCGAGTTGGGCAGCGCGACCGTGACGTAGTCGCCCCGGCGCACCCCGAGATCCGCGTAGGCGCGGGCCAGTCGGTTGGTCCACGCCTCCAGTTCGGCGCGGGTGACGGTCCGGCCGCCGTGGGTGACAGCCGGGGCGTTCGGATCGGCGGCGGCCAACCGGCTGATCTGGGTTCCGATCGGCGGGATGTCGTCGGTGGTCACCGGGCCACTCACTACTTGGCCACTCACTAGTAGGCACCCCCGGTGGCGAAGATCCGGCGCGGATTGTCGACGAGCATGGTGGTGATCTGCTCGTCGGTGACCCCGCGCGCCCGCAGGGCGGGCAGCACGTCGGTGTGGATGTGCAGGTAGTGCCAGTTCGGCAGGGCGACGGGAAGCATCGCCTCGGGCAGCCAGTCGATGTGGCAGGACGCGTCGTGCGCCAGCACCATCCGGTTGGCGTGCCCGCGTTCGCACATCCGGGCCACCGTGTCGACGCGATCCTCGAAGGACAGGATGTTGTCCACCCCGAACCGGTCCATACCCAGGTAGGAACCGGCCGCGATGAGCTCATCCAGGTAGGCCAGGTCGGTGGTGTCCCCACTGTGCCCGATGATCACCCGGCTCAGGTCCACGCCCTCGGCGGCGAAGACGCGCTGCTGCTCCAGCCCGCGGCGGGTGCGCGCGTGGGTGTGGGTGGTGATCGGCACGCCGGTGGCGCGGTGGGCCTGCGCGACGGCCCGCAGCACCCGTTCCACCCCGGGGGTCAGACCGGGTTCGTCGGTGGCGCACTTGAGGATCGCGGCCTTGACCCCGGTTCCGGCGATGCCCTCGGTGATATCGCGGACGAACATCTCCACCATCGGCTCGGGTCCGTCCAGTGCGGTGCCCGGTCCGGTGAAGTGGAAGTACATCGGGACGTCGTTGTAGGTGTAGACGCCGGTGGCGACCACGATCTGCAGGTCGGTGCGGGCCGCCACCCGTTGGATGCGGGGGAGGTAGCGACCCAGGCCGATGACGGTGGGGTCGACGATGGTGTCCACCCCGATCTCCTTGAGCGCGTTCAGTTTCCGTACCGCGGCGTCCTCGCGGGCGGACTCGTCGCCCCAGCTGTCGGGGTAGTTGGCGATGATCTCCGGTGACAGCACGAAGACGTGCTCGTGCATCAGGGTGACGCCGAGGCTGTCTACCGGGATCGCGCCGCGCACTGTCTGCACCTGGGGCTGGCCGGCCATGGTCCGACCCTACGCGGGAGGGTTTTCGGCTGGCCCGGTTTGGCTGTCGGTTCCGGTCTCCGGTGCGGGGCGCCGGGAGAACGTCGACAGCGTCACCGCGGAGGCGGCCAGCACCCCGACGGCCAGCAGTGCCGGCAGTTGCACCCACCCGGAGTGGCCGAGGTAGCCGTCCACCGAGCGCCACGGCTGGCGCGACAGCAGCGCACCGGCGAGGATCAGCCCGGTCGACGTGACAGCCAGGGTGATCCGGTCGGACACCCGTTCCCGCCGCCGGAGCAGCAGCCGAACGGCGAGGGCGGCGCCGAACACCGCCAGGCCGGCGGCCCCGCCGAGGAGCACCCCGACTCCGAGCACCCCCAGGGCCGCGACAGCCCGGGGCGCCCACGGGCGCGCGCCGTCGGCGGTGCGGGAACGTCGCCGCCCCGGCCACCAGGCCAGCAGCGCGAGCAGGGGCAGCAGCGCCACACCGGCCACGAGTGAGATCCGGTAGGGGGTGTTGGCCGGGAAGTCGAGCGTGACGGTGCCTTGCGCGCCCGGTGGCAGCACCCAGCCCTGCTGCCAACCGTTGACGATCACCGGTGTCAGCGTGGCGCCGTCGGGGGTGCGCGCCTCCCAGCCGGGGTTGACGCTCTCGGAAACCACCAGAACCCGGGCGGCCGGGGAGCGCGGCACCGAGATCTCCCGGCGATCGGCCGACCACGACAGCACCTGCGCGGGCGTCGTCTGCGCGGTCCGCAACCGGGACGCCAGCGGCCCGGACAGTTCGACACCGTCGGCGACGAACGCCGGCCCCGGACTCACCAGCAACTCCTGCGGCCCGGCCGGCAAGGCCAACGGGACCGGGTCGCAGGTGCGCGCGGGCACCGGAAGGCTGCGCAGCAGCGCGTCGACCGTCGTCGACACCGAGGTCTGCACGAACCGCCCGGAGACCGCCAGCACCGGTCCCTGACCGCAGGGCACCTCCACCCGGCGCGTGCGGTTGGCCGCGGCGTCGGCCGCCGCGATCGGCGTTCCGCGCGGGCTCAGCGCGGCGACCTCCGCCAGACCCGGCGGTTTGAGCTGGTCGAAGCCGAGAGCGGTGCGGTCGATGACGTCGTCCCAGTCCAGCAGGCTGATCCGCACGGTGTCGGTGACCCGCGGGCGCAGCGACAGGTTCTGCGGGGCCGGGGTCTCGCCGGTGTCATCCAGCCCGGGTCGCAGTTCGCGGACCTGGGGGCCGTCGCCGAGGTCGATCGCGACCAGCCGCGGGTGGGTGGGCAGGGCCGATCCGCTGGGCGTCAGCCGGACGCCGGCAACCTCGGTGGGCCGGGGCAGGGTGAGGGTGATGGTGGGCGGGGTGCGGTGCTGGACGACGTTCTGCGGTGCGGTCCAGGAGGTCCGCGGATCGCCGTCGGCCGCGGCGTAGGCCGAGCCCTGGATGTCGATCAGGTCGGCCGGTCCGTCGGCCCGCGCCGTGCCGGGCTGAGCCACCAGATCGGCCAGCCGCGGACCCTGGCGGGCACGAACCCACACCGTCGGGGTCACCTCGATGGCGGCGGGCACGGTCAGCGTGCGGCTCAGGGTCACCGGTTCCTCGGGCGCCACCGCCATCGAGGCCGCGCAGTGCACGGTGCTCCCGGCCGCTTCGGCCCTTCCTGCTTCGGCCCTTCCTGCTTCGGCACTTCCAGCGGCGGCGCAGCCGTCCCGGCCGAGTAGTTCGGAGCCGAGGTCCCAGGCGGCGACGGCCGAGCCGGCCGGCGGTGCGGGCACGACGACGGTGTGCCGGATGTCGACCGGGTGCGCGAAACCGGAGGCGTCGTACTGGGTGACGGACAGGTCGGTGACCGCGAACTGCACCCCCGACGAGCCGTCGTCGGTGCCGACCGCGGTCACCCGCACCCAGGGTGTCTCGCCGAAGGGCAGTGCCACCGCCAGCGGTTCGCCCGGTTTGTCGAAGCCGAGGGTGGTGGTCCCGTTGACGGTGGACACCTGAATCCGGCGGACCTGGGCGCCGACCGCGGTGGCGCTCGGGGTGATGGTCAGTGTCGCGTTGGTGACCGGCCGGTCGAAGTCGACCTGCAGCCACTGCCCGAGGGCCGGTTCCAGCGAGTTGGACACCCACGCGGTGGCGGGATCCTTGTCGATCGCGGCGACGGTGCCGCTGGACGGGGCGACGTTGGGCAGGGTGGTGGCGTCCGCGGAGGAACTGGAGGCGCTCAGCCTTCCTCCGGACCATTTCCCGACCACCGGGACCGCACCGGGGGCGGGATAGTCGGCCACCCGGTTGTGGGTGGTGCGGGCATCGCCGGGGGCGCGAACGGCCGAGGAGTGGTCGTCGACGCGGCCGTAGTCGGTCTCCCGGTTGACCGGCGTGTCGGTGACGATGACACCCGCGCCCGGGGGTGTGTTCAGTCCGGCGCGCTGGGCGTCACCGGTCAGCAGCATCGGTCCCAGCGGCGGGAGTTTCAGTAACCGGCGCCGCTCGTCGATGCGCAGCAGTGCTTCGGGGCCGCCGGCGACCCGGGTCAGCTCGCTGGCGGTGCTCAGGTACGGCGCGCCCGGATTAGCCTCCGCCGGTCCGCCGGCGGGCGCGACCCGATAGATCTGCACGGCCGGGAACAGTGGTCGCAGCCCGCTGTCGCTGATGAACCCCTCGACCGTGCCGGGGCCGACCGGTTCGCCGAACTCGGCCACCTTGGCCAGTCCCGGTGAGCCCTCGATGGCCCGGTGCACCAGCAGCGGACGGGCGGACCGGGAGTTCTCCGGGTCGAGGTCGTTGCGCACCACCAGATAGGAGATGCCCTGGCGGGCCAGGGTGTCGGCCAGTCCGGCCGACGGCCGTCCGGCCGCGATCAGGCGCTGCACCGAGTCCAGCGCCCGGATCGTCTGCGGAGGGGTCAGCGGGATGGAATCCCTGACTCCCCAGGGTGACTCACCGAGAACCTGCAGCGGCTCGTCGTGGCTGTTCCCCCAGATCTGGGTGGCGAACGGCGCACCGGGAACCACCAGCACCCGGCCCGGGGCCGGGTCGCCGGTGTTGTGCTCGGTCAGCCAGTCGGCGGCCTGGTGCCAGTAATCCGGGATCTCGCGGAACGCCCCGGGCGGGGTGAGCCGGCCCGTCCAGGCCATCGAGGTCGCCACCAGCAGGGCGCTCAGGACGACGATTCCCGCGGCCACCCGGCGGTCGTCCTCGGGGTGGGCGAACGACCGCACCCACACCGGCCGGGGCGCGCTGCCCGGCAGCGGGATCCGGCCGAGCAGGTGGGCGATCCCCAGCACCAGGGGAAGGCGGATCACCGGTTCCAGCTTGTGGACGTTGCGCAGGGGGGCACCGGCGGCGTCCAGGAAGGTCTGCACCGCGTGGGCCAGTGGCGAACCCAGCCCGCCGGTGTAACCGGCGGTGAGCAGCACCAGGCCGGTCAGCAGCATAGCGATCAGCCGGCCGCGGGCCGGCATCGACCGCAGCGCCAGCCCGGCCAGGCCGCCGGCCGCCACCAGTGTGGTGGCCAGCACCATGACCGGTTGGGTGACCAGTTCCGCGGCAGCGGTGGCGGTGGGCGCGACGAACGGGGTCCAGGCGGAGGTCCCGCGCAGTACCTCGGTCAGCGAGGTCCACTGGGTGGTGACCCCGGAGGACTCGATGAAGTCCAGGAACGGCGGACTCACCCGGCCCAGCAGCAGCAATGCCCCGGTCCACCAGGCGACCGCCAACGCGACCGCCAGCGCCCACCACCCGGTGAACCGCCACCACAGCCGGTTCGGCCGGTGGCAGGCCCACCAGATGACGGCCGGCAGGCAGGCGGCCAGGCTGGCGACGGCGTTCACCGCGCCCATCAGCGCGAGGGCGACCCCCGACTGCGCGGCCAGTATTCGCAGCGACCGGGGATCGCCGGACCCGGGATCGGGCCCCGCGGCCCCGGGATTCAGGGCTCTGATCACCGGTAGCAACACCCAGGGCGCCAGCATCATCGGCAGGGTCTCCGACGAGATCGAACCCAGTGTCGTCAGGACGCGGGGGGACAGCGCGAACGCCCCCGCCGCCACCAGGCGCGAGGTCGGGGTGCCGATCTTGAGCGCCTCCGCCACCCGCAGCAGGCCCCAGAATCCGGCGGTCAGCAGCAATGCCCACCACAGCCGCTGGGTGACCCAGCCGGGCACGCCGAGTTCGTGGCCGGCCAGGAAGAAGGCGCCGTGCGGGAACAGGTAGCCGTAGGCCTGGTTCTGGGCCTGGCCGAACGGCAGGTCGCTGTTCCACAGGTTGGCCGCCCGGGCCAGGAACCGCAGTGGGTTGGCCGTCAGGTCGAGTTTGGTGTCGGGGGCGGTCAGCCCCGGGGACTGGGCGAAACACAGCACCAGTGCGGTGGCGAAGACGCCGGCCAGCCACCGCCGGGACAGCGGCATGCCGGGAACCACCGTGACCGGGGTGTTCCTAGCCGCGGTTGCCGTACTCGACCCGGTTGAGCACCGAGGAGGCCGGGTCGCCCGGCGCGACCTGCGGTTTGGTGTCCTGCTGGAGCATGAGCGTCACGCCGAAAACCGAGGCGGCGCCGAGTAACAGGCCCACCAGCGTGCTGGCGGCGGCGGGCACCACGAATCGGGTCATGGTCGGAAACTAGCACGCCAGGCGCGCGTGTCGGGTGTCGGTCCAGTTGGTATCGGCTGGCCGACATGTCAGCATGGTCGGATGCTGAACCGGGTGTCCCCACTGATCCTCCGCCGGAGTCGGTATCGCCGCGCGGCGGTCGCCCTGGCCGCGGTGCCGATGCTCGTCGTCGGGTGCTCTGCTCCGTCGACGGTGTCCGCACCGGTCTCGTCGGCCCCGGCCGGTGCGCCCAAGAGCAGCGCGGCCACTCCGATGGCGGGCTCCATCCCGATGCCCGCGGCGCCCGCGCCTCCGGCCTGTGGTGAGGGCGCGGCGCTGCTGGCGTCGATGTCCACCCGGGACAAGCTGGCCCAGTTGCTGATGGTCGGGGTGAAGAACGCCGCCGATGCCCGCGCCGTGGTGGGCAACCACCACGTCGGCGGCATCATGATCGGCAGCTGGACCGACCTGTCCATGCTGACCGATGGTTCGCTGGCCGACATCGCGAATCTGGGGCCGCTGCCGTTGGCGGTCAGTGTCGACGAAGAGGGAGGCCGGGTGTCCCGGCTGGCACCGCTGATCGGCGCCGTCCCACCGGCCCGCACGCTGGCGCAGACCAAGACGCCCGACGAGGTCTACCAACTGGCGTTGTCACGGGGACGGCAGATGCGCGGTCTGGGTATCACCATCGACTTCGCGCCCGTCGTCGACGTCTCCGACCAGGGCGCCAACACCGTGATCGGGGACCGCTCGTTCTCCAACGACCCGGCCACGGTCACCGCCTACGCCGGAGCGGTCGCCCGCGGACTGCGGGACGCCGGGGTGCTGCCGGTGCTCAAGCACTTCCCCGGCCACGGCCACGGCTCGGGTGACTCGCACACCGCCGGTGCGGTGAGCACCCCGCCGCTGGACCAGCTCATGGAGAGCGATCTGGTGCCGTACCGGACGCTGACCGCCGAGGCCCCGGTCGGTGTGATGATCGGCCACCTCGAGGTGCCCGGGCTGACCGGGAACACCCCGGCCAGCCTGAGTCCGGCCGCGGTCGACCTGCTGCGCGGCGGCGGCTACGGCGGCCCGGGCTTCAACGGCCCGGTGTTCAGCGACGACCTGTCCAGCATGGCCGCGATCAACTCCCGCTACGGGGTCGCCGAGGCCGTGTTGCGGGCGCTGCAGGCCGGCAGCGATGTGGCGCTCTGGGTGACCACCGCGGAGGTTCCGGCGGTGCTGGACCGGCTCGAATCGGCGGTCGCCGGCGGGGAACTGGCGATGCCGGCCGTCGAGGGCTCGGTGCTGCGGATGGCCGGTATCAGGGGACCCAGCGCACGCTGCGGCGGGTAACCGGCCGGGGCGGGCGGCGGTCATGGCCGCAGGTGGGACCAAGCGACTGCCGCGGGCGGTGCGCGAACAGCAGATGCTCGACGCCGCCGTGCAGTTGTTCTCCGTGCACGGCTACCACGAGACGTCGATGGACGCCATCGCGGCGCAGGCGCAGATCTCCAAGCCCATGCTGTACCTGTACTACGGCTCCAAGGAGGAGCTGTTCGGTGCCTGCCTGAGCCGGGAACTCGGCCGCTTCATCGACGCCGTCCGGGCTGATATCGACCTGAAGGCCAGCCCGCGGGAGTTGTTGCGCCGCACCATCGTCTCGGTGCTGCACTACATCGACGCCAACCGGGCTTCGTGGATCGTGCTTTACACCCAGGCCACCAGTTCGCAGGCCTTCGCACACACCGTCCGGGAGGGCCGGGAGCGGATCATCGACCTGGTCGCCCGGCTTCTGGAGGCCGGCACCCGCAATCCGGCGCCGGACTCCGACTTCCACATGATGGCGGTGGCCCTGGTGGGCGCCGGTGAGGCGGTCGCGGCGCGGGTCAGCGTCGGCGACGCCGATGTCGACGACGCGGCCGAACTGCTGATCAACCTGTTCTGGCGGGGCCTCAAGGGAGCGCGCGAACCGTCGCGGTGAGGTGCGGGTATCCCTTGCTGAGGTTGCGCAGCGCGATATCCCAGCCGGCGCCCTCCCCGCCGGTAGCGGATCTGGGGGCGCGCTCCACGTAGACACCCGCGGCGGCCGGCAGCAGCACGGGCTTGCCGAACTTCACCGCGTAGCGCACCCGGTCGGGCAGCTGTCCCTCGACATTGGCCAGCACCGCGGCCGCGCTGAACATGCCGTGGGCGATCACGGTGGGGAAGCCGAACAGCTTGGCTCCGAGGGAGCTGATGTGAATCGGGTTGCGGTCACCGCCGACGGCGGCGTACCGCCGGATCTGCCCGGTGCTGATGCGCAGAATCGAGTTGGGCGGCGGCAGCTTCGGCTGTTTCGGCGGCTCCGGCTTCGGTTCGCCGGACAGGCTGGTGCGCTGCTGGTGCAGGAACGTCGAGACCTGCTGCCAGGCGGGCTCGTTGCCGACGGACACCTCGGTGAGAAGGTCGACGAGCAGACCCTTGCGGTGTTCGCGGAGGTTCTCGGCGCGCACCGCGATCCCGACGGTGTCGGTGACGGCGATCGGGCGGTGCGCGGTGATCACGTTCTCGACGTGCACCGCACCCATCGCCGGGAACGGGAAGTCGAAACCGGTCAGCACGGACATCACCGTCGGGAAGGTCAGGACGAACGGGTACGTCAGCGGCACCGCGTCGGCGTAGCGCAGACCGGTGACCGCGGCATAGGCGGCCACATTGGACCGGTCGATCGGCAACGCGGCGACGCGGTGCACCGTCGTCGGCAGCCGGTCGCCGCGCGGGATGAACGGCAGCGCACCGGCGGCCGCGCGCACCATGTTCGGCAGTTCCAATTTCACGTCAGGCTCCCAGCATCGCCTGGCCGCAGACCCGGATCACGTTCCCGGTCACCGCGTTCGACGCCGGGCTGGCGAAGTAGGCGATCGCCTCGGCGACGTCGACCGGATCGCCGCCCTGGTACAGCGAGTTCAGCCGACGGCCGACCTCGCGGGTGGCCACCGGGATCGCGGCGGTCATCGCCGTCTCGATGAAGCCCGGCGCCACCGCGTTGATGGTGATGCCCTGCGCGGCCAGCGTGGGAGCCAGCGCCTGGGTGAGCCCGATCATGCCGGCCTTGGTCGCGGCGTAGTTCGTCTGCCCGCGGTTTCCGGCGATCCCGGCCATCGAGGACAGCCCGATGATCCGGCCCCCGGCATCGATGCTGCCGTTGGCCACCAAGCCTTCGGTGAGGGCAAGGGGGGCAACCAGATTCACCGCGACCACGGCATCCCACCGGGCGTCGTCCATGTTCGCCAGGAGTTTGTCGCGGGTGATACCGGCGTTGTTGACCAGGATGTCGGCCTTACCGCCGTTGACCTCGCCGAAGTGTTCGCGCAGATGGGCGGTGATGCGCTCGACCGCGTCGGGGGCGGTGACGTCCAGGGCCAGCGCGGTGCCGCCGACCCGGCCGGCGGTCTCCGTGAGTGCTTCCAAGGAATTCTCGACGTCCACGGCCACCACGGTCGCGCCGTCGCGGGCGAACACCTCGGCGATGGTGGCGCCGATCCCGCGGGCGGCTCCGGTGACGATGCCCACCGTGCCGGCCAACGGCCGGTCCCAGTCCGCCGGTGGGGTGGAGTCCACGGCGCCGACGTGGAAAACCTGCCCGTCGACGTAGGCGGATTTCGCCGACAGGATGAACCGCAGCGTCGACTCCACCCCGCCGGCGCCCGGGGCGGCGTCGGCGGCGACGTAGACCAGTGCCGCGGTCGCGCCCCGGCGCAGTTCCTTGGCCAGCGAACGGGTGAACCCCTCCAGTGCGCGCTGGCAGATCTGCTCGTGCGCTCCACCGGCCTGCTCGGGGGTGGTGCCGAGCACGACGATGCGGGCGCACGGACCCAGGTTGCGCAGCAGGGGGGTGAAGAACTCGTGCAGGGCCTTCAGCCCTGCCGGTTCGGTGATTCCGGTGGCGTCGAAGACCAGGCCGCCGAAGGTGTCGGCCCAGCGGCCACCGAGGTTGTTGCCGACGATGTCGTAGTCCGGGGCCAGGGCGTCCCGCACCGGTTCGGCGAACCGGCCCTGCCCGCCGATCAGCAGCGCCCCGGCCAGGGGCGGCTCGCCGCGCCGGTACCGGCGCAGTGTCTCGGGCGCGGGCAGGCCGAACTGTTTGGCCACAAACGATCCCGGCGCGGAGTTGATCAACTGGGACAACAAGTCAGAAGCCATGCACCTAACTTACTCCTGAGTAAGAACGGTGCGTAGGATGGGCACCATGGCTGATGCTCGACGGGTGGCTGTGCTGGGCGGTAACCGCATCCCCTTCGCGAGGTCCGACGGCGCCTACGCCGAGGCGTCCAACCAGGACATGTTCACCGCCGCGCTGGACGGTCTGGTGGACCGGTTCGGTCTGCAGGGCGCCCGGCTGGACGCGGTGATCGGCGGGGCGGTGCTCAAACACAGCCGCGACTTCAACCTGATGCGCGAGTGTGTGCTGGGTAGCGCGCTGTCCCCGTACACCCCGGCGTTCGATGTGCAGCAGGCCTGTGGAACCGGGTTGCAGGCGGCGATCGCCGCCGCGGACGGCATCGCGGCGGGCCGTTACGAGGTGGCCGCCGCGGGCGGGGTGGACACCACCTCCGACGCGCCCATCGGCCTCGGCAACGATCTGCGCCGGGTGCTGCTGGCGCTGCGCCGTTCACGATCCACCGGGGAGCGGCTGAAACTGGTCGGCCAGCTGCCGGCGGCGGTGGGCATGGAGATCCCCACCAACGGGGAGCCCCGCACCGGGCTGTCGATGGGTGAGCACGCCGCGATCACCGCACGACAGATGGGCATCAAGCGGGTCGACCAGGACGCGCTGGCCGAGGCCAGTCACCGCAATATGGCGGCCGCCTATGACCGCGGCTTCTTCGACGATCTGGTGACCCCGTTTCTGGGTCTCTACCGGGACGACAACCTGCGTCCGGATTCCAGTGCGGCGAAACTGGCGACACTGCGTCCCGTGTTCGGCGTCAAGGGCGGCGACGCCACGATGACGGCCGGGAACTCCACCCCACTCACCGACGGGGCGTCGGTGGCGCTGTTGGCCAGCGAGCAGTGGGCCGAGGAGCGCGGGCTGGCCCCGCTGGCGTACTTCGTCGACGCCGAGACCGCGGCGGTCGACTATGTGAATGGGGCCGATGGTTTGCTGATGGCACCGACCTTCGCGGTGCCCCGACTGCTGGCTCGCAACGGACTCACCCTGCAGGACTTCGACTTCTACGAGATCCACGAGGCGTTCGCCTCGGTGGTGCTGGCCCACCTGCAGGCCTGGGAATCGGAGGAGTACTGCACACAGCGGCTGGGTCTGGACGCTCCGCTGGGACCGATCGACCGCGCCCGGCTCAACGTCAACGGATCCTCGCTGGCGGCCGGGCACCCGTTCGCCGCCACCGGCGGACGGATCGTCGCGCAACTGGCCACACAGCTGGCAGAGAAGAAGCGCGCCCAGAAGACGGGAGCGCCGGTCCGCGGCCTGATCTCGATCTGCGCGGCCGGCGGTCAGGGCGTGGCGGCGATCCTCGAGGCCTGACTCACCGGCCGGCTGACGTCCCGTCCACCTTCCCCTGCTCAGCGGTGACCAGACCCGACTTGATCAGCGCGGTTTCGACGTAGCGCTGAACCGGGCGTGCCTCGAAGAAGCCGGTGTGACCGCCGTGGTACCAGCCGACATCCGGCCGGCCCCAGTGGTTCCACAGCTGGAGAACCTGCTGGCGGGGGTGCACGATGCGGTCGGCCAGGCCGGCGTAGATGAACCGGCCCTGCGGCGGCACCTTCGGCTGCAGTGACAGTGGCGAGATCATCGCGCCGATCGGCCGGGCGAGTTCCACGGTCCGGCGCCGCGGGTCGTCGCGGGGCAGGTTGGAATGCCGGCCGAGCAGTTCGACCAGGTTCGACGGCGGCACCCCGAGGATCGCGCAGGTGAGGTCGTCGTCCAGGCTTGCCAGCAGCGAGGCGACGTAGCCGCCCAGGGAGATGCTGTTCAGGCCGATCCGGGCGCCGGGCTGCTCGGCCCGGATCCAGGCCAGCACCCGCCGCACGTCCCAGACCGCCTGAGCGGTGCCGTGGACGTCGTCCATGACGTCCTCACCGGGGAACACCGCGCCCTTGGGGAGTCCACGCCCGCGGGGACCGTGCATCGGCAGCACCGGGAGTGCGACGTTGAGGCCCAGATCCTCGTGCATGTGCCAGGCGCGGAACAGGGTGAGGTCGAGACCGGCGCGGCCCATCTCGGTGCCGTGCACGCACACCAGCCACGGCCTCGGTTCCCGGTGCCGCAGGATCAGGGCGTATTCCCGGTGGTTCCCGGTGTAGCTGAGCCACCGCTGCGCACCGGGCTCGTCGGGATGCGGGGCGTACCCGCTTTCGAAGGACAGCCGTTCATGGGTGCGGTTGCCCTTGGTGTAGGACCGGATCGAGACGTCCTCGGGTGCGGTCGGCGCGGTGAAGAAGCCCTCCGGATCGTCCAGCCAGCCGCGTTCCCGGTAGAACTCGACCGCCTCGGTGATCTCGGCGTTGATCCGGTCATAGGCCTGCGGGTCGCTGAGCGGACGACGCCACAGCAGGCCGAGCAGCACCAGTTCGTCACGCAGGGCGTGGCTGGCCAGGGAGAGGGTGGGCCGGGCCACCGGCAGGTCGCCGGCGCCGGAGCCGCCCAGAAAGGCGCCCCAGGCGCGGGCGTAGTAGCTGCCGGCCCTGGCGAAGGGGCTCACCAGGGTGGCCAGCGGGTTCGCAGAGCTACCGGTGCTCTTGCTTTGGGGTGACGCGGTCTGGGGAGCCGCGGTCTGGGGAGCCGCGGTCTGGGGTGAAGCCATGAATCGTCACGCTAGCAATGGCGGTGCCCCGCGCCAGGGCATTTGGTCATCGTTGTCCGAGCGGACGGCGGACCACCCGTCGTCGGGGCCCGGAAACGAGGATGGCCCCGGGCTGAGCCCGGGGCCATCCTCGTTCAGAGAGGGGTCGAGATGAGGATCAGAACGCGGCTTCGTCGAGTTCCATGACCTCATTGTCCAGCGCCTCGACCACCTGCCGGGTGCCGGTGAGCAGCGGCAGGAAGTTCTTGGCGAAGAACGACGCCGCGGCGACCTTGCCCTCGTAGAAGGAGCGGTCCGCGCCGGAGGCGCCGGCGTCGAGGGCGGCCATGGCCACCGTGGACTGGCGCAGCAGCAGCCAGCCCATCACCAGGTCGCCGACGCTCATCAGGAAGCGCACCGAACCCAGACCCACCTTGTAGATGCTCTTGGGATCCTCCTGCGCGGCCATCAGATAGCCGGTCAGCGACGCGGCCATGCCCTGGACGTCCTCCAGTGCCTTGGCCAGCAGCGCCCGCTCGGTCTTGAGCCGGCCGTTGCCGGACTCGTTCTTGACGAACTCGTCGATCTGGCCGGCGACGTGCGCCAACGCCTGGCCCTTGTCCCGGATGATCTTGCGGAAGAAGAAGTCCTGCGCCTGGATGGCCGTGGTGCCCTCGTACAGCGAGTCGATCTTGGCGTCACGGATGTACTGCTCGACCGGGTAGTCCTGCAGGAATCCGGAACCGCCGAAGGTCTGCAGGCTCTCGGTGAGCTTGGCGTAGGCCTGCTCCGAGCCGACGCCCTTGACGATCGGCAGCATCAGATCGTTGACCTTGAACGCCAACTCGGCGTCGACGCCGTGGAGAGTCTTGGCCACCGCCGCATCCTGATAGGTCGCGGTGAACAGGTACACCGCACGCAGACCCTCCGCGTAGGACTTCTGGGTCATCAGGCTGCGCCGCACATCGGGGTGGTGGGTGATGGTCACCCGCGGTGCGGTTTTGTCCATCATCTGGGTCAGGTCGGCACCCTGGACCCGCTCCTTGGCGTACTCCAGCGCATTGAGGTACCCGGTGGACAGCGTGGCAATCGCCTTGGTGCCCACCATCATCCGGGCCTGCTCGATGACGTCGAACATCTGCGCGATGCCCTCGTGAACCTCGCCGACCAGCCAGCCCTTGGCCGGCACGCCGTGCTGGCCGAAGGTCAGCTCGCAGGTGGCCGATACCTTCAGGCCCATCTTGTGCTCGACGTTGGTGACGAAGGCGCCGTTGCGCTCACCCGGCTCGCCGGTGACGGGATCGAAGAGGAACTTCGGCACGATGAACAGCGACAGGCCCTTGGTGCCCGGTCCGGCGCCCTCGGGGCGGGCCAGCACCAGATGCATGATGTTCTCGAAGAGGTCGTCGGAGTCGGCCGAGGTGATGAACCGCTTGACGCCGTCGATGTGCCACGAGCCGTCGTCCTGCTTGACCGCCTTGGTGCGGCCGGCACCCACGTCGGAACCGGCATCCGGCTCGGTCAGCACCATGGTGGCGCCCCAGCCGCGCTCCGCGGCCAGCACGGCCCAGCGCTTCTGCTCCTCGGTGCCGAGGTGGTGCACGATCTGGGCGAATCCGGCGCCGCCGCCGTACATCCACACCGCGGGGTTGGCGCCGAGCACATGCTCGTGCAGCGCCCACAGCAAGGCCTTGGGGGCGGGCATGCCGCCGAGTTCCTCGATCAGGCCGACCTTGTCCCAGCCGCCTTCGATGAAGGTCCGCACCGAGGTCTTGAAAGCCTCGGGCAGGGTGACGGTGTGGGTCGCGGGGTCGAACACCGGGGGATTGCGGTCGCCCTCGACGAAGGAAGCCCCGATCGGGCCCTCGCACAACCGGGCGAACTCGCCGAGCATCTCGGTGGCGGTGTCGGCGTCCAGGTCGGCGAATTCGCCCTCGCCCAGTGCCTTGTCGACGCCGAAGACCTCGAACAGGTTGAAGACCTGGTCACGGACATTGCTCTTGTAGTGGCCCACGGTTCCTCCTCGATGAGAACGCCACGTGAATTCGGTTGGGTACTCGATTTAAGTTACCCACCAGTAACCCTGTGAAAGTACACCCGCCGGTAACCGAATTGCAACTGAGTGTGATGCAGGTCAATCCGCTGTTCAGAGGGTTGGCGCGCTATCAGGCCGAGGGGGATGCCGGGCTCGTGAGCGCGGGTGTTTCCGCCGGCGCCGCCGGGCCTTCGGCGGCGGGTTCGGCCGGTGCGGACGGGGCGTCGGTGTCCGGCAATTGCGAGACCAGGTGCGCGGCGAGCTCGCCGATGGACGGATAGTCGAACACCGCGGTCGGGCTGATGTCGAACTTGCCGCCGAACTGCCCGAACAGCCGGTTCCGCAACTCGACCGCCATCAGCGAATCGGTGCCGAGGTCCAGGAACCTGCTGGTCGAGGCCGGCGGCTGGGCGAGTCGGAGGAATCCCTGCACCTCGCGCTGCAGGAACTCGGTCACGAAGTTCACCCGCGCGGCGGCCGGCAGCTCCTCCAGTTGGCGTAGCAGCTCGCTGTCGCCGGTGGGCGCCTCGTCGCCGCGGGGCAGCACCTGATCGAGCAGCGGCGGGCGCATCCCGCCGAGCATCTTCGCCGCGCGCTGCCAGTTGGCCTTGAGGACCGTGGCCTGCCCCGCCCCCTGCCGGACCACCTCGCCGAGGGCGGCGAGCGCCGCGGTCGGCTCCAGCGGCATCAGCCCCTGGGCGCTGAGATTGGCCACCGCGGCCTGCGACGTCGCCATGCCGCCCTGACCCCAGGGACCGAAGTTGATCGCCGTCGCCTGCAGCCCCGCCGCCCTGCGCTGGGCGGCCAGCCCGTCCAGCAGTGCGTTCGCGCAGGCGTAGTTGGCCTGGGACGGCGAACCCAGCACGGCCGAGGCCGACGAGAAGAGGATGAAGAAGTCCAGATCCTCGTCCCGCGTGAGCCGGTGCAGGAGATGGGCGGCGATGGCCTTGGGGCGCAGCGTGGTGCGGAAGCGGTCCAGATCCTGCTGCGGGAGCAGGGCGTCGTCGAGCACGCCCGCAAGGTGGGCCACCCCGGCCAACGGGGGCAATTCGGCACGGATCCGCGCCAGCAGATCGCGGAGTTCGCCCTCCTCGCCGACATCGGCGCAGAAGACGTGGATTCGGCAGTGGAAACGCTCGGCGATCGCGGCGATCGCCTGCTCCGCCTCGGCATCAGGGCTGCGCCGACTGGTCAGCACGATGTCGCCGGCCCCGAGTTGGGCCAGATACGCCGCCGTGTGCAGGCCCAGCGCGCCGAGGCCGCCGGTGACCAGATAGCTCCGATCCGCGCGCGGCCGAAGCGGCTTCGGCATCTGCACCACGATCTTTCCGATGTGCCGCGCCTGCTGCATGCGCCGGAAGGCGGACCTCGCCTCGGTGAGCGGGTAGACCTCGGCGGGCACCGGCGTCCACTGGCCGACCGCCAGCCCCTCGGACAACTCCGTCATCAGCTTCTTGATGTGGTCGGGGTCGGTCATCATCGTCACGTCCAGGGCGATGACGCCATAGTCGATATCGGGCCGGACCGCCGCCATCTGCTCCGGAGTCCAGATATCGCGCTTGGCGATCTCGGCGAACCGGCCGCCCTGGGCGGTGGCCCGCACCGTCGCCTCGATGAAACCCTCGTTGGTCAGGCTGTTGAGCACCACATCGACACCCTCGCCGTTGGTGTCGGCCAGGATCTGGTCGGCGAAATCCGTTGTCCGCGAGTCGTAGACGTACTCCACGCCCATATCGCGAAGGGTCGCGCGCTTGTGGGCGCTGGCGGTCGCGAAGACGGTCGCGCCGTGGTGCCGCGCCAACTGGATCGCCGCCATACCCACCCCGCCGCTGGCGGCATGGATCAGTACCCGATCGCCGGGCTTGAGACGGGCCCAGTCGAACGCGAGTCGGGCGGTCAGAGCCGCCGCGGGCAGGGTCGCCGCGCCGACCGGGTCGACGCCGGCCGGCACCGGGGCCAGCAGTGGGGCCGGAACGTTCAGCCGGCTGGCGAAAGCTCCCTGCATGGAACCGAAAACCCGCTGGCCCACATCGAATCCGGTTACCGCGGAACCGATCTCGGTGACGACGCCACACAGGTCGCCGCCGATCGGACCTGGATCTCCCGGGTAGAGACCCAGGACGTTGAGCACATCGCGGAAGTTCAGGCCGGCGGCCTCCACCCGGACCTGGACCTCGTTCTCGGCCGGTGGGTCCACCTCTGTCTCGGTGAGCCGGAGGTTGTCGATCGCCCCCCGCTCGGTGGGGGCCAGGACGTAATCGTCGGTGCGCGGCATCGGCAACTGGCCGCTGCGGGCCCAGTGCAGTAACCGGGGAACCAGGAACTTGCCCCGCCGGATCGCGATCTCGGGTTCCGTCACCGCGGAACCGAGCATGCGGGCGAGCCAGTCGGCCGGGTCCGCGGACGCGTCGATGTCCACGAGGCGGCAGCGCAGCGTGGGCTGCTCGGCGACAACGGTCCGGCCGATGCCCCACAGCGCGGTCTGCACCGGATCGACCGGCTCACCGGGTTCGGTGGCCACCGCCCGTTCGGTGACGATCCACAGTCCACCACTCAAGCTGGGCTTGGCCTCGGTCAGTGCGGTGTGCGCCGCCGCCAACAGTGCGCCGATCTCGGCTTCCAGCCGGCCGGTGAGCTCATCGGTCCGCTCCTCGGCGCCCACGTTCCCGGAACTGCGATAGACGATCCCGGCGACCGGCGTTCCCCGCTCGGCGGACTCGGCGAACGCCCGCTGCCACACCTGCGCATCGGCCGACGGATCCACGGTGACGGCCCCCGGCACCGCGGCCGCCAGTTCGTCGTCGCCGGCGATCAGCCAGGTGCCGGCCGCCGCCGCGGTGTCGCCGGGAAGGTCGTCCGGCTCCGGCGCAGCGGTCTCCTGCCAGCCCAGTGCGTAGAGCAGTCGGGTCGCGTCGCCGCCGAGGCCGCGCAGCAGCGCCTCCCGCGGAGCGCGCTTGACGGTGAACTCGGAGATCCCGCCGAGTCGACGGCCGTCGCGATCGAGGAACTCGATGTCGAAGACCTGGGTCTCGCCCTCGACGCTTCCGGCGTGCCAGCGCGCCCGGCAGTAGAACCGCCGCGGCATCCGCTCGCGGATCTCCACCTGCCCGTACCGCAGCGGCAGGAACAGGTCGGACACCCCGTGCTCGACCGCCAGCAGTGCCGGGAAGGCCGGGAACGCGACACCGGTGCACAGGTCCAGCAGGACCGGGTGGATGGGTTCGCCGCCCAGGTGCTCGGCGAGTTCCTCACCGACGGCGATGTCGCCGATCGCCTCGCCGCCCGTCTCTCCGGCCATCTCCGCGGCCGATTCCGCGGCCTTTGCCGCAGAGCCCACCCACAGCGACTTCAGGGACCCGGACCAGGTGGGTCCCCAGGCCAGTTCCATGTCGTTGAAGGTGTCGAACAGCTGCTGGGGGCTGGTGCGGGCCAACCGTTCGATCGCTTCATCGATCCCGGTCGGGGCACCGTCCGGCGCTGACGGCTCCTGGGCGGACGGTTCGGTGTCAGTTCCGCTGATGACGGTGCCGTCCGCGTTCAGCGACCACTCGGCGTCACGAACCCCGTACGGACGGCTGTGCACCTGGAAGGTCCAGCCGCCGTCGGCGGGGTGCATGGTCAACTGCACGTCGCGGGCGCTCTTCTCGGGCAGGATGATCGGCTCGTAGAAGAAGACGTCCTTGACCCGTGCCGGCGCACCCGCGGCGGCCAGGGCCATCGCGGCGTAGGTCGCACCGGGCACCACCACGGTTCCGTAGATGACGTGATGGGACAGCCACGGTTGTGTGCGGACCGACAGCACGCTGCTGTAGACGGTGTCACCGGAGGCCAGATCCTTGGCGCTCCCGAGGATCCCGGACGCCGATGCGCCGTCGGAGCCCATTCCGCTGAGCCCGGAGGTCTTGGGCCAGTAGCGGCGGCGCTGGAACGGATAGGTGGGCAGTTCCAGGATGTGGCCCGGGGTGTGCCGCCTTGCGCCGAAATCCGGCCGGTGGCCGCTGATGTACGCGGCGGCCAGTGCCTCGGTGATCTGACGCTGTGCGTTGGCGCCCTTGCGCAGTGACACGATCGTGGTGGGCGCGGGCCGGGCCTCGGGCCAGGTCTGCAGGGCCGCGGCGGTCAGGATCGGCTGCGGACCGATCTCCATCAGGACCGAACAACCCAGGGCCGCGACGGTGGCGACACTTTCGGTGAACTGCACCGGCTGCCGGGAGTGCTTGCGCCAGTACTGCGCGTCGATGGGGGTGTCCGCGGTCAGTACCGCCCCGGTCCGGTTGCAGACCAGGGGCAGGGCCGGCGGGGCGAACTCGAACTGCCCGGCGAAGGTCTCGAACTCGTCGAGCACCGGATCCAGCATCTCCGAGTGGAAGGCGTGCGACGTCTCCAGCCAGGTGCACCGGGTGGCGTCCTGGCTGCAGGCGGCGACGATCTGCTCGAGATCCTCGCCCGGGCCGGACAGCACCGTATTGCGGCCGTTGTAGGCGCCCACCGACACCCGCGGGTACGGATCGGCGGCGCGCACCACGTACTCGGGATCGGCGAACACCGCCACCATCCGCCCACCCGGGGGCAGGCTGCCGAACAACCGTCCGCGTTCGGCGATCAACCGCGCACCGTCTTCGAGGCTGAACACCCCGGCGACGCAGGCCGCCGCGTACTGGCCCACGCTGTGGCCCAGGACGACATCGGGCTCGATACCCCAGGACTGCCACAGCCGGGCCAGGCCCATCTCCACCGCGAAAATCGCGGGCTGGGCGAAGGAGGTGTGCCGCAACGTCTCGGCGGCCTCGCGGTCACCGGACAGCAGCACCTCGAGCAGGGGCCGGGGCAGGATCGGATCGACTGCCTGCGCGCAGCGGCGCACCGTCTCGGCGAAAACCGGTTCGCTGTCGAACAACTCGCGGGCCATCCCCGGGTACTGGCAACCCTGGCCCGGGAAGAACCACGCCGTGGTGGGCGGGTCGGCGCATTCGCCGCGCAGCACGCCCGGGCGCAGCCGGTTGGCCACCAGGTCGTCGAGCAGCATGCGGGCCTCGTGCACCGAGTTCGACACCACCGCCGCCCGGTGCTCGAACTGCGCACGCCCGGTGCCGGCGGTGTGGCACACATCGGCGATATCGGCGTCGGGGTGCGTTTCCAGCCAGGCGGAGTAGCGCTGGGCCAGTGCTGTCAGGGCCGGTGCCGACCGCGCCGACAGGGGCAGCACGTTCCACGACGGGTGAGTTGGTTCCGCCTGGTGGGGCGGTTCCGGCGCCTCGGCCGGCGCGGCCTGGGGGGCCTCCTCGATCAGCACGTGGGCGTTGGTTCCGGTGAACCCGAACGAACTGATCCCGGCCCGGCGCGGCCGGCCCTCCGCCACCTGCCAGGGCGTGGGGTGCGCGACCACCCGGACGGGCAGCGAGTCCCACGGGATGTGCGGTGAGGGGGTGTGGAAGTGCAGGCTCTGCGGGAGCAACTCGTGCTGCAGCGACAACACGACCTTGATCAGGCCGGCGACGCCCGCCGCCGACTCCAGGTGGCCGATGTTGGTCTTCGCGGTGCCGATCAGCAACGGGCGGTCGGGCTCCCGGTCGGTGCCGTACACCGCCGCGGCGGCCTGCACCTCGATCGGGTCGCCCAGCGGGGTGCCGGTGCCGTGGGCTTCCAGGTAGTCGACGTCACCACCACGCAGACCGGCCCGGTCCAGGGCGGTGCGGATGAGCCGCTGTTGCGCGCCGCCGTTGGGCACCGTCAAGCCGCTGGAGGCGCCGTCCTGGTTGACCGCGGTGCTGCGGATGACCGCGCAGATCCGGTCACCGTCGCGCTGGGCGTCGCTGAGCCGCTTGAGCACCAGGACGCCGCAGCCCTCGCCCCGGACGTAGCCGTCGGCGGCGGCGTCGAAGGTCTTGCACCGGCCGTCCGGGGCCAGCATCCGGGCACGGGAGGCGGCGACGATGGAGGCCGGGCTGAGCAGGATGTTGACCCCGCCGGCCAGCGCCATATCGCAATCGCCGGAGTGCAGGGCCTGGGTGGCCTGGTGGACGGCCACCAGCGAGGAGCTGCAGGCGGTGTCCATCGCCACCGCCGGACCCTCCAGTCCCAGGGTGAACGCCACCCGGCCGGCGATGGCGTTGAGCGCATTGCCGGTGATGAAGTAGGCCTCCAGGTTCTCCACCGAGTTGCCCGACATCAGGTGCGCGTACTCGTTGGCGCCGACCCCGACGAACACCCCGGTTCGGCTGCCCCGCAGCGATGTCGGCGCGTAGCCCGCTCTTTCCAAGCCTTCCCAGGCTATTTCGAGCATCAAACGCTGCTGCGGGTCCATCCAGACGGCTTCGCGCGGGGATATGCCGAAGAACTCCGGATCGAATTGGTCGACACGGTCCAGGTATCCGCCGCTGCGGGTGTAGATCTTGCCCGGGGTCTGCTGGTCGGGGTCGTAGAACTCGTCGACGTCGAAGCGGTCCTCGGGGATCTCGCGGATCGCGTCCACCCCGCCGGAGAGCACCTCCCAGTACGCGTCGGCGTCGGGGGAACCCGGGAAGCGGCAGGCCACCGCGATGATGGCGATCGGCTCGTCGGCCGCCGACGAGACCGGCCTGACCGGGATTGCGGCGCCGGGCTTGTCGGTGAGGCCGAGAACGTCGCCGAGCAGGTAGTCCGCCACATCGGACAGCCGCGGGAAGTCCATCGCCAGGGTGGCCGGCAACTCCTTGCCGACGGCCTGTTCCAGTCGGCGGCGCAGTTCGATGGCCATCAGCGAATCCATGCCGAGGTCGAAGAACCCGGCTTCCTCGCGAACGTCGGACACATCGACCCGGGTGACCTCGGCGACGGCGGTGCGCAGGAACTCCAGCAGCATCTTCCGGCGCTGCTGGACCGGGGCCGCCGTGAGTCGACCGACCAACGCCGTGGGTCCCAGTGGGCCGGACGCGGCGGGTGGCGAGTCCCCGGCCTCCGGGGCGAGGCCGTCGAGCAAGGCCCGCCGACCGGCCTGCAGGTAGATCGGAAGGAAACGGGCCCAGTCGATCCGGGCCACCACGGACTCCGGGTTCGTCGGCGCGGCGGCCTCGGCGATCAGGTGGGCGATGGCGGGCAGAGCCTGGGCGGGGGACAGCGTGTGGACCCCCCGCAACTCCAGTTGGGCCCGGGCGTCACCGTCGGCCATGCCTCCTGAGGTGCGACCGGCCGAGAACGGCCCCAGGTTGACGCTGACCGCCCGGACGCCGCGCTCGCGCAGCTGCCAGGTCAACCCGTCGAGATAGGCGTTGGCCGCGCTGTAGGCGGTCTGGCCGAAGCTGCCCCACACCGCGGAGATCGAGGAGGTGAACAGCACGAAATCCAGTTCCGGGCCGGCGACCGCCTCGGCGAGATGCCATGCGCCCCAGACCTTCCCGGCGAAGACCCGGTCCACTTCGGCACCGTCCAGCGCGGTCAGCGGGGTGGTGCTGTTCTCTCCGGCGGCGTGCACGATCCCGGCCAGCGGTGGGAGTTCGGCCCGCATCATGGCGGTCAGTCGGGCGACGTCATGCGGATCGGCGACATCCGCGGCGACCACCCGGATATCGCAGCCGTGCTGTTCGCGCAGTGCCTCGATACGGTCCCGGGTGGCATCGTCCGGGGTGCGGCGACTCGTCAGGACCAGATGTCCGGCGCCGCGGGCGGCGAGGTACTCCGCGAGTTCGAGGCCGAGGGCGCCGAGTCCGCCGGTGACCAGATAGGTTGCCGTGGAACGTAGTTCCAGCGCTGCGGGGTCCTGCCGTGCGGCGCTTCTGACCAGGCGGGGGACGTGCACCGCGTGCTGACGCAGCGCGATCTGGTCCTCGCCCGGGGCCGCGGTCGCGATGCAGCCGACCAGCCCCGACCAGTCGTCGTCGCCGGGGCCGGACAGATCCGCGAGCCCGCCCCAGGGCTGGGGGTACTCCAGTGCGGCGGAGCGACAGAACCCCCACAGGCTGCTTTGTTCGGGTGACACCGTGTCGGAGTCGATGATGTGTTGGGCGCCGCGGGTGACCACCCAGACGGCGTTGCGGAGGTCGGCGGCGGCCGCGGCGCGGAACAGTCGCTGGGTTCCGCCCAGGACGCGGTGCTGCATCCGCAGCAGCGACTGCATCGACGGTGTGCCGGTGCCCAGGGCCGCGAGATGCAGAACCCGCAGTCCGGCCCCGTCGTTCGCCGCCGAGTCGTGCGCCGCTGAACGCAGTTCGGCGGCCAGCCGTTCCTCGTCGGCGTCGGTTGCGGGCAGGCCGAAGGTGCGGCACCGGTGGCCGGCCGCGGTGAGCGCGTCGGACACCGAATCCAGAAGGCCGGCGTCGTCGCCGACCAGCGCCCAGGCGGCCTGGCCCGCCCCGGGTGTCAGAGTGGCCGGCTGCCAGCGGATCTCGTAGCGGATATCGGTGGCCGCGGCACGGGCGTCCGGGGCGGCCGCCGATGAGTTCCGGACGCTGGCCGGTTTGCCCCCGAACCAGTACTGGCGATGCTCGAAGGGGTACGGCGGCAGGTCGACCTTCTTCGCCGTCGCGGGCGCGAGAGCATCGAAATCGGGCAGGCCGCCGGCGACGTAGACCGCGGCCAGGGCCTCGGCGATCTGGCGTTGGTCGGCGACATTGCGGCGCATCGCCGGGACCGCCTTCGGCGTGGCCGCCCCGTCCGGCCAGGCCCGCAGTGCCGCGGCGGTGAGCACCGGTTGCGGGCCCACCTCGAGCAGCAGTGTGCAGCCGAGTTGGGCCATGGTGGCGACACCCTTGGCGAACTCGACCGGCTGGCGCGAGTGACGGCGCCAGTAGGCGCCGTCCAGCGCGGCGTTGCGGCCCAGCGCGGCGCCGGTCCGGTTGCAGATCAGAATCCGTTGCGGCGCAGCGAATTCGAAACGGTTCGCGTAGGCCTCGAACTCGTCGAGAGCCGGGTCCAGCAGTGCCGAATGGAAGGCGTGGCTGGTGTCCAGCCATTCGCAGCGGACACCGTCGGCGGTGAGCCGGGCAACCACCTGCTCCAGTTCGGCGCCGGGACCCGACAACACGGTGCTGGCACCGTTGTAGGCGGCAACCGACAGACCCGGGAACTCGTCGGTGAGGCGCTCCACCCGATCCGGGTCGGCGAAGATCGCCGACATCCGACCCCCGGCGGGCAGGTCGCCGAAAAGACGGCCACGCTCGGCCAGCAGTCGGGCACCGTCCTCCAGGCTGAACACCCCCGCGACGCAGGCCGCGGCGTACTGCCCGACGCTGTGTCCGAGGACCACGTCGGGTTCGAAGCCCCAGGACTGCCAGAGCCGGGCCAGGCCCATCTCCACGGCGAAGATCGCGGGCTGGGCGTGACGGGTCTGCTGCAGTGCGGCGGCGCCGTCCGGGTCACCGGGGTCTGCGTCGACGCCGAAGATCACGTCCAGCAGGGGTCGGTCGAGGATGTCGGCGACCGCCGCCGCGCACCGGGTCATGGTGTCGGCAAAGACCGGTTCGGTCTCGAACAACTCGCGGGCCATCCCGGGGTACTGACTGCCCTGCCCGGGGAACAGCCAGGCGGTCTTGGGCCGGTCCGTGCAGTCGCCACGCACCAGACCGGGGGCCGGGCGTTCATCGGCCACCGCGTCGAGGAGTTCCCGCGCGGCATCCAGGGAATTGACGACGCAGGCGGCCCGGTGTTCGAAGTGGGCCCGGCCCGATCCGGCGGTGCGGCACACGTCGGCGAGCGTCGCCTCCGGGTGCTCGTCCAGCCAGGTGCGGTACTCCGCCGCGGTCCGAGCCAGGGCGGCCGGAGTGCGGGCGGACAGCGGCAACACCCGGAACCTGCGCGGGTCGGTGGGCGCGGCGGCGTTGACGGTCGGCGCCTGGGGCGCCTCTTCAAGAATCACGTGGGCGTTCGTGCCGGAGAACCCGAACGAACTGACGCCGGCGATGCGGGGCCGCGCACCGCTCTCCCAGGCGCGGGCCTGGTCGACCACCCGCACCGGGATCCGGTCCCACGGAATGTGCGGCGAGGGGGTGCGGAAGTGGAGATGCCGGGGCAGTTCCTGGTGCTCGAGGGCCAGCACGACCTTGAGCACCCCGGCGACCCCGGCGGCGGCCTCCAGGTGCCCGATATTGGTCTTCGCCGAGCCGATCAACAGGGGTTGCCCGGTGTCGCGGCCGGGGCCGAGGGCGGCGGCGGCGGCCTGGGCCTCGATGGGATCGCCCAATGACGTCCCGGTGCCGTGTGCCTCGAGATAGTCGATATCGCGCGGACTCAGGCCCGCCCGTTCCAGTGCCTCGGTGATGACCCGCTGCTGAGCCACACCGTTGGGCACGGTGAGCCCACCGGACGCGCCGTCCTGGTTCACCGCGCTGCCGCGGATCACCGCGCGGATCCGGTCACCGTCGCGAATCGCGTCCTCGAGACGTTTGATGACGATGACGCCGCAACCCTCGCCGCGCACGTAACCGTCGGCGGCCGCGTCGAACGTCTTGCACCGGCCGTCGGGGGACAGCATCCGGGACTGCGAGAAGGTGATCATAGTGGCCGGGCTGAGCAGGACGTTCGCGCCGCCGGCCAGCGCCAGGTCGCACTCACCCAGACGCAGCGCCTGACATGCCTGGTGAATGGCCACCAGCGACGAGCTGCACGCGGTGTCGACGGTGACCGCGGGCCCCTGTAATCCCAGCCGGTAGGAGATCCGTCCGGCCCCGGCGGCACCGGACGTACCGATCGCCAGGTAGGCCTCGATCTCCGGGTAGGTCAGGGCATCCGAGGCCATGCCGAGGTAGTCGTGGGTGGAGAGCCCCACGAAAACCCCGGTCCGGGTATTGGCCAGGGCGGTCGGAGCGGTGCCCGAGTGTTCCACCGCCCGCCACGCGGTCTCCAGCAGCAGTCGGTGCTGCGGGTCCATGAACTCCGCCTCGCGTGCCGAGACCCCGAAGAACGGGGCGTCGAAGCCGGTGACGTCGTCGACGAAACCGGCGCGGCGGGTGACGACCTTGCCCGGGGCAGCGGGGTCCGGATCGAAGAACTCATCGGCGTCCCACCGGTCCGCGGGGACCTCCGACACCGCGTCCCGGCCGCTGTGCAGCAAATCCCAGAACTGGTCGGCATTCGCGGCACCGGGCAGCCGCGCCGCGTAGCCGATGATGGCGAAACGAGGCGTCTGGTCACTCATGTCCGGTGGCTTCCATCACTTCCGTGTCGGCACTTCCGTGTCGGCTCCGAGTCGGCTCCGAGTCGGCTCCGAGTCGGCGAGGCGTTCGATGCCCGCAGGCACCCCGAAACCTCCGAACGGTTCGGCCCGCTCGTCCTCCCCGGACGGCCCCGGCCGACTCGATCTCCCCCGGGCAAGTATGGCACGCGTGCAGGCGGCCCACGGCGGCGTTCCGGTGCAGGTCGGTCGGGTCTGGCGGCGGACAGCGGGGTCGCACGGTTATCTTGGGGGGTCTGGTCGCAGCGTGCGGGCCCGTCGGCCGTGCTGTTTCGGGGCCGGGGCAAACCGGATGACGCCAGAAGAAATCGGGAGAGACCGGGAGAGACGTAGTGCAGATCGGGAAGATCACGGTCGGCACCATCGACGATTGGGCGCCGAGGCCGGGCACGCTGATCTCGTGGCACCCGACCAGCGCGGCGATGGCGAAGGCCCGTAACGCGCCGGTGAGTCCGGTGCCGGTCAGCTACATGCAGGGCCAGCACATTCGCGGAGTGTGTGAGCAGGAGGCCGCCGGGCTCGACTACTCCCGGCAGATCATCGCCACCTGTGAGGTGCCCGGCCGGTGCGATGTCGCGGCCATGAACCACGCCATCAACGCGTATCTGCGCCGGCACGACACCTACCGGAGCTGGTTCACCTACACCGATGACGGGGAGATCCTCCGGCACACCCTTGCCGACCCGGCCGATATCGAGTTCGAGCCCGTCGAGCACGGTGAGATGTCGGCTGAGGACGCCCGCAAGCACATCGTCGACATCCCCACCCCGCTGGAGTGGGGCTGTTTCTCGTTCGGGATCGTGCAGAGCGAGGACCACTTCGACTTCTACGCCAGCATCGACCACGTCCACGGTGACGCGGCGTTGATCGGGATCACGATGCTGGAAGCCCACGGCATGTACACGTCGCTGACCGCCACCGGGCAGCCCCTGGCGCTCCCCCCAGCCGGCAGTTTCGACGATTTCTGTCGGAAGGAGCGCGCGGCCACCGCCACCCTCACCGTCGACTCGCCGGAGGTTCGCGCCTGGATCGAGTTCGCCGAGAACAACGACAACACCCTGCCCGAGTTTCCGCTGCCGCTGGGCAATCCGCTGGAACCGACCGTCGCCGAGATGACCGGCGAGATGATCCTCGACGCCGAACAGACCGCGAAGTTCGAGGCGGCCTGCGCGGCGGCCGGCGTGCGGTTCGTCGGCGGGCTGTTCGCCTGCACCGCCAAGGTGGAACATGAGCTGACCGGCGCCGCGACGTACTACGGGCTGACGCCGCGGGACACCCGACGGACATCGGACGACTTCACCGCACAGGGCTGGTTCACCGGGCTGGTGCCGATCACCGTGCCCATCGCCGCGACATCGTTCGGCGAAGCCGCCTGGGCGGCGCAGGAGTCCTTTGACACCGGTCAGAAACTGGCCAGGGTTCCCTACTACCGCGTCCTCGAACTCGCGCCGTGGCTGGAGAAGCCCCGGCCGAACTTCCCGGTGGCGAATTTCCTGCACGGCGGGGCCGCCCCCCTCAACGCCATTCTCGCGGCGACCGATCTGGGCTACTCCAACAACATCGGGATCTACTCGGACGGACGGTTCTCCTACCAGCTGACGATCTACGTGTTCCTGTACGACGGTGGAACCGCCATGTCGGTGCTCGGTCCGGACAACCCGATCGCCCGGAAGTCGATCGCCCGGTACATCGACGCGATGAAGACGGTGTGCCTGCAGGTCGCGGAGGCCGGCGACTGGGGACACGGTGTTTGAGAGCACGGTTTCCGGGCTGACATGCGGCGGCTAGCCGGCATCGTCGTGCGGTGGCCCGCCGCCGTCATCCTGGTCTGGGTGGCGATGGCCGTCCTCCTGCCGCAGTCCTTTCCCAGCCTCAACGAGATGGCGCAGAAGAATCCGCTGGCGATGCTGCCCGGGAACGCGCCGTCCAGCGTTGCCGCCAGGGAGATGACGAAGGGGTTCTCCGAAACCGGGACCGACGACCTGCTGCTGGTGGTGCTCAGCGACGAACGGGGAGTCGGCGGGGCCAACGAGGCCGGTGCCGGCCGCGACCAGGAGGCCACCTACCGCAAACTGGTCACCGCGCTGCGCGACGACCCCGACGTCGTCATGCTGCAGGACTTCCTGGAAACCCCCGCCTTGCGCACCTTCCTGACGAGCAAGGACGGCAAGGCCTGGGTGGTGCCGGTGGGTCTGACGGGCGCCCTGGGCACCCCGCAGGCCTACGCGGCCTTCAACCGGGTGTCGGGCATCGTCGCGCAGAACACCGCGGGCAGTCCGCTGCAGGTGCACCTGACCGGGCCGGCCGCGACGGTGGCCGACCTGACCGTCGCCGGCGAGCGCGACCGCGCCCCCATCGAGATCGCGATCGCCGTCCTGGTGCTCGCGGTGCTGCTGATCGTGTACCGCAACCCGATCACCATGCTGGTGCCGCTGATCGGCATCGGCATGTCGCTGGTCATCGCCCAGGCGGCGGTCGCCGGCCTCTCCGACGTCAGCGGGCTCGGGGTGTCGAATCAGGCCATCATTCTGCTGAGTGCGATGATCGCCGGCGCGGGAACGGACTACGCGGTTTTCCTGATCAGCCGTTACCACGACTACGTGCGGCGCGGGGAGAGCTCCGACGACGCGGTGCGCCGGGCCATGGGCTCGGTCGGCAAGGTGATCACCGCGTCCGCCGCCACCATCGGGCTCACCTTCCTGGCGATCAGCTTCGCCCGGATGGGGGTGTTCTCCACCGTCGGGGTGTCGTCGGCGGTGGGGGTCGCGGTGGCGCTGCTGGCCGCCCTGACGCTGCTGCCCGCGATCCTGGTCCTCGTCGGGCGGCGCGGCTGGATCGCACCGCGGCGGGAACTCACCGCCGGGCTCTGGCGCCGTTCCGGTATCCGCATCGTGCGCCGGCCGCGGACGTATCTGCTGGCCAGCCTGCTGGTCCTGGGGCTGCTGGCCGCCAGCGCCGGAATGGCCCGGTACAACTACGACGATCGCAGGGCGGTCGCGCCGAGCAGCCCGAGTGCGGTGGGCTACCAGGCGTTGGAACGCCATTTCGACCTCAACCAGTTCGTCCCGTCCTATGTGCTGATCCGATCGGAGCGCAATCTGCGCACGCCGCGGGCGCTCGCCGATATGGAGCAGATGGCCGAACGCATCAGCCAACTCCCCGATATCGCGATGGTCAACGGCATCACCCGGCCGCTCGGGCAGGTGCCCAGGGAGTTCCGGGCCACCTATCAGGCGGGGCTGGTCGGCGAACGGCTCAGTGACGGCTCGGCGACGATCGCCGAGAACATGGACGGTCTCAACCGGCTCTCCGACGGGGCCGACACCCTTGCCTCCGGACTCGTGGACGTGCGCGTCGAGGTCAACGATCTCGCGACCAACATCCAGGGCATGGTTGACGCCGTCTCGGCCCTGAAAACGCACTACAGCGGCGACACGCTGGTGAAGAACGTCGAGGTCGCGGCGAAACTGGTCAACGCCGTCAACGAACTCGGCAACTCCATGGGCCTGAGTTACCAGGCGGGCCGGGACCTGGTCGGCTGGGTGGGGCCGGTCCTGGCGGCGCTGCACGGCAACGTCGTCTGCGACCTCAACCCGTCGTGCAGCGAGACCCGCGGGCACTTTCAGCGCCTGGTCGACGCGCGCAATGCCGGGACCATCGACAAGATCAACGACCTGGCCGGGCAGCTGAAGTCGTTGCAGGACACCCAGTCCCTGAGCGCCACCCTGGCCAGGCTGCGGGTCGCGCTGTCGAGCCTGAACGCGACGATGCGCGCCATGGGACTCGACACCCCGGCCGGTGCGCAGAGCACCATGACCGAATTCCGCCGCCAGGCCGACCGGGCCGCCGACGGCAGCCAGGAGGTGGCGGCCGGGGTGGATCAGGTGGTCCGGCAGATCGAGGTGATGCGATCCGGGCTCGATCAGGCGGCGGCGTTCCTGCGGTCGCTGGAGCAGGACGCCGCGGCGCCGTCGATGGCCGGGTTCAACATTCCGCCCGAGGTGCTGGAGACGACGGACTTCCAGACCGCCTCGAGGACCTTCATCTCGCGGGACGGCCACTGGGCGCGCTACCTGGTGTTCACCAAGCTCGACCCGTTCAGTTCCGCGGCGATGGACCAGGTCAACACCATCCTGGACACCGCCAGGTCGGCGCAGCCCAACACCAGCCTGGCCGGCGCCACCATCTCGATCGGGGGATACCCCGCCGCCCTGCGCGACACCCGCGACTACTACCGCGACGACATCCGATTCATCGTGGCCGCGACGGTCGTCATCGTCCTGCTGACGCTGATTGTGCTGCTGCGGGCGCTCATCGCGCCGCTCTACCTGGTCGGCTCCGTGGTGATCTCGTACTTCGGCGCACTCGGCATCGGTGTGCTGGTCTTCCAGTACGGGTTCGGCCAGCCCCTGCACTGGACGGTGCCGCCGTTGGCCTTCGTCGTGCTGGTCGCGGTGGGCGCCGACTACAACCTGCTGTTCGCATCGCGATTACGCGACGAATCCCCGCGCAGCACCCGGTTCGGGGTGATCAGGACGTTGTCGTCGACCGGGGGCGTCATCACCGCGGCGGGCTTGATCTTCGCCGCCTCGATGTGGGGTTTGCTGTTCTCCAGCATTGGTACCGTGGTGCAGGGCGGTTTCGTCATCGGCGCCGGGATCCTGTTGGACACCTTCCTGGTTCGCACGGTTCTGGTTCCCGCCGTGGCCACCCTGTTGGGGAAGGCGAACTGGTGGCCGTCACGAGCGATAGCGCGGGGGAGAGCCGGATGGAAATCCCCAGCATGAGGAAAGCCCGAGCATGAGGAAAGCCCGAGTATGAGGGAAGACCGAGCATGAGGAAACTGGCCGCGGTCGCGACGGCACTGCTGAGCGTGTTCGCCGCGGGTGGGGCCGCCTCGGCGAGCGAGGAGTCCCCGGACACGACAGCCGCGGCAGCCGCAACGGACGCGGACGCGACAGCCGGTGAGCCGGCCCCGCTGCTGGGCACGCCGGGCCGCGGGTACGCCCTCGGCGGCGCGCACGTCGCGGGCATCCCCTATGAGGAGTACATCCGCCGGACCGGCGCGGAGTGGTTCCCGCACCTGGACCGGCAGATCATCGACTACCCGGCCGGACAGGTGCAGGGCCACACCCTGGAACGGCTCTTCCCGGGGATCGGGCGGCTGGATGACGAGTTCCCCGGCCTGGGTCTCGACGGCCCGAGTGTCGGCGAGTCGGTCGACGAGGGGGCCGGCAATGTCATCAGGGCGGTCGACGAGGGCGGCCAGGGCATGGTTCTCGGCCTGTCCGAGGGCGCCATGGTGGTCAACGCGGTACAGGCCCGGCTGGCCAGTGATCCCAACGCGCCGCCACCGGACCAGTTGTCCTTCGCGGTGTATGGCGACCCGATCGGTCAGCACGCGTTCGGCGACGGTTTCCTGCGGCAGAACTTCCCGGTGGGCAGCGTCGTTCCGTCGCTGGACTTCCGGATCCCGCCGCCGGTGGAAAGCCAGTACGACACCTACTCGTTCGTATCGGCCTACGACAGCATCGCCGACTGGCCGGACCGCCCGGACAACTGGATGTCGGTGCTGAACGCGATCGCGGGTCTGGCGACCGGTCACACCGCGGTGGCGTTCACCAACCCGAGCATGGTTCCGGAGCGCAACGTGCGGACGACGGTCAATTCCCGGGGCGGTAAGACCACGACGTACATGATCCCCGAGAAGCACCTGCCGTTGGTGCTCCCGTTCAAGTACCTCGGTGTCGACGAGGACACGCTGAACCGGCTCGACGCGATTCTGCTGCCGATGGTCGATGCCGGCTACTCCCGGAACGACGACCCGTCCACCGCGCCGATCACCGTCGACCCGGTCAACGGCTATGACCCCGCGGAGATCACCGCGCCGGCCACCCAAGCGGCGTTCGGTGAGGATGTCGGAACCGATCCGATCTCCCAGATGCTGGCATTGGTCAACAGCAGTTTCTCCTCCCCTGAGGGCTGACCGGGGATCGCGAAAGCGCCGGTCACGAACCCAGTAGTCCCGCGACCAGCAGTACCGTTCCCACCACGGCCAGCAGCGCGGCGACCTCCCGTCGCTGTCGGGCGCGAACCCAGCGATGCATCGCGGTCATCGCCGCGCTGGTGCGTCCCGGGGCGACCAGATAGGCCAGCAGCGGAATCTCGATCAGCGCGAACGCCACGGCGTTGAAGATCAGCAGCGCCGCGAACTGGGTGGCCGGGGTTGCCCCGGCGGCGGCGATGATCGCCAGCGCGGCCAGATAGTCCACCGACGGCAGCGCGATACCCAGGCCGGCGATGCCGGCGACCCACAGCGACTGACCTTCCAGAAGCCGGGTCAGCCAGGGCGGTGGGGTGCGGGCCCGTCCGGTCGTCAGCGCCAGGGTGGCCGCGGCCAGGAGGGCGAGCACCCCCAGCGTGATCTGGACCCGGGGCAGGGACACGTGGGCGGACATCGGCAGGTGCGCATCGACGACGAACAGCACCGCCGATCCCACCGCCAGGCCCATCAGGAAGCCGCCGGACAGGAATGCGGTCAGTTGCAGCACCGGCCGGGGCCGATTCAGCATCAGCACGGTCATCCCGATCCGGAACGGCTCCAGACTGACGGCCACGGCCATCACGAGGAGAGTGACCCACATGGGTGTCGTGTCAGGCGTCCAAGCGGACGAACTGGCCCCGGCGGAACTGTTCCACGCATGCCGCGCGCCGCACCTTGCCGCTGGTGGTCGTCGGGATCGCCCCGTGCTCCACCAGCACGATGTCGGCGACCTGCAGGCCATGCGTCCGCGAGATCGCCGCGATCACCTCCTCTTTCACGCTGCCCAGTTCGCCGACCCGCTCCGGCCGGCGGAACTCGACGATGGTGACCAGGTCCTCGGTCTGGTCCCCGGACACGGCGATCGCCGCGACCCGGCCGCGGGTGATCTGCTGCACCGTCGCCTCGATGTCCTCCGAGTAGTGGTTGCGGCCCCGGACGATCAGCATGTCCTTGATACGGCCCACGATGAACAGCTCACCCTCGACGATGAACCCGCGGTCCCCGGTCCGTAACCAGCCGCTCTCGGGATACCCGCCGACCAGCGTCGCGCCGAAGGCCGAACCGGTCTGCTCGGGCTTGCGCCAGTACCCGGCGGAGACGTTCTCGCCGTGGGTCCAGATCTCGCCGACGGTCCCGTCCGGGCAGGGCCGGCAGGTGTCGGCATCGACGATCCGCACCAGCGGCGAGACCGGCAGTCCGTACCGCAGCAGCGCGCTGCCACCGGGCTTGGGCACGGCTCTGCCCTGAGAAAGCTGGTCGGGGTCGAACTCGACGACCTGCGGCGCACGGCCGTTACTGCCGCTGGCCACGAAGACGGTCGCTTCGGCCAGACCGTAGGACGGCAACACCATCTCCGGCCGGAACCCCACGGGGGCGAAGCGCTCGTTGAATCGGACCAGCGTCGACGGGTGGACGCGCTCGGCCCCGTTGATGATGCCGATCACGCCGCTGAGATCCAGGCCCGCCAGCTCGTCGTCGGTGGTGCGCCGAGCGGTTAGATCGAAGGCGAAGTTCGGGGCCGCGGAGAAGGACTTCGGATGACGAGCCAACGCCTGCACCCACCGCGCCGGACGCGAGAGGAAGGCCAGCGGGCTCAGCAGGTCCGCGCCGCACCCGTCGAGGATGGGCGCCGCGATTCCGAGCATCAGGCCCATATCGTGGTAGAACGGCAGCCACGAGACCAGCTTGCCCCCAGGTGGCAGCGTTCCGCCGTGGTTGACGAGGTAGTCCGGCATCAGTTGCTCGAAATTCGCCACGAGGTTGCGGTGCGAGATCATCACCCCGGCCGGAAGTCGCGTCGACCCCGAGGTGTACTGCAGGTAGGCGATGTCCGGTCCGTCGGGTACTTCGGGACTGATCGTGGGACTGGTGTCGAGGTCGAGGTTGTCCACTGCGATCACGGCGACCACCGCGGCGCCGTCGTCGACATGCTGAGCGGCGATGTCGAACACCCCACTGGTGGTCAGCACCACGGCGGGCGAGGTGTCGGTCACCACGGCTCTGAGTCGCTCGTCGTGGGAGCCCGGGACGGGAACGGCCAACGGGACGGCGATGAACCCGGCCTGCATGGCCCCCAGGAACGCCACGATGAAGGCCAGCCCCTGCGGTGCGACGATCAGCGCCCGGTCGCCCGGTGAACCGTGCTGGCCGACCTCGCGGGCCATGTTCAGTGTGCGCCGATACAGCTGTGACCAGGTCAGGCTTTCGGTGATGCCGTCCCAGTCCCGGTCGTAGTCGGTGAACGTGAAGGCGAGGTCATCCGGAGTCAGACCAGCGCGTTCGCGCAGCACGGACAGAATCGAGACGTTCGGCATGGCGTCAGGCTACTCAACCCGGGGTGGGCCGGACGCTGTGGTGTGCGGCATCGGGAGGGGTGTGAAGATAGGGGTGCCATGACTGGTCCCGACCTGAGCCCGGCCGCGTTGCGGGAGGCGTTCGGCCACGTTCCCTCCGG
>JAKOYE010000097.1 GCA_029780675.1 Actinomycetes bacterium
AAGCACCACGCCCACCGGCACCGCATGGGCCACCGTCAGCCGCCGACCGGGCAGATCGAAGCCCAGCCCGTGGGCCAGACTCCCCAAAGCCGCGCGAATCTGCACTTCTTCCGCCGGACAATCCATGCCGGGCACCCGGAACACCGAGCGAAAGCGCGGCACGCCCGCCGCCGCAGCCGCCACCCCCGCACCCGACGCACCTTTGTTCGCACCACACCCGCAACCTGACGACGAACACGAATCGGTCATCTTCATCCTCCTGCTTCATTCACCTCATCCGCGCCGAAGCATGCCACACCCCGCGCGGCCTTGAACCGTCGCGCGGCCGGCACCACAATCGCACATCCTCCGCCGTCCCCCGCCCGACCGCCATGAACGCCATCCCGATCCGCTACGTCGAACCCGTCTTCCGCCCGCCCAGCGAAGCCCAAGCCCTGATCCTGCCCGTCACCGACGGCTGTTCGTGGAACGAATGCACCTTCTGCGAGATGTACACCGCCCCGCAAAAGGCCTTCCGCGCCCGCAGCGAAGACGAAGTGCTGGCCAGCATCCGCCACGCCGGCGAGGGCTACGGCGATCGGGTCCGGCGGGTCTTCCTCGCCGACGGCGACGCGCTGGTGCTGCCCACCCGCCGCCTGCTCGCGATCCTCGACGCGATCCGCCAACACCTGCCCGCCGTGCATCGCGTCTCCAGCTACTGCCTCGCCCGCAACCTCAAAAAGAAGACCGTCGCCGAACTCACCCAGCTTCGCCAAGCCGGCCTCGCGATGGTCTACCTCGGCGCCGAATCCGGCGACGACGCCGTGCTCGCCAAGGTGCACAAGGGCGAAACCTACGCCAGCACCGTCGACGCCCTCTACAAGCTCGGCCAAGCCGGCATCGTCCGCTCGGTGATGATCCTCAACGGCCTCGGCGGCCAGGTGCTCAGCGCCCAACACGCCGACAACTCCGCCCGCCTCGCCAACGCCACCCAACCCGAATACCTGTCGACCCTGGTCGTCAGCTTCCCCCAGGGCGAAGCGCGCTTTCGCGCCGGCTTTCCGGAATGGGAGCCGCTGGACCAAGCCGGCCTGTTCCACGAAATGGAACGCTTCCTGACGCAACTCGACCTGCGCCGCACGGTTTTCAGGTCCGATCACGCCAGCAACTGGCTGGTGCTCAAGGGCACCCTCGGCGCCGACAAGGCCCGGCTGCTGGAGCAGGTGCGTGCCGCCATCGCCGCACCGCAAGCCGCCCACCTGCGGCCGGCGTGGGCGCGGGGCTTGTGAGCATGCCCCACCAACACCTCCTCACCTTCACCACCCGCCCCCGTTCCACCCTCGACATCACCGCCGACGTGGCTGCGGTGGTGCGGGCGTCGGGCATTGCCACCGGGCTGGCGCATGTCTTTGTGCAGCACACCAGTTGTTCGCTGGTCATCACCGAGAACGCCGATCCCGACGTGCGGCGGGATCTGGAGACGGTGTTCGCGCGTCTTGCGCCGGATGGCGATCCGGCTTATCGGCACGATCTGGAGGGCGACGACGACATGGCGGCCCATGCGCGAAGCGTGCTGTCGGACGTCGGCCTCACCGTGCCGGTGGGCGGCGGGCGGCTGTTGCTGGGGACGTGGCAGGGGATTTTTCTGTGGGAGCACCGCACCCACAGCCATGCGCGGCGGGTGATCGTGACAATTCTCGGCTGAGCGGCCGTCCACCAAGCC
>JAKOYE010000101.1 GCA_029780675.1 Actinomycetes bacterium
TCGGCGACCTCGCGCACCACGCAGGTCTCGAACGCCTCCCCGGCCTCGACGAACCCGGCGATCAGAGAGAATAGCCGCGGCGGCCATACCGTCTGGCGCGCCAGCACCGCGCGGTCGGCGCCGTCGTGCACCAGGCAGATCACCGCGGGGTCGATCCGGGGGAACTCCTCGTGCCCGGTCAGCGGGTTGCGCCGGGCCCAGCCGGCCCGGATCGGCCGGGTCGGGGATCCGTCGATCGCCGAGAAGCGGGCGCTGTCATGCCAATTCAGCAATGCGAGCGCCGAGGCCACCAACTGGGCGCTGACGTCGTCGAAGGGGTGGCTGGTGCGACGCGGATCCACCACCGTGGTGTTCGCGGCATCGGCGGATCCGGGTTCCAGAGCCGCCCGCACCGCCCAGACGTGCCGGCCGTCCTCGAGCCGGCCGAGGAACACCGCGTCGGCCGGCGGGGTGTCGGCGTACTCGGCGGCCGGGGTGAGCACCACCCGGCCCTGTTCGACCAGCACCTGGTTGCGGGTGTCGACCCGCAGCAGCTGCGCGTCGGCCCAGCCGGCGATGGCGGCGTCGATATCGGTCCGCAGATCGTCGGCGCGGTCGGCGCCGATGCGGGACAGCACGGGAGTGTTGCGCAGCCGGAAGCTCACCGGCTGAACGTACCGAAGCCTCAGTCGTCAGCCTCAATCGTCGGACGTGCTGCGGACGTACAACAGCCGGTCGGAGCGCTCCAGGGCGTCGACTTCCGGGGCGTCGCGGCGGAACAGCCGCCCGTCGCGCACCACACCGAGGACAATGTCGGGAAGGTGCCGGGGCGAGCCGCCGATCTCCTTGACCTCGACCTCGCGTTCGGCGATGGCGAACCCCTCGTGCGGGGTCAGCAGGTCCTCCATCATCTCCACCACCGAGGGCTTGCTGGTGGCCAGGCCGAGCAGGCGACCGGCGGTCTCCGAGGACACCACCACCGAGTCGGCGCCGGACTGGCGCAGCAGGTGGCGGTTCTCGGCCTCGCGCACCGAGGCGATGATGGTGGCCTTGGGCGCCAGTTCGCGGGCGGTCAGGGTGACCAGCACGGCGGTGGGGTCTGAGTTGGTGGCCACCACGATGGCTTTGGCGTGCTGGGCGCTGGCCAGCCGCAACACATCGGACTTATTGGCGTCCCCGCGCACGGTGACCAGGCCGGCGGCGCTGGCCCGGTCCAGTGAGACCTGGTCGGTGTCGACGACGACGATGTCGGCGGGGTTGACGCCGTCGCCGATCATCGCGGCGGCCGCGGTGCGGCCCTTGGTGCCGTAGCCGACGACGACGGTGTGGTTGCGCACGGTGTTCCTCCAACGCTGGATTTTCAGTGCCTGCCGCGAGGCGCTGGTGAGCGTTTCGACAGTGGTGCCGACCAGCACGATCAGGAAGGCCACCCGCAGCGGGGTGATCACCAGGACGTTGATGAGCCGGGCACGTTCGGAAAACGGGGTGATGTCGCCGTAGCCGGTGGTCGACAGCGACACGGTGGCGTAGTAGACGCAGTCCAGGAAGGTCAGCGGCTTCTCGGTGACATCGCGGTAGCCGTCGCGGTCGAGGTAGACGATGATCACCGCGGCGAACAGTGCCATCAGGGCATACAGCAACCGGCTGGCGATGCGGCGGCCCGGGCTGATGAACTTCTGCGGGATGTGCAGATAGTCGACGAGTGCGGAATCAGGCTTTGCTGCGAGATCGTCGTTGACAGCGTCCACTCGCACGCTGAGCAACCTGCGCTTAGCCACGGCGCTCCGTCATCACACGGAGCATTATGTACCCATGACGCCGACCCCACCGGATTCCGATAATGCGACCGCCAGCCAGAAGCCGGCCTACCAGATGGCGGCGATGCTGATCGGTATCGGGGTGGGGCATTTCCTGGCTCCCAAACCCTTCGACACCATCGTTCCCGCCGAACTTCCCGGCAGCCCGCGGCTCTACACCTACGCCTCGGGGGTGGCGGAGGTCGGCGTGGGCACGATGCTGCTGGTCCCGCAGGCCCGGCGCGCCGGTGCCCTGGCGGCGGTGGCGCTGTTCCTGGCGGTCTTCCCCGCCAACCTCAACATGGTGCGGATGTGGTGGAACAAGCCGGGGCTCCAGAAGTGGCCGATGCGGATCGCCGCACTGGCCCGCCTGCCGCTGCAGGTGCCGATGATCGTCACCGCGCTGCGGATCCGGCGGGATGCTCCCCTGCCCCGCCAGAGGTGAGCAGCGCGGCCAGTTCCTCCCGCCCGTAGAGGGTGTCCGGGGCGACGGTGCGGCCCGCCCGGACGTAGTGGAACACCGCGCGGACCCGGCTTTCGGGCACCCCGGCCAGCGCCGCCCAGGCCAGGCGGTAGACAGCGAGTTGCACGGCGGCGTGCTGCCGGGCCGCACCGGTGGGCGGTTCGCCGGTCTTCCAGTCCACGACGGTGACCCCACCGTCGGGGTCGGAAAAGACTGCGTCGATGCGGCCCCGGACCACGGTGTTCTCCTGGTCGGCGCTCTCTTGATCGACGCCCTCCTGGTCGACGCCCTTTTGATCGGCGCCCTCTTGATCGGTGAGGGTCATCTCGAAGGGAACCTCCACCGCCAGCGGCGTGCGCGCTGCCCATTCGGAGGCGCGGAACGCTTCCTGGAGTTCTTCGAGCGCCTCGGCGTCGGCACCCCGGGTGTCCCCGGCCCCGGGAAGGTCGTCGAGGTCGAACAACCGGTCGGCACCGAAGAAACGCTGCACCCAGTCGTGGAATGCGGTGCCCAGGAGCGCGTGCGGATCGGGTCGGGCGGGCAACCGGCGGGCCAGTCGCGCGGCGGCCCGCGGGTCGCGATCGAGTTCGACCAGGGCGCTGACCGACAGCGAGGGGGGAAGACGCACCGGGCGGGGGGCGGAGGCGCGGGCCCGTTCTGCCAGCAGGGCGTCGACATCGGCGGTGATCGCGGCGACCCAGTCGTCCACGTCGTCGGGCACGGCCGCCTCGTCCGAACCGTCGGGCACACCGGGGTCCCCGGCCATCGCGGCGGCCACCAGGTCCGCGCCGCGTTGCACGTCGCCTCGGCGCCCGCGCAACGGGTCGACGGGCCAGGACACCTCGACGGTGGTGTCACTCAACGGGTTCGGTTCGCCGTCGGCGGGGCCGGGCGCCCATTCCTCGATCTCACCGCAGCCGGTGGCGTCGATGATCTCGCGGATCTCGGTGAGGAACTCCGAGGGGCCTCGGGGCTTCGCCCCGGTCTCGCCCCAGTGATGGCCGCTGAGCAGCAGGGTGTCCTCGGAACGGGTCAGCGCCACATAGAGCAGTCGGCGTTCCTCGTCGATGCGGCGTCGCTGTAGCTGCTCGCGGTGCGCGTCGATGACGTCCTCGAGCGCCTTGCGGTCGGTGACGGCCGAGGTGTCCAGCACCGGAACACCGTGCAGTCCGGCCCCGAACTCGGCGTCGGCCCGGTCGCCGCGCAGGAGCGGGGGCAGTTCGGCCGGGTCGTTCAGCCAGGTGCGGGCGGTGCCGGTCGAGGGGAACACCCGGCCCGACAGATGCGGAACCGCGACGATCTGCCATTCCAGGCCCTTGGCGGCGTGCACGGTCAGAATCTGCACCCGCCCGGGCGCCGTGCTGACCTCGGCGGGGGCCAGCCCGTTCTCCACCACCGCGGCGGCATCGAGGTAGGCCAGCAGACCGGTCACCGCATTGCCGGCGTGTTCGGCCCCGGCCGGTTCGACCCCGGCATGGTCGGAGTAGCGGGCCACCACCTCGGTGAACCGGTCCAGGTGTTCGGTTCCGGTGCCCGGGGCGTCGGGCGGCCGGGCGGCGGCCACCTCAGCGTCGATGCCGATCACCCGGCGGATCTCGGCGACCAGTTCGGTGACCGGGTTGCTCAGACCGGCCCGCAGTCGGGTCAGTTCGGCCGCGCAGGCGGTGATGCGCCGGTACCCCTCCACCGAGTAGGCCTCGGGCGCGCCGGGGTCCGCCAGCGCGTCGGCCAGCCCGGCGGTGTCCGGTTCGGCGACCGCGGCGATGACCTCCGCCGCGGTTGTCGCCGCGGAGCGGCGGCCCTCCAGCACCACAGCCCGCCGCCACAGGGCCGCCAGGTCGGCTGCGCCCAGACGCCAGCGCGGGCCGGTGAGCACCGCCATCGCCGCCGCACCGGCGGATGGGTCGGCGACCAGTCTCAGCGTCGAAAGCACCTGCGCCACTTCGGGAATCGACAGCAAACCCGACAGGCCCACCACCTCGACCGGTATCCCGCGGGCGGTGAGTTCGGCGGCGATCGGGCCGGCGTCCGCATTACGCCGCACCAGAACCGCCGCCGTCGGCGGCTGGCCGTCACCTCCGGTGGTGTAGCGGGCGGCGATCGCGTCGGCCAGCCAGCGCCGCTCGGCGACGACATCACCGAGCAGCGCGCAGCGCACGGTTCCCGATTCGGCGCCGGGGCGGGCCTGCAGGGGTCGCACCCCCACCGAACGCCGCCGCGCCTCCGCGGAGATCGCGTTGGCCAACTCCAGAACCCGTGGCGGGTTGCGCCAGCTGGTGGACAGCTCGCTGGTCGGCGCCGGGCTGCCGTCGGCGCACGGGAAATCGGTGGTGAACCGCGGCAGGTTGGTGGCCGAGGCGCCGCGCCAGCCGTAGATCGACTGAATCGGATCACCCACCGCCGTCAGCGCCAGCGCCCGGCCCGCAGAGCTTCCATCCCGGGGACCGAACAGGGCCGAGAGCGCGATCCGCTGGGAATGCCCGGTGTCCTGGTATTCGTCGAGCAACACCACCCGGTAACGCTCCCGCAGCTGCTCCCCCACTTCGGGGTGCCCAGCGGCCAGCCGGGCGGCGGCCGACATCTGTGACCCGAAGTCCATCACCCGGTCGGCCCGCATCCGGGCGATCAGTGCGTCGACCAGCGGCACCAGTGCGCTGCGCTGCGACTGCGCGTCGAGCAGGTCGAGCAGCCGACGGTTGGGGGCGTCACGCTGCCGGGGGCCGGGCGGCAGGGTGAGCACCAGCCGCTCGAGTTCGGCGTGGGTACCGAGCACGTCGGCGGTGCCGACCAGGTGCTCGGCCAGTTCACCGTGCAGTCGCCGCACCATGGCGGTGACCGCCGCCGGGGTCTTGTCGATGGGCAGCGGACCGGGATGCCGGCGCACCACGTCGTAGGCCAGCTGCCACATCTCGGTGTCGCCGAGCAGCCGGGCGTCCGGCTCGACCGGCAGCAGGAGTCCGAACTCCCGCAACAGCGCCCCGGCGAACGCGTGGTAGGTGCTGACCGTGGGAGAACCGCGGTCCGCCGCGTGTCCGTCCGGCATGGGCCCGTCCGAGAGGTGTCCCAGGTGCCCGGCCAGCCGGCCGAGGCGGGATCGCACCCGGCGCAGCAGCTGCCCGGCGGCCTTGCGGGTGAACGTCAGGCCGAGCACCTGATCCGGCGTGGCATAACCATTGGCCACCAGCCACACGACCCGCGCGGCCATCGTCTCGGTCTTGCCCGCACCGGCACCGGCCACCACCACCAGCGGGCCTGGTGGCGCGGCGATCACCGCGGCCTGTTCGGCGGTGGGTGCGGGCAGCCCGAGTGCGTCGGCCAGCTCGGCGGGGCTGAATCTCACCGCGTCACCCTGCGCTCCGGTCATGGCTCCTCCGGTGCGTGGGCGGGGCAGGACGGCCGGATCGGGCAGTGTGCGCAGCCGGTGTTGACCCGGGCGGTGAACCGTGGTCCGGCTGTCGTCACCGCCGCGGAACGGACGGTGTCACGCCACTCGGCGACATCCTGAGGGGCGAGCGCGTTCTGCTCGCGTTCGGTGGCGCCGGTCGTGGTGGGCTTGCCGAGGTAGACCAGGCGGCCACCGCCGGGGTCGGCAACGCTCTCACCATCCTGCCCACCATCCCGTTCGCCATCCGGCCCGCCGGAGGCGCCGAGGAGTCCGGCCGCCACGGCGAGTTGATAGAGACCCAACTGGGCGTGGCTCTGGGCATCGTCCTTGGTGACGGGGGTTTTGGCGGTCTTGAGGTCGACGACCACCAGCCGCCCCTGCGGGTCCCGTTCGAGGCGGTCGATACGGCCGCGCACCCGCACGGCCGGCAGCCCGTCAGCCGCGTCGATGACGGTGCCGTCGAGGTCCACCTCGGTGCCCACCTCGGTCAGTTCGTGGCGGGTGGCAGCCCGCCAGGCGACGAACGCCGAGAGCATGGCGCGATGCCGTTCGAGTTCGTTGGCGGCGAACCAGGGCGAGTCGAAAGGAAGTGCCGCCCAAAGTCTTTCCAGCTCGGCGGTCATCGCGGTTTCGCTGCGGGCCGGGCCTGCCACCAGGGCGTGCACCACCGAGCCCAAGGTGGAGGTGAGCTCGCGCGGCCCGGTGCCGCCGTGGCGTTCGGCCAGCCAGCGCAGTGGGCAGTCCGACAGTGTCTGCAGGGTGGACGGGCTGAGGGTGACGGAGTTGTCTTCTCCCGAGTCTTCTCCCGAGTCTTCTCCGGACTCCAGGGCGAAGAGCGGTTCCTCGGTGCTGATATCGGTCAGTCCGTGCCATTCCGCCGGGTTCGCGCCGGGTACCCCCGCGGCGGCCAGCCGCGCGAGTTGGATTGCCGCAGATCGGCGGCGGGCACCGTCGACCACGCCCTCGGGAGCGCACACCGTCGCCCGCAGCCTGCCGACCACCGCCGCCGGGGACAACACCGGCGGGGCATGGACCGGAACCGGGGGCTCGGTGGCGGCCGGATCGGCGGCCCACCGCGCCAGTTCGGCGATGAACGGTGACGGTAATGCCGCGTCGTCGCCGCCGTCGCTGTCGACCGCGGTCACCAGCAGCCGACGACGGGCCCGCCCCATCGCCGCGATGAGCAGTCGGCGCTCGTCGGCGAGCACCGGCGCCCGCGCCGACACCTCGTCGCCGTGACCATCGATCGCGTCGAGTAACCGCTGGGTGGCCAGCACTCCCCCACGCGGAGTGCTGTTGGGCCACAACCCCTCCTGGACCCCGGCGATCACCACCATCTCCCAGTCCCGGCCCAGTGCGGCGTGGGGGCTGAGCACCGCGACGGTCTCGCCGGCCGAGACCGCCTCGGCCGCCGGCCTGGCCAATTGCAGGGCGGCCACGTGGTCGAGCAGACCGGGAACCGAGGCACCCGCGGTGCGCGCGACGTAGTCGTCGGCGATGTCGAACAGGGCGGTCACCGCGCCCAGGTGACGTTCGGCAGCGGCACCGTCGGAGCCGCCCCGTTCAGCGGCGGCCAGCCAGCGCTTCTGCAGGCCACTGCGTTCCCACGCCTGCCACAGGGTGAAGCGCGGATCGCGGTGGCTGCGCTGTGCCCGTCGGGCGGCCGTCAGCACCGCGCGCACCTTCTTCACCGGCGCGGCCAGGGCGGCGGGCAGGGACGGGGACGGTCCAGTGAGCACGGACGGGGCCGGTCCGGTGAGCACGGTGGCCAGATCCGTGCCGGCACGACGCAGTGCCCGGCGCAACTGGCGCAGCGACACCGGATCCAGCCGACCGATCGGCCCGGTCAGCAGCGCCTCGGCCTGTCCGTCGTCGAGGGATCCGCCGGCGGCGGCGAGCACGGTGAGCAGCGCACCGGCGGCGGGTTGATGGGCGACCGGGCCCGTCAGTGGCGACAGGTCCACCGGCACACCGGCCGCGGCCAGCGCTCGCGGAAGTGCGGCCGCGGCGGAGACCGACCGCACGATCACCGCGAGCTGTGACCAGGGCACCCCGTCCATCAGATGGGCGCGACGCAGCGCGTCCGCGACGAGGGCTGCCTCGGCGTGCGCGGAGGCGGCCACCCGCACCGTCAGGCCGCCCCCCTCGCCGCGCCCCTCCATCGCG
Organism: Actinomycetes bacterium; assembly: GCA_029780675.1. Taxonomy (GTDB): domain Bacteria; phylum Actinomycetota; class Actinomycetes; order Mycobacteriales; family Mycobacteriaceae; genus Mycobacterium. The sequence goes on from JAKOYE010000101.1 coordinate 7,790, forward strand.
CGCCAGCCCACCGAGCCGGGCAGCCGCGCCGCCACCTCGCTGATGGCCCGGGCGATCGCCGGGGCGCAGCGGTACGACGTGGTGAGTTCGACTGCCGGCGTCCGGGTGCGCAGCAGGTCGCTATCGGCGCCACGGAACCCGAACACCGCCTGGTTCGGGTCGCCGGTGAGCACCGCGAGGGTGGCACCGCCGGCCAGTAGCCGCACCAGACGGGCGGCTTGGGGATCGAGGTGCTGGGCGTCGTCGACCAGCAGCAGGGCGATCCGGGCCTGCTCGGCGGCCAGCAGGTTGCCGTCGGAGCCGAGTACCTCCAGTGCGGCGCCGACCAGCTCGGCCGCCCCCAGCGCCGGGACGGTGGCCTGCGGTGCGGCGGTCCCGACCGCGGCGCGCAGCAGCATCACCTGTTCGTACTGCTGGGCGAACCGTCCGGCGGCCACCCACACGGGGCGGCCGTGCAACCGGCCGAGACGCTTGAGTTCCGCGGGGTCGATACCGCGTTCGGCGCAGCGCGCCATCAGATCACGCAGTTCGGTGGCGAAGCCCGCGGTCCCGAGGGCCGGCCGCAGTGGCGCCGGCCAACCGGTCGCCCCGTCCTCGACCTCTCCGGCCAGAAGTTCGCGGATGATGCCGTCCTGCTCGGCCCCGGTGACCAGCCGCGGCGGCGGATCCCCGGCCCGTTGGGCGGCCTTCGCCAGCACCGAGAACGCGTAGCTGTGCACCGAGCGGACCAGCGGCTCCCGCACCACCCCGCCTCCCGCGGCCCGCAGCAGTCGCATGGTCACCGCCGCCCGGACCGGCCCGACCAGCCGTTGCGGGGTGAGCAGCAGCACCGACTCCGGGTCGAGGCCGGCGGCGATCTGCGCCGCGGCCGCCTCGACCAGCAGGGTGGTCTTCCCGGTGCCCGGGCCACCCAGCACCCGAAGTGTGCTCATGCGGATATGACACCAGGGGGGTCTGACAAAAAGGTCGACCCGGTCACCGGTCCGGCGTGGGCCCTACGGTTGGGCGGTCGCCGCGGGCTGGTGCTCGTCGATCATGGTCGTCTCGTCGAAGGGATCCCGGCCGGACAGCACCGAGCGGACCCGGTCGTTGTCGATGGTCTTGGTCCACGACCCGATCAGCACGGTGGCCACCGCGTTGCCGGAGAAGTTGGTCACCGACCGCGCCTCGGACATGAACCGGTCGATCCCGACGATCAGCCCGACACCGTCGAGCAGTTCCGGACGGTGCGCCTGCAGGCCCGCGGCCAGGGTCGCCAGGCCAGCACCGCTGACCCCCGCCGCCCCCTTGGACGCGATCATCATGAACAGAAGCAGACCGACCTGCTCCCCAACCGACAACGGGTCGCCCAACGCATCGGCGATGAAGATCGACGCCATGGTCAGGTAGATGGCGGTCCCGTCGAGGTTGAACGAGTACCCGGTGGGAACCACCACCCCGACCGTGCTCTGCTGCACCCCGAGATGCTCCATCTTGGCGATCAGCCGCGGTAACGCCGACTCCGACGACGAGGTCGCGATGATCAGGATGTATTCCCGGGCCAGGTAACGGATCAGCGCGAAGATGGACACCCCCGACACCACCCGCAACAACAGCCCGAGCACCACGAAGACGAACACCGCGCAGGTCAGGTAGAAGCCCGCCATCAGCACCGCCAGGCTGGTCACCGCGCGCCACCCGGTCTGGCCGACCACGCCGGCGATCGCGCCGAACGCACCGATGGGCGCCGCCCACAACACCATCACCAGGACCCGGAACACCAGCCGTTGCAGGTGCTCCACCGCCCGCAGGATCGGCGCGCCGGTCGGCCCCAGCCCCTGGATCGCGAATCCCACCAGCAACGCCACGAACAGCGCCTGGAGCACGTTGCCCGTGGTCAGCGTGGAGAACAGCGTGGAGGGGATGATCCCGGTGATGAAGTCCACCACCCCGCCGGACTCCTGGGACTTCTGCGCCAGTTGCGCGCCCTTGGCGGCCAGCGATTCGGTGAGCTTGAGCCCGTCGCCGGGATGCAGCAGATTGCCGACCACCAAGCCGATGGCCAGCGCGAAGGTCGACATCACCAGGAAATAGCCGAAGGCCAGCCCGCCGATCCGGCCGACCGTCACCGCATTGGCCACCGACCCGATCCCGAGCACCACCGTGCAGAAGATGACCGGCGCGATCATCATCTTGATGAGGCTGACGAACATCGTTCCCAGCACACTGAGGCTGGTGCCGACCCCGGGCGCGATCAGGCCGACGGCCACCCCGGCCACCACCGCGACGATGACGGCCACGTACAGCCAGTGCGTCCGGTCCCTGCGCTGCCCGGCGGTCATCGGCATCCCCTCACGTCGGACAGGATGCTAGCGCCCGACCGGCACCCGCGACGGGGATACGGCCCAGGGCCACAGCAAATTACAGACCGAATGCCTGTCCCTGCCGGGACACCGTTCCCGGCCAGCCGAACTCGCGGTCGAGCCGAAGCCGCAGGGTATCGGCAGGCTGGGGTTCGCCGTGCACGACGAACACCTGCCGCGGCGGACTGGCGAACCCGGAGGCCCATCGGATCAGTTCGTCGGCGTCGGCGTGCGCGGACAGCATGGCGAGATCGGCCACCTCGGCGTTGATCGAGACCCACTCGCCGAAGATCCGGATCTGGCGCTGGCCTGCCGCGATGGCCGCGCCGCGGGTACCCGGGACCTGATAGCCGGTGATCATCACGGTGTTGCGCGGGTCGGGCGCGAATGCCTTGAGGTGGTGCAGGATTCGTCCGCCGGTGGCCATCCCGCTGGCCGAGATGACGATCTTGGGGTCCTTGCTCGCCGAGATCCTCATGGACTGTTCGGCGTCGCGGGTGTAGGAGGCCATATCGCGCATACCCTGGTACACCTCCGGCGGCAGGCGGTGGTCGTCGGGGAATCTGCCCAGCAGTTCACTGGCGTTGATCGCCATCGGCGAGTCCAGATAGATCGGGATGTCCGGCAGCCGGCCGGCGTTCCGCAACTGCCACAGGTAGTACAGCAACGTCTGGGCCCGGCCGACCGCGAAGGCCGGCACGAGGACCGTCCCGCCGCGGCGCACCGTCGCCTGAACGACCCCGGCCAGCACCTCGGCCGGATCGGTGCGCTCATGCACCCGGTCGCCGTAGGTGGACTCCATCACCAGGTAGTCCGCGGCCGGCACCGGGTCCGGGTCGAGCATCACCGGGTCGTCGTAGCGGCCCAGGTCCCCGGAGAAGACGATCCGCCGACCGTGCCAGGCCAAGTCCACCGTCGACGCACCGAGAATGTGACCGGCGCGCCGGAAGGTCACCGACGCCCCGGTCCCGGGCACCTCGAACTCCGCCCCGAACGGCCGGGTGGTGAACAACTCCACTGTGTGCTGTGCGTCGTCGCTGTCGTAGAGCGGCAGCGCCGGGTGGTGCTTGCTGGACTTGTGCTTGTTCATGAACGCCGCATCGCGTTCCTGCAGGTAGGCACTGTCCCGGAGGATGATCTCGGCGACCGCGGCGGTCCCCTCGGTGCAGATGATGGGGCCGGTGAAACCGTTGCGGACCAACCGCGGCAGATAGCCGGTGTGATCGAGGTGGGCATGTGTGAGGACGACCGCGTCGATCGCGTCCGGGTCGACGGCCAGCGGGGCCCAGTTGAGTTCGCGCAGGTTCTTGACCCCCTGGAACAGACCGCAGTCGACCAGGATCCGGGCGTCGTCGGTCTCCAGCAGGTGCTTGGAGCCGGTGACGGTGCCGGCCGCCCCCAGGCTGCGCAGAGTGAGCGATTGCCTCTCAACGGAACTCATGTCCTCAGTCTGGCAGCATGGGCCGCGTGCTACACCTGAACCGCTGGGGTCCACCCGGCCCGGTCCGCGTCCTGATGATCCACGGACTGACCGGACACGGCCGGCGCTGGCGTCACCTGGCCACCGAGTACCTGCCGGACGTGGAGGTTTTGGCGCCGGATCTGATCGGCCACGGTCATTCCACCGACGCCGCGCCGTGGACGATCGACGCCAATGTGGCGGCGCTGGGCACCTGCGTGGAGAACGAGGCCGACGGCCCGGTGCTGGTGGTCGGGCACTCGTTCGGCTGCGCGGTCGCCCTGCACCTGGCCGCCCAGTGCCCGGACCTGGTCTCCGGTCTGGTGCTGCTGGATCCCGCCGTCGCCCTGGACGGGCAGTGGATGCGGGAGATCGCCGAGGCGATGCTGGCCTCCCCGGACTACACCGATCGGGCCGAGGCGCGCGTCGAGAAATCCACCGGGGTGTGGTCGGACGTTCCGCCGGCGGTACTCGACGAGGACATCGACGAGCATCTGATCGCGCTGCCCAACGGACGCTACGGCTGGCGGGTGTGCCTGCCGGCGGCGGTGTCCTACTGGAGCGAACTTGCCCGCGACATCGCGCTGCCGCGCCGGGGAACCCCGACGACGTTGGTACGTGCGGCTTTTCAGAACCCGCCGTATGTGACCGAGGCGCTGATCGACGCCCTGTCCGGGCACCTAGGTGCGGACTTCACCCTGATCGAGGCCGCCTGTCAGCATATGGTCGCCCAGGTGCAGCCCGCCCAGACCGCCGCCGTGATCCGCGGCCTGCTCGGGTAGTGGCGCGTATCACCGACGACCAGGTTGAGCGGGTGCGGGCTCTGGTCGCCGGGATTCCGCCCGGACGGGTCGCGACCTACGGTGACATCGCCTGCGCGGCAGAGCTTTCCAGCCCCCGCATCGTCGGCTGGATCATGCGGACCGACTCCCACGATCTGCCGTGGCACCGCGTTCTCGGGGCGTCCGGCCGACCGGCGGCGCACCTGGCGGACGGCCAACTGGCCCTGCTGCGCGCCGAGGGCGTCCCGACCGAGGGCGGCCGGGTTCCACTCGGGAAGGTGCGGCACCGCTTCGACTGAGGCCGACCGGGGCCCTGTTCGTTGCGGAGCACGCGGCCCCGTCTAGAGCATCATCCGCACCACCGCGGCCGTGCGCAGCAGGCCCGGGAAGGCCTCCGGCGTCGAACGCGGGTGCAGGGCATGAACGGACAGCCGGAAGATCAACGCCCGCAACAACATTTGCGGCCACTCCGGGAGGTCGTCCCAGCGCTCGACGAGGCCGTCGTCGGCTTCGCCCCAAGACAGCGCGTCGATGACGGCCACCCCGGCCGCCCAAGCCGCGGGCCGCCAGTACGGCGTGATGTCGGTGATGCCCGGGGCGGCGGCGCCCGCGAACAGCACCGTGCCGTAGAGGTCGCCGTGCACCAGCTGGCTGGGGCTCGTGGTCGCCTTGCGCAGACCGGCCAGCTGGCCGACCACCTCCACACAGCGCCGGCGCTCCTCGGTATCGGGCACCTTCGGCGCACCGAGCGGCAGAGCCTGCAGCGGGCGATCCTCCCAGGCCGCCCGGTCGGCGGCGATGAACACGTCGACATCGGTCCACGGCGGGACCGGTGCGCGGGTGAGGAAACGCGGCCGTTCGATGTCGGCGGTCGCCTCGTGCAGCCGGATGCCCGCCGAGATGACCTCGTCATGCCGGGGTTCGGGGCTGCCGGCGACGTAGGTGTCGGCGCGCCACCCGGAGACGACGTAGCGGCCGTCGGTGGAGCGTACCGGCCGGGCCAGCCGCAGCCCGTCGACGAACAACGTCTCGCGAATCTTCGCCGACCAGGCGGCGCGGGCGTGGTCGGGCACCAGGGACACCACGACCTCCCCGCTGCGCCAGCCCTCCCCGCTCGGCACGGGATCGCCGCCCTTGAGACCGAACGCCGCCATCACGTGCTCAGGCGGGCGCTCATCGGTCACAGGGCCAGCGTAAAGCGTGCCGGGGCGAACACCGCTTCAGTACATCGCCATGTCGGCATCGAATTGCCGCGCCCAAGCCACGATGCCGCCACGCAGATGCCGCGCCCCGCTGAACCCGGCCCGAACCAGCGCGGCCCGCGCGGCGGCCGAGCGAACGCCGGTCTTGCAGTACAACACCGGGATGCCCTCGGCGGCGATGAGCGCCCGTCCGGCGTCGGTCTCGAGGGCGGCCGCCGGGATCAGCACCGCGCCGTCGATGCGGTTGATCTCCCACTCGGCGGGTTCGCGAACGTCGACGAGGACGACGGGCGCGCCGCCGGCCAGCAGGTCATGAAGTTCGTGTGGGGTGATCCCGCCGGCCTCCGCCACCGCCGTCTCCTGGCCGTCGTCGGCCAGGCCGGCGATAGGCGCGGCCTGCGGGTCCTTGCGGATTGCGATGGTGCGGTAGGTCATCGTGAGGGCGTCGTAGATCATCAGCCGGCCCAGCAGCGGCTCGCCGATCCCGGTGATCACCTTGACCGCCTCGGTGCCCATGATCGAGGCCACCGAGGCGCACACCAGCCCCAGGACCCCGCCCTCGGCGCAGGACGGCACCGGGCCTAGCGGGGGTGCCGGGTAGAGGTCGCGGTAGTTCACCGCGCGGCACTCGCCCGCCGGACCGGCGGGGGCGTCCTCCCAGAAGACCGACACCTGGCCGGAGAACCCGAGAACCGATCCCCAGACGTAGGGCTTGTGCGCGAGTACCGCGGCGTCGTTGACCAGGTAGCGGGTGGCGAAGTTGTCGCTGCCGTCGATGATCAGGTCGTAGTCGCCGAACAACTCAACGGCATTGGCGGATGTCAGCCGGGACTCGTGCACCCGCACGGCTACCAGCGGGTTGAGTTCGGCAATCGAGTCGCGGGCGCTGCGGGCCTTGGGCCGTCCGACGTCGGAGGTGCCGTGGATGACCTGGCGCTGCAGGTTGGACTCCTCGACCACGTCGTCGTCGACGATCCCGAGGGTGCCGACCCCCGCCGCGGCCAGGTAGAGCAAGGTGGGTGAGCCCAGCCCACCGGCGCCGACCACCAGCACCCGGGCGTTCTTCAGCCGCCGCTGCCCGATATCGCCGAGTTCGGGCAGGATGACCTGCCGGCCGTAGCGGGCCAGTTCGGCGGTGGTCAGCGCGGCGGCGGGCGGCACCAGCGGCAGCATCAGGATCAGGCGATCGGGTACGGCCAGGGGTTGAATCGGCAGGTCTTACCGTCGGGCTTGACCGAGCCCGGGTCGAACCGCGCGGCGTCGTTGTCCGATGTCGAGAAGGTCTGCTGCATCATGATCGGCGCCAGTCCGCCGTTCTTCTCGCAGGGCTCGTGGGTGGTGTAGCCGATGGCGTGGCCGACCTCGTGGTTGATCAGGTACTGCCGGTAGGAGCCGATATCGCCCTGGAACGGCACCGCCCCGCGCACCCACCGGGCCAGATTGATGAACACCCGGGGCTCGGAGTCAGGGCCGTACACCGGGTTGTAGCAGGACGTCTCGATCTCGATCTCGTAGCCGCAGCCCTCGCGCACCGTCATCGGGGTGGTCAGCGAGACCCGGAAGTCCGGCTTCTCCCCGGGGGGCAGCGTGTCGACGCGGCGGAAGGCGAACTGCGGGTTGTGCGTCCAGCTCTTGGGGTTCTCCAGGGTCTCGGTGACCATCAGGGCGAAGGCCTCGTCGCCGCCGAACGCCGTGGTGTCGATCCCGTTCTCGACCTCGACGGTGTAGGTGAAGGTCTTGGCGGTGCCCTCGCCGACTTTCTCCGTGGTACCCGGGACGATCCGCCAGGTCTTCTCCCCGGCCTCGGTGAACCTGCCGCCGTCGGGCAGCACACCGGTGGGCAGATCGGCGTCGAACTCGGTCATCCCGCGTGGCGGGGCGCCGATGATGGTCGTGCCGGCCGAGCCGATGGTCGGTGGGCCGGCGACCTCGGAGTCCTCCCCGACGGGCGCAGTGGTGCCGGTGACGGTCTGGTAGAGCACGACGATGGTCACCACCGCCAGCACCGGCAGTGCGTAGGCCCGCCAGCCGTAGGTGGTGACGAACCGGCCCAGCCAACTCTGTTTGCGCAGTGCACGGTGCTCGTCGCGGTTGGACCGCGGGCGGCCGGATTCACCGGCAAGCGGGTCGCGCTGGGCACGCAGCGGCTCGTTCCAATCGCTGCGCAGCACCGGGACACGACCGCCTCCGTCGGGCCCGGGCGGATTGGTCACCGTGCCAGGATGGCACAAATCGGACTCAGTGCCAGGATGGCGCGACCGACGCCCGCCAGGATGGCGCGACCGGCGCCCGCCAGGATGGCGCGACCGACGGGGACGGCGATGTGTCCGATACCAGCGCGGGAGTAATGTCGGCCGGATGAGGAATCTGGCGGACTCCGGCGCCCGGAGATCCGTCCGCCCGGGCGGGCGGCTGCCTCGCGGTGAACGCCGCGAGCAGTTGCTGGCGGCTGCCAGCGACGTGTTCGTCGACCGCGGCTACCACGCCGCCGGGATGGATGAGATCGCCGATCGGGCCGGGGTCAGCAAACCGGTGCTTTACCAGCATTTCTCCAGCAAGCTGGACCTCTACCTGGCGGTACTGCAGCAGCACGTGGACATCCTGGTGTCCAGCGTCCGGCAGGCGCTGCGCACCACCACCGACAACCGGCAGCGCCTGCGCGCCGCCGTCCAGGCCTTCTTCGACTTCATCGAGCATGACAGCCAGGGCTACCGGCTGATCTTCAAGAACGACTACGTCGCCGAACCCCAGGTGGCCGCGCAGGTGAAGGTGGCCACCGAGGCCTGCACCGACGCGGTGTTCGACCTGATCAGCCGCGATTCCGGACTGGAGGCGCACCGCGCCAGGATGATCGCCGTGGGCCTGGTGGGGATCAGCGCGGACTGCGCGCAGTACTGGCTGGACTCCGACCGGCCGATCTCCAAGGAGGACGCCGTCGAGGGCACGGTGGCCTTCGCCTGGGGCGGGCTGTCGCACGTCCCCCTGGCGCGCTGAGCAGTCCGGGCGTTCGCCCGGACTGCTCACGTCAGGACTGGGCGGCGATCCCGAATCCGACCCGGCGCACGTCCGCCGCCCCGATCTCGATGTACGCGATCCGCGAGGTCTGGACCAGGAATCGGCGGCCCTTCTCGTCGGAGAGGCTCAGCACCGCCGACGCGTCACCGGCCAGCGCCGCCCGCACCAGTTCCTCGACCTCTTCGGGTGTCTGCGAACTGTTGAACACAAGTTCCCGCGGGCTGTCCGAGACCCCGATCTTGACCTCCACACCGGCCCCTTTCCTATCGGCTCACGAGCAGGCTAGCTGCCCGCTCGGCGCACAGTTGCGTCAAGCTGCGGTTACAGCATGACAACGTCCGCGTGCGCGCCTTCGGCGGGGGGCGATCTGCTCCTAGCTTTGGCGATGTGCGTGACAACCCGGGAGTTGCGGAGGCAGGTCGCCGGCATGCCCGCCAGTGGCCCCGGGTGGTGCTGACCGGCACCGGCCTGCTGGTGACCGCGCTGGCGACCACCTACGTCATCAAGACGGGCGCGTCGGCGGCGATCGAGGACAGCCGCACCGCGCCGCGCACCGTCATCGCCACCGTCGGCACCGAGACCCCGGCCGCCCCGGATCCGCAGGCCGTTTCAGAAGCATCGGCCGTCCCCCAGGCGGTGACGAACCAGGAGGTGACGGACCAGGCGGCCACGCTGGAACGACCGGTCCAGGTACCCGCTCCGGTCACCGCCGCGCAACCGCAGGTCGATCTGCGTCAGGTGGTCTACACCATCGCCGGTAACCAGCGCGACGACGACCCGGTGACCGTGATCTACGCCGATGAGACCGGCACGCTGCAGACCCTCGAGAACGTCACCCTGCCGTGGCACCTGACCATGACCCCGGCCCTGCCGGTGAACTACGTCTACGCCAAGAGCCGCGGTAGCCAGCTGAACTGCTGGATCACCGATGCCGCGGGCACGACGGTGGCCTCCCGGACCGACTACTCCCCCACCACCAGCTGCAACCGCTAACGGTCCGTGCGACACTCAGGCCTGCTCAGGCCAGGCCGAGGTTACGCATCCGCTCGTCGTGCGTGCGCTGCATCCGATCGAAGAAGTCCGTCATCTGCCCCAGCCCGCTGGAGCCCGCCAGCACCAGGTCGACGAGTTCGTCGTGGTCGGCGAGCACGAACTGGGCCTGGGTGACGGCCTCACCCAGCAACCGGCGTGACCACAGCGCCAGCCGACTGCGCTGCCGACCGCTGGACGTCACCGCCGCGCGCACCTCGGCGACGACGAACTGGGAGTGCACCGTCTCGGCGAGAACGGCGCGCACCACATCGGCGATCTCATCGGGCAGCGAACCAGCCAGCGCCAGGTAGAGGTCGGCGGCCATCGCATCCCCGACATAGGTCTTGACCAGCGCCTCCAACCAGGTGCTGGGCATCGTCAGCCGGTGGTAGTTCTCCAGCGCCGGGGCGTAGCGCACCATCGCCGACAGCACGTCGACACCGCGCGACTCGAGGGTCTGGTGCAGCACCCCGTAGTGGCCCATCTCGGCAGCGGCCATCCGGGCCATGTTGATCCGGCCGCGGAGATCCGGCGCCATCCGGGCCTCGTCAGTGAGCCGGTAGAACGCCGCCACCTCGCCGTAGGCCAGGAGCGCGAACAGCTCGTTGACGCCGGGATGGTCGGCCGGGACGGTGCGGGGTGCCGCCGTGTCGCCCGTGCCAGCACCCATGAACTCACTGTAGCCAGGTACCATGGGAGCCGGAACTTCAGGTTCCACGGAAATGTGCGTGCACGCACTGGCCCGCCGTCACGGCGTGCGGCCCGGTCCCGGTAGGGGAAATCCACAACTCGTGCGCGCTTGGAAACAAGTGGAGAACCGCACCGCACTCCAGCAGCGAGTGCCACGAGTACGAGGAAACCCCATGACCCATCTGCATACCCACACCACCGCGCATGACGACACCAAGATGAGTTTCGCCGACCTCGGCGTCCGCGAGGAGATCGTCCGCGCACTGGCCGAGAACGGCATCGAACACGCCTTCGCCATCCAGGAACTCACCCTCCCGTTGGCGCTGGCCGGCGATGATCTGATCGGCCAGGCCCGCACCGGGATGGGCAAGACGTTCGCCTTCGGCGTGCCCCTGCTGCACCGGATCGCCACCGGCGGCGACGGCACCCGGCCGCTCAACGGCGCGCCCCGCGCTCTCGTGGTGGTTCCCACCCGCGAACTGTGCATCCAGGTGCACGGCGACCTCACCGGCGCCGCAAAGTACCTGAAGGCCGACGGAGGCGCGGAGTCGCCGACATCCGGCAGCGGCGGCCGACCGCTGTCGGTGGTCGCCATCTACGGCGGCCGCCCCTACGAGCCGCAGATCGAGTCGCTGCAGCAGGGCGCGGACGTCGTGGTGGGCACCCCGGGCAGGCTGCTCGACCTCGCCCAGCAGGGTCACCTGCAACTCGGCGGGCTGTCGGTGCTGGTGCTCGACGAAGCCGACGAGATGCTCGACCTGGGCTTCCTGCCCGATATCGAGCGGATCCTGAGCCGGATCCCCGACGACCGGCAGTCGATGCTGTTCTCGGCCACCATGCCGGGCCCGATCATCACCCTGGCCCGCACCTTCATGAACCAGCCCACCCATATCCGGGCCGAGGGCGTGCAGGGCGCGGCCACCCACGACACCACCGAGCAGTTCGCCTACCGCGCGCACGCGCTGGACAAGGTCGAGATGGTCGCCCGCATCCTGCAGGCCGAGGGCCGCGGCGCGACGATGATCTTCACCCGCACCAAGCGCACCGCCCAGAAGGTGGCCGACGAGCTCGCCGAGCGCGGTTTCAAGGTCGGCGCGGTGCACGGTGACCTCGGCCAGGTGGCCCGCGAGAAGGCGCTCGCCGGGTTCCGCAGCGGCGAGGTCGATGTGCTGGTGGCGACGGACGTCGCGGCCCGGGGCATCGACATCGACGACATCACGCACGTCATCAACTACCAGATCCCCGAGGACGAGCAGGCCTACGTGCACCGCATCGGCCGCACCGGCCGGGCCGGCAAGACCGGTATCGCGATCACGCTGGTCGACTGGGACGAACTCGAACGCTGGTCGATGATCAACAAGGCGCTCAACCTGGACTGCGCAGATCCGGCCGAGACCTACTCCAGTTCGCCGCACTTCTACGCCGAACTCGGCATTCCGGCCGAGGCCGCCGGGACCGTGGGGGCCGCGCGGGCCGCCAGGGGAACCCGGTCGGCCCGCACTTCCGGCGGGGGTTCGTCGCGGACCTCCGGTGGAGGCTCGTCGCGGAACTCGGGCTCGATCAACTCCGAGACCCGGGGGACCTCCGAGCCGCGCCCGGCCCGCACCCGCTCACGGCAGCGCACCCGCGGCGGCAAGTCCGGCGCCGGAAACGGTGAGCAGACGGCGACCACCGCCGAGGTGCAGTCGACGGCTCTGACCTCTGCCGCGGGAGCGGAGTCCGGTGACGGTCAGGCCCGTCGCCGCCGGCGCCGGCGCGGCCCGCGCAAGCCCTCCGGGGCGGGCGCCGTCACCGCCAACTGACCAGATGGTCCGACCCGAACGCCGCACCCGAGGCGATCTGATCGCCGCCGCGGCGATCGCCGTCGTCATCGCGCTGTTCGTCACGCTGATCTGGTGGCACAGTTCGGCTCGCGCCACCCAGTTCCACCCGGCCACCGCGCCTGCGCCGAATGTCAAACCGGCCCAAGGGGTTCCGGGCACCCTCAAGCAGCGCTGGACGGCTCCGAGCCCGAAGACCCTGCAGCCGGTGGTGGTCAACGGCACCGTGGTGACCGGCGCGGGCCGGGAGATGGCCGGCCGCAACCCGGAGACCGGCGATCAGCGGTGGAGCTACGCCCGCGATACCGACCTGTGCGCGGTGTCCTACATCTACGACCTCGCCGTGGCGGTGTACCCCGATATCCGGGGCTGCGGGCAGGTGAGCACGGTCACCGCCGGTAGTGGCCGGCGCGGGCCCACCCGCACCAGCTACGCCGACAAGCAGGTGGTGGTCAGCTCCGACGGCAGCGCGGTGCTGTCCTACGGCGCGACCCGGATGGAACTGTGGCGCTCGGACCTGGTGCGGATCTTCTCCTACGGCGAAATCGACGCCCGGGTGAAGCCGGTCAACACCGCCGTCGGGAAGGGGTGCGCCCTGATGTCGGCGGCCGCCAGCGATGCCGCCGGTGCCGTGCTGGAAGCCTGCCCCGGCGAGAAGGACCTGCGGCTGAGCCTGATCACACCGGCCAAGGAGGAGGACGAGCCGGCGGTCAAGCACATCGAACTGCCTGGTCTGACAGTCGATTCCGACGCCCGCGTCTTGGCCGTTGCCGGCACCACGACCGCGGTGTACCTGCCGATCCCACGACCCGAGGTCGCCATCTACGACGACACCGGAGCCAAAATCTCGGGCACACCGCTGCGGGTCGCGCCGACGGTGGAGGGCCGGGCGCCGGCGCTGACCCGGGCCGGGGACTTCCTGACCTGGTGGACCGGTTCGGCGGTGGTGGTTTTCGACAATCGGCTGGGCTACCGCTACACCATCGACACCCCCGCCCTGGGTCCGGCGGCGGTGATGTCGGGCTCGCTGCTGATCCCGGTCGCCGACGGCCTGGCGGTCCACGACCCCCTCGACGGCAGCAGGCAGCGGGTGATTCCGCTGACGCATCCGGAGGGCTCCGGGGCGGTGCTGCCGGCCGTACTGGGCTCGATGGTGTTCGAACAGCGCGGCGACACGGTGGCCGCCTTCGGCCCCGGCTAGCCTTCGCCGTGCGCGGCCCGACCGCGCGCGGGGGTTAGATCTCCGGGCTGAACGTCGGCAGTGCCTTACCCGACTTCCAATGTGCCAGAAGCGAAGTCGCCAGCTCCCGATAGGCCTGGGCACCCTTGTTCTTGCGGCCCGAGAGCACTGAGGAGCCCGAGGCGCTGGCTTCGGCGAAACGGACGGTGCGCGGGATCGGCGGTGCCAGCACCGGCAGTGCGTAGCGGTCGGCGACGTCGAACAGCACGTCGCGGCTGTGCGTGGTGCGGGCGTCGTACAGCGTGGGCAGGGCGCCGATCAGCCGCAGATTGGGGTTGGTGATCTGCTGGACATCGGCCACGGTCCGGAGGAACTGGCCCACCCCGCGGTGCGCCAGTGTCTCGCACTGCAACGGCACGATCACCTCGTCGGCGGCGGTCAGCCCGTTGAGGGTGAGCACACCGAGCGACGGTGGGCAGTCGATGACCACCACGTCGAAGCCCGGCCCGTCGGCGGCGAGTTTGGCCAGCGCCCGCTTCAGCGCGTACTCCCGGCCGGCCCGCATCAGCAGCATCGCCTCCGCACCCGCCAGGTCGATATTGGCCGGCAGCAGCGTCATGCCCTCCGGGGTCACCACAAGTGCCGCGTCCGGCTCGACGTCGCCGAGCAGCACCTCGTGGACCGAGACCGACAGCTTGTCCGGGTCGGTGCCCAGCGAAAAGGTCAGGCAGCCCTGTGGGTCGAGGTCCACCAGCAGCACCCGCTGACCCAGTTCGGCGAACGCCGCCCCCAGGGAGGCCACCGTGGTGGTCTTGGCCACCCCGCCCTTCTGATTCGCCACCGCCAGCACTCGGGTCACGCCGACCATCCTGTCAGGTTCGGGCAGAATCGGTGAGCGTGAGTGTCGGCAATCATCGTCTGGTCCTGCTCCGGCACGGTGAGACCGAATGGTCGCGGGACCGCAAACACACCAGCCACACCGACCTCGACCTCACCGACCGCGGCCGCGAGCAGGCCCGGCTGGCCGCGCAGACCCTCGAACGCCTGAACCTGGACAACCCCCTGGTGGTCAGCAGCCCGCGGCGGCGCGCGATCGCCACCGCGGAACTGGCCGGGCTGAGCGTCGACGAGATCTCCCCGCTGCTGGCCGAATGGGACTACGGCGACTACGAGGGCCTGACCACCCACGAAATCCGCACCGGCACCCCCGGCTGGCTGCTGTGGACCTACGGCTGCCCGGGCGGCGAGAGCGTCGACCAGGTCAGCATGCGCGCCGACCAGGCGGTGGCCTACGCGATGGACCAGATGGCCGAGCGCGATGTGGTGTTCGTCAGCCACGGACACTTCTCCCGGTCGGTGATCACCCGATGGGTGGAGCAACCGCTGCGCGAAGGGGCCCGGTACGGGTTCGGCACCGCCGCGGTATCGGTGTGCGGCTTCGAATACGGCCTGCGCCAACTGTCGGCCCTCGGCCTGACCAGCCACCGTGAAGCGGTCGCCGGAACGTGATCGCCCCCACGTTCGTCCTCAGTGGGCCCACCGGGACCGTCGTCGCCGACGGCGCCCGCGCCGCGTACCGGGATCCCGCCGAGGCCGCCCGCGCGCTGCGCGACGGTTCGGCCGAATTGATCGTGGGCGCATTGCCATTCGACCTCCGTGGCCCCGCCGCGCTGCTGACCCCGGATCGCGTCCATGACCGGCTGCCGCCGCTATCCGACACGCTGCCCGGGGTCCGGATCGCCCAGATGTTGCCCTCCGCCGACGAGCACCGCGCCCGGGTGCAGGCCGCGCTGCGGCGACTCCGCGACCCGGCCGACCCGCTGGAGAAGGTGGTGCTGGCCCGGGCGCTGCTCCTCGCTTCGGACGGGGCTCTGGAGCCGACGGCGATCCTGGGCCGGCTGACCGCGGCCGACCCCGACGCCACCGGCTATCTCGCCGACCTCTCCCCCGCCGGTGACGGGTACGCCGGGGCCATGCTGGTAGGTGCCAGCCCGGAGTTGCTGGTGGCCCGGTTCGGCGACCGGGTGAGTTGCCAGCCGTTCGCCGGGTCCGCCCCGCGCTGCGCCGACCCCGGCGAGGACGCCGCGAGTGCGGCGTCGCTGGCCGCGTCGGCCAAGGACCGTCACGAACATCGCCTGGTCGTCGAGACCATGCGCGACGCCCTGGCACCGCTGTGCTCCCGGCTGGACATCGCCGACGAACCCCAACTCAGCAGCACCGGAGCACTCTGGCACCTGGCCACGCCGATCCGCGGCGTACTGCGGGGGAAGTCCACCACCGCACTGGATCTCGCGCTGGCACTGCACCCCACCCCCGCCGTCGGCGGAGTGCCCACCGCCGACGCCGTGGATCTGGTGGCCGAACTCGAGGGTGGTCGCCGCTTCTACGCCGGTGCGGTCGGTTGGTGCGACGCCCGCGGCGACGGCCGCTGGGTGGTGGCCATCCGGGGCGCCGAGGTGTCCGCCGACCGGCGCAGTGCGCTGGCCCTGGCCGGCGGCGGCATCGTGGCCGAGTCCGACCCGGACGCCGAGGTTGCCGAGACCACGACGAAGTTCCGGACCATCCTGCGCGCGTTGGGAGCGACCGAGTGAGTGTGTGTATCCGATGACTGTGCATATCCGCCCAGCCCGAGCGGGTGACGAGGTGGAGATCGTCGCGATGATCCGTGAACTGGCGGAATTCGAGCAGGCGGCTGATCAATGCTTGGTAACTCAGGCACAGATCACCACAGCACTGTTCGGCGAGGACCCGACCGCCCGCTGCCTCATCGCCGAGGAGGACGACCGGGTGGCGGCGGTGGCATTGTGGTTCCGGACCTTCTCCACCTGGGACGGGGTGGCCGGGATTCACCTCGAGGACCTATTCGTCCGCCCGGACTTCCGCCGCCGCGGTCTGGCGCGCGCCTTGCTCGCCAGGCTGGCCCGGGAGTGCGTGGACAACGGGTACAGCCGACTCGGTTGGGCGGTGCTGGACTGGAACGTCGACGCGATCGCCCTCTATGACGCCGTCGGCGGGAAACAACTCGCGGAGTGGATCGGCTACCGGGTGTCCGGGCCGGAATTGTCCGCACTGGCGGCCGAAGCGGACTAGGGAGAGCCTGACTGACCCGAATCCGTCTGGCCGGCAATCCATTTCAACGTACTCGGACTGAACAGCAGCACCAGCACGGCGATCGACACCGCGGCGATCGGTACGGCATAGCCCCAACGATGCGAGCCCACCCCGGCGTACCAGGTCGCCGGCAGGATCAGCATCTGCGCGAACACCGCCAGTCCGCGCCCCCACCGCCGGCCGGTCCACAGCGCCCAGGCGGCGGCCAGGACGCCCCCGCCGACCACGGCGAACCACATCGCGTTGCCGTAGCCGTCGACGATGTGCCGGTCCGCCCCGGCCAGGCCACGGACGACGAACACCACGGCCGCCACCGCGCCGATCGCCCCCTGCAGTCCGACCAGGACCGCCGCACGCCGAACGGTCACCGGGGGCAGCGATGTCATGCGCACAGACTAGAACGACCCGAGAAAAGGGGGGACGGTCACCACTCCAGCAAGCGGTGACCGTCCCGTCGCCTCACACCACACCAGGGGGGTCGGTGGCGGTGGAGACTTGTCCCCATCCTGCTGACTGAACCGCTCCGGGGCCAGTCACCCGCCGAACTCCCAGCAACATCACAGGGCGTCATCCCGATGCGGATCCCGATAGGGTGAGAGTCCGTGCGCGCCGTGCTGATCGTGAATCCCAACGCCACCTCCACCACCCCGGCTGGGCGGGATCTGCTGGCGCACGCCCTGGAGAGCCGCGTGCGCCTCACCGTCGCCCATACCGACCATCGCGGCCACGCCATCGAGATCGCCGAGCAGGCCAACGCCGACGGGGTGGACGTGATCATCGTGCACGGCGGGGACGGCACCGTGAACGAAGTGGTGAACGGACTGCTGGGCAAGCCCGGCGGCGCACTGCCCGACCCGGCCGTGTTGCCCGCCGTCGCGGTGGTACCGGGCGGCTCCGCCAACGTCTTCGCCCGCGCTCTGGGCATCAGCTCCGACCCCACCGAGGCCACCAACCAGCTGATCGACCTGCTCGGCGTGCACCGCGCCGGGGATCCGTGGCGGCGTATCGGCCTGATGGACTGCGGCGAACGCTGGGCGGTGTTCACCGCAGGCATGGGTGTGGACGGGGACGTGGTGGCGGCAGTCGAGGCCCAGCGCGCCAAGGGTCGCAAGGTCACCGCCGGCCGCTATATCCGCATCGCGTTGCGCGAGATGCTGTCCAACGCCCGCTCCGAGCCCGCACTCACCGTGCACCTGCCGGACCGCGAGCCGGTGGCCGGGGTGCATTTCGCGTTCGTCTCCAACGCCAGCCCGTGGACCTATGCCAACGCCCGCCCGGTGTGGACCAACCCGGACACCACCTTCGAGACCGGCCTGGGTCTTTTCGCCGTCAACAGCATGAACGTGGTCGCAAACCTGCTGCTGGTCCGCCGGATGCTGTCGAAGAAGGCCGTGATCACGGCGCGCCACCTCCTGCGGGAGGACGACCTGACCTGGGTCCGGATCACCGCCGCACGACCGGTATCGTGCCAGGTAGACGGGGATTTCCTGGGACTGCGCGAGGAAATGACGTTCACGTCGGCGCCGCACGCGCTGGCCGTCGTCGCGCCGGACTGAACCCGAGAAATCCGCCGAATGCAACAAAGAGTGACGTTGCCCACGGTTTAAGAAAGTTCTGTTGACATATAACGAGGCTGTGACAGCATCAATGCAACAGCACAACACAGTTTGTGTGCGAGCTCTCGGAGCCCTCTCTCGGAGCCCAGGGTCATAAGGTACCCCTTAGCCCTGCGCGCGCACACACCAGGTAAGGAGTAGCGGAAAATGGATTGGCGCCACAAGGCGGTCTGTCGCGACGAGGATCCGGAACTGTTCTTCCCGGTGGGGAACAGCGGCCCGGCTCTGGCCCAGATCGCGGAGGCGAAGCTGGTCTGCAACCGGTGCCCGGTGACCACCGAGTGCCTGAGCTGGGCGCTTGATTCCGGTCAGGACGCCGGCGTCTGGGGTGCCATGAGCGAGGACGAGCGTCGCGCGCTCAAGCGTCGCAACGCCCGCACCCGGGCCCGCACCAGCGTCTGAGCCTCTCTCCCGTAAGCAACCGGCCGCGGCCCCGAGAAATCGGGGGCCGCGGTTTTTTCTGCGGCATTCTTTCGGGGAGTCCCGGCGCGGCCAGTGCGGCGTCAGTGCGCCCGGCCCCGCCGTCCGATCGGTACCCGCAGCACCACGTCGGTGCCGCCGTCCGCGCCGGGGCACATGGTCAGTGAGCCGTCGAGTTCCGCCGATACCAGGGTTCGCACGATCTGCAACCCGAGCCGATCTGAGGTTTCCAGGTCGAACTCCGGCGGCAGCCCCCGGCCGTCGTCGTGAACCACGACGTCGAGCCAGCGAGCGGAACGCTCGGCCCGGATCAGCACGCTGCCCTGGCGTTCGGCCCGCTCGAATCCGTGCTGGACGGCGTTCTGCACCAGTTCGGTGACCACCAGCACCAGTGCGGTCGCGCGGGCGGCATCAAGCACGCCCATCGCGCCCTCCCGGCGGATCCGGATCGGGGTGTCGACCCGGGCGACGTCGTTCATGATCGGCAGAATCCGGTCGATCACCTCGTCGAGGTTGACCTCCTCGTCCACCGACATCGACAACGCCTCGTGCACCTGGGAGATCGCGGCGACCCGCCGGACCGACTCCATCAGCGCCTCACGGGCCTCGCCGTTGTTGGTGCGCCGGGCCTGTAACCGCAGCAGTGCTGCCACGGTCTGCAGGTTGTTCTTCACCCGGTGGTGAATCTCCCGGATCGTGGCGTCCTTGGACAGCAGCGCCCGATCCCGGCGCTTGACCTCGGTGACGTCGCGGACCAGTACCGCCGCCCCCGCGGACTGCCCCGCCACCACCAGTGGCAGCGTGCGCAACAGCACCGTCGCGCCACCGGCGTCGATCTCCAGTCGCATCCCCGCACCGCCGGCCACCGACGCGCCGACATGCTCGGCGAGTTCCCGGGCTTCGAAGGGGTCGGAGATCAGCGGACGGGTCACCGCGACGAGGTTGTGGCCCTCCAGTTCGGACGCCAGGCCCATCCGGTGATAGGCCGACAGCGCGTTGGGGCTTGCGTAACCGACCACACCGTCGACATCGAGGCGGATGAACCCATCGCCGACCCGGGGGCTGGACCGGGAGATCGCCAGGTCGGCGATATTGGGGAAGCTTCCCTCCCCCACCATCGCCAGCAGGTGGTCCGCGCAGTCCAGGTAGGCGGTTTCCAGCGGTGACGAGCTGTCCGCCCCGTTCCCGGCGCTCTGCCGGGTGAGCACCGCCACCTCGCTCCCGCGGTAGCGCACCGGCACCGGGGAGTGCAGGTCCCCCTCGGCGACGACGGTGCCGACCGCGTCGGTGACCACCAGGGTGGGCGCGGTGTTCGGGCGACATTGCGCCACACAGACCAGGGTGCCGTCATCGCGGCGAACCCACATCAGATAGTCGGCGAACGACAGGTCCGCCAGCAACTGCCACTCGCCGACCACCGCGTGCAGGTGGTCGACGGCCCCGCCGGGGAGCACGGTGTGCTCGGCCAGCAGGTCGCCGAGGGTGCTCACTCGATGATGGCGATCAAATCCCCGGCCTGGATGACGTCGCCGACGGAGACACTCACCTCGGTGACGGTGCCGGCGTTCTCGGCGAGCACCGGGATTTCCATTTTCATCGACTCCAGCAGCACCAGGGTGTCGCCGGCTCCGATCCGGTCGCCCTTGCGAACGACGACTTCAAGCACACTGGCCACGATCTCAGCGCGCACATCCTCGGCCATGCCCCTATCGAACCACACCACTCCGGTGCCCGGCAGGTCATGACACCGTGAGAGACTAAAGAAACGTAGCGAAGACGCAGCGAAGAAGTAGCGAGAACCCGCGGCGGCAGTCCGCGACAGTCACAACGGAGGTATCACCATGGCCAAGCGAGGCCGGAAGAAGCGCGCGCGTAAGCACAGCAAGGCCAATCACGGCAATCGGCCGAACGCCTGATCTGCAGGCCCAGCGCTACAAAGCCAGAGAAGCCGGCGTCACACTCATTGGTGACGCCGGCTTCTCTGTACCTGCGTAGCTTCTCGGCCTGCGTATTTTCTCGTCCTGCCGGGAACCTAGGTATGCCGGATGATCGTGGTGCGGCTGATCTGCATCCGAACCCGCTCCACCAGGTAGGACGGTGCGCGTTCGCCACTGCACTTGGCGGCGATCAGCGCCTTGATCCGCTCCTCGACCCCGTAATGCCGCAGACAGGCCGGGCACTGCTCAAGGTGGTGCCGTAACCGATCGCGGGTGTCGTCAGTGACTTCCCCGTCCAGCAGGGTCCAGACCTCGGCGATGACCAGCGCACAGTCGCTGTGCCCCGGATCGGGGTCGGACCGGATGTCACTGGTGGTCATGACGACACCTCCTCGCCGGCGTCCACACCCTGGTCGCCGCGCAGCATGCCGCGGTCACGGGCGACGTCGGCGAGGAGCCCGCGCAATTGGCGTCGCCCACGGTGCAGGCGCGACATCACGGTCCCGATCGGCGTCTCCATAATGTCCGCGATCTCCTTGTAGGGGAAACCTTCCACGTCGGCCAGATACACAGCCAGCCTGAACTCTTCTGGTAACGCCTGGAGCGCCCGTTTGATTTCACTATCGGGAAGTTTTTCCAGCGCCTCCACCTCCGCCGAGCGCAGACCGGTCGAGGAATGCTCGGCGTTCGCGGCCAGTTGCCAGTCGGTGATCTCGTCGGTGGGGTACTCCGCGGGCTGGCGCTGCTTCTTGCGGTAGGTGTTGATGTAGCTGTTCGTCAGGATCCGGTACAGCCACGCTTTGAGGTTGGTGCCCTCCTTGAAGGACCGGAACGCGGCGTAGGCCTTGATCATGGTCTCCTGAACCAGATCCTCGGCATCGGAGGGATTGCGGGTCATCCGCAGCGCGCCGCCGTAGAGCTGATCCATCAGTGGAATGGCATCCCGCTCGAACCGGGCCGTCAGCTCGGCGTCGGTCTCCTCGTGGGATGCGAGCGCGTCGGAGTCAGGAGTCATATCACCAGCATCGTAGGGAACTCCGAATCACCGTTCGTACCGCCACCCCATCGGCAGCGCCGCGTGAAATATTGGTTACGCCATGGGAATGTCCACCGCTGTCGTCACCGCCCTCATCGCAATCGCCACCGTCGTGGTGGCGGCCTCCATAGCCGTGTGGCAGGTGCGGCGGCGTGCCGTGTTCCGTGCCGCCCTCGCGAGCCGGGGTTTGCAGATCAGCCGGAGTGGCAACGACACCATCGTCAAACCGGATGTCGGCGACTGGTCGGTCACCATGACTCGCGCGTTCGTTTCGCAGATGTCCCCGCCAGGCACCCACATCGTGGTCAGCACCTGGACGAGTCCCACCCCACGCACGACGGGTGCCGTCCTCGTCGTAGGGCCCGCCCCACCCCCGGAACTGCGGGAGCTGACCATCGCACTGTTGGGTTCTGCAACCCCGGCCATGACCGGATGGCTGGGTATCGACCGGGTCAGCGGTGGACGCCCACTCGAGCCGGTGCCTTCGGTGGACCACCGACTGTTGGCTTTCGCCACAGCCGGCTATCCGTCCCGTGGCGAACTATCGGGTGTCGCCAGTGCGGTGACTGAGTGGTGTTCGCGTTACGGAACGGAGCGGGAACAGCCCGCAATCACGTTCGATGAGACCGGGGTGCGCGTTCGGGTGCGCGCGGACGTCCTGAGGTCGCTGGATCAGGTCGAGGCGTTCATTGAGCTCGGCACGCGGTGCCGCGACGCCATCGGTTTCTGATGCTGGCCGCGACATGGTCGGCGATCGGTCTGCTTGCCGGCGCGCTCGGTTACCGCTGGCGCCATCACACTCTTCGGTTGTGCGCCGTAGTGGTGCTGACCGTCGTCGCGCTCCTCGTTGCCCTGGCGACGACCGGAGACGTCGCGCCGGTACTGGTCGGGGATGCGACGAAAATCCTCGTCGGGACTGTGCTGCTGTCGCTGGTTGCGGTGCTGCTGACCGTCCGCGCACTGCCTCGGCTTAGCAGCCGTCGCGACCGTGGCAGCGTCACCTTTGTCTGCTGCGCACTGGCAGGCGGCTACCTGGTGGTCGCGATGTTCTTGACGACTGCCGCAGACGAGCATCTGCGCGTAGGCCAACTGCCCCAGCTGCGCACCCGCGATGAGTTCCTCGCCCGCCGTGACGGCCCGGAGCAGTTGGGGGGCGTTCTTATGGAGGCAACCCTCAGTGATCGGAATCCCGGACCCGAAAACGTCGTCGCGTCGATCTCTTGCCCAACGATCGGCGGTGTTCGGATTCCCGGAACCGCCGCACGACTGCCAGACCGCTACCTCCTGGAGTTTCCCGGCGGACCACCGGTCATCGCGGCAGGGATCACCTCACCTCTTCAGGCCTGGCGGTGGCCCCTGGATCACGACACCG
The DNA here is from genome assembly GCA_029780675.1 of Actinomycetes bacterium. Taxonomy (GTDB): domain Bacteria; phylum Actinomycetota; class Actinomycetes; order Mycobacteriales; family Mycobacteriaceae; genus Mycobacterium. The sequence goes on from JAKOYE010000101.1 coordinate 30,804, forward strand.
GCTCCGCTGAGTGCGTGCTGCGGCATTCCGCTCCGGTTGTCGTCTGGGGGGACATCCGGAAGGGGATGGGTGGCGACACGTCGACATCACAGACCGGACTGGCCGATACCCAGTTGATCGCGGCCGGAGACATCGCCTCCTTCGTGCGGGACTACGTCCCCGCTTCCCAGCGGACCGGGCGGGCAGTCCAGGCCCTCGCCGTCCTCAACGTAGGACTCGGAGCCCTGATGATCGCGGTGGGCGTCGCTACGTGGCGCAGGCTCACCCGGTACGGCCTGGACACTCCACCGAGAATCATGTGGCGATCCGGGTGACCCCGTACGGCCAGTTGGGCCGTGCGGGCTCTCGTGATTCGTGGTCGCTAGGGTGACGCCATGGGCACCTTCTCCGGCAAAACCATGTTCATCTCCGGCGCCAGCCGCGGTATCGGTCTGGCGATCGCCAAGCGAGTGGCCGCCGACGGCGCCAACATCGCGCTGGTGGCCAAGACCACCGAGCCGCATCCGAAGCTGCCCGGCACCATCTACACCGCAGCCAAGGAGATCGAGGAGGCCGGCGGACAGGCCCTGCCGATCGTCGGCGACGTCCGTGACGGAGATTCGGTGGCCGCAGCCGTCGCTCGGACGGTCGAGCAGTTCGGCGGGATCGACATGTGCGTCAACAACGCCAGCGCCATCAACCTCGGGTCCATCGAACAGGTGCCGCTCAAGCGTTTCGACCTGATGAACGGTATCGAGGTGCGCGGCACCTATGCGGTCTCCCAGGCCTGCATCCCGCACATGAAGGGCCGGGAGAACCCGCACATCCTGACCCTGTCCCCGCCGATCCGGCTCGAACCCAAGTGGCTGCGGCCCGCCCCGTACATGATGGCCAAGTACGGGATGACGTTGTGCGCGTTGGGTATTGCCGAAGAACTCAAGGACGCCGGGATCGCCTCGAACACGCTGTGGCCACGCACCATGATCGCCACCGCGGCGGTGCAGAACCTGCTCGGCGGCGATGAGTCGATGGCCCGCTCCCGCAAGCCCGAGGTGTACGCCGACTCCGCCTACGCGGTGCTGAGCCGGCCCGCGCGCGAGTACACCGGACATTCCCTGCTGTGCGAGGACGTGTTGCTGGAGTCCGGCATCACCGACCTGTCGGTCTACGACTGCGTCCCGGGCTCGGAGTTGGGCGTGGACCTGTGGGTGGACAGCCCGAATCCGCCGGGGTACGCCCAGCCCTAGGGATGCGCCCACGCGGCGCGGATTTTTGTCGGGCTGCCTCGATAGAATTCGAACATGCATTCGAAGGATGTCGACGGGGCGGTCGAACAGATCGACGCCGCCATCGACGTCCTCGAATCGATCGATCTGACCGGCCTGAACGCCGGGGATCTCATCCGGCTGGCCGGTCGCTGCGAGACACTCGTCCGCCGGCAGGCGGTGGTGCGTGGCGACATCGCCCTGGAGGTCGGACGCCGGGACGTCAGCGAGGTAGGTGGGGCGCCGCACAGGGTGCTGGCCGACTGGCTGCGGATCAGCCCCGCCGAGGCGCGCCGGCGGGCGGCCATGGTGGAGCCGCTGACGGGGCGGACCGCACTGACCGGCGAGCCGCTACCCGCGCGCCAGCCCGCGACAGCACAGGCCTGGCGGGAGGGCGTGCTCGACGTCGAGCATGTGCGGGTCATCCAGCGGTTTCTGGCCGACTTGCCGATCGCGGTGCCACGCGATGACCGGGAGGACGCCGAGGCGTTCCTCGCCGGACATGCCCGCACACTGCGGCCGGATCAGCTGGCCCGACTGGCTGAGAGGTTGGCGCTGACGCTCAACCCCGATGGCGATTTCAGCGACGCCGACCGGGCGCTGCGCCGGGGATTCACCTGGAGCAGGCAGGACGCCAACGGGATGAGCACCGGGCGGCTCGTGGCCACCCCGGCACTGCGGGCCGAGTTCGACGCATGGTTTGCCAAGTTCGCCGCCCCCGGCGTGTGCAATCCGGCTGACCCGCACCCCGCCGTCGACGACCAACCCAGCCAGGACCAGATCGACGCCGACCGGCGCACCCATGCTCAGCGTCAACACGATGCCCTGTCCGCGCTCGTGCGCGGCCAACTCGGTGACCCGAAACTGGGCACCCACCGGGGACTCCCCGTCACGGTGATCATCTCAGCGAGCCTGCAAGACCTGCAGAGCCAGGCCGGGCTCGGCGTGACCGCAGGTGGCACCGTCGTCCCGATGAGCGACGTCATCCGGATGAGCAGCCACGCGTACCACTATCTGACCGTGTTCGACGAGTCGTCCGGACGCTCGCTGTGGCTGGGACGGAGCAAGCGCATCGCCTCCGCCGATCAGTGGGTGGTCCTCTATGAATCGGACAGGGGGTGCACGTTCCCCGGATGTACCGTTCCGGGCTACGGCTGCCAAGCCCATCACGCCGTCAAGGGCTGGGCGCAGGGCGGGTCCACCGACATCGACGATCTGACGCTGGCCTGCGGGCCGCACAACCGTCTGGTCGAACGGTGCGGCTGGACGACCCGCAAACGCAGCGACGGAACGACCGAATGGCTACCGCCACCTCAGCTACCGCTTGTCGGCGGAGTGAACTCCTACCACCACGCGGACAAGGTCGTCCGCCGGTTCCGAAGGGCGAAGGAGTGAGGATCGGGGGTTGGTTGTGCCCGGCTCTTGGCTCAGCCCTTACCGATCCCGAAACGGCGAAGCCCGTGGCCGGCGAAAGCCCGCATGGCCGCCAGCGCCAGCTTGACCTGGCTCTTCGACGAGGAGTACCAGAGCAGCTCGGACTTCTGGGTCGGGATCCGCGGGGCGGTGATGGCCTGCTGCCGGCAGAACTTGATCAGTCCCGCCGCTCCGCCCGCCCGGTATCCGATACCGGATTCCTTCCAGCCGCCCATCGGCAGGCCGGGGCAGAACACGTTGGTCAGCGCGTCGTTGACGTTGACCGCGCCGCACTCCAGCCGCCGGGCCACCCGCTCGCCGCGGGCGTTGTCCCCGGTCCACACGGTGGCGGACAACCCGTACTTGGAATCGTTGGCCAGCCGCACGGCCTCGTCCTCATCGGCGACCTTGACCACCGGCAGGGTGGGCCCGAAGGTCTCCTCGGCGATGCAGGTCATCTCCGGGGTGACGTCGGCGAGCACGGTCGGCTGGAAGAAGGTGCCCCGCCCTGCGGGCTTGCCGCCTGCCAGCACCCGGGCGCCGGCCTCGGTGGCCTCATCGACGTGACGGGCGACGATATCCCGCTGGGCGGCGGTGGCCATCGCGCCGACGTCGAAGGTCAGACCCGGCGCGGATTCGCTCCCCTGCTGAAGTTTGCGGACGTTCTCGGTCAGCCGGGCGACGAACTCGTCGTACACCGGAGCCTCGACATAGACCCGCTCCACCGAAACGCACACCTGCCCGGAATTGAACATCCCGCCCCAGGCGATGCCGTTGGCGGCGCGCTCGACATCGGCGTCGGCCAGCACGATCGCCGGGTCCTTACCGCCGAGTTCCAGGCTGAACGGCTTGAGCTGCTCGGCGCAGGCCACCCCGACCTTGCGGCCGGTGGCCGTCGACCCGGTGAAGTGGACGTAATCGGACACGTCGATCACCGATGCGCCGGTGGCGCCATAGCCGGTGGCCAGCGCCAGCACCGGCGGAGCACCGACCTCGTTCCAGCCGCGGACGAACTCGACGGCCGAAAGCGGAGTCACCTCAGAGGGTTTCAGCAAGACCGCCGCCCCGGCGGCCAGCGCGGGCACCACGTCCAGTGCCAGCATCGCCAGGGGGAAATTCCACGGCTCGATGATCCCCACCACCGGGTAGGGCCGGTAGACCGTGGTGAGCTTCTTGACGCGGTAGAGCAGGCTGTGCGGGGTCGGGTGCTTGTCGGCGAGGAACTCCTCGGCGTGGCCGGCCCAATAGTTGATCGAGTCGGCCAGGGCGACCGCCTCGACGCTGGCGTCGCCGCGGGACTTGCCGGTCTCCGACATCAACACGTCGGTGAGATGGCCGGTGTTGTCCAGGACCCACTCCTGCCAGCGCATCATCCAGGTCTTGCGACCGCGCGGGCCGATGGCCTCCCACTCGGCCTGTGCGGCGCGCAGTTGACGGGCTTTCTCGGCGACAACCTCGGGGCTGTCGACGGGCACCGAACCGACGACGCTGCCGTCGGCCGGGTTGTGCACGGTGATGGTGTCTGTGCTGGTCTGAACCGCAGTCATGCTGCGAGCTTAGAACAAACCCACCGGTTGGTTGCCCGGCCCTGCCGGTTCGATGAGCTCAGGACCGTTGTTGGCGACGTTGTTGACCATTGTCGACACCTCCCGCATTGCCATCGGGGCGGTGTCCGGCGGGCCGACGAGCAGATCCTGTGGCGCGGGGGCCTCCGGATCGAGCCAGCGGTCCCAGTCGGATTCGGCGAGCACCAGGGGCATCCGGTCATGCACCCGGGCGAAACCGCCGACCGCATCGGTGGTGATGACGGTGCAGGTCAGCATGGGTTCAGCCGCTGGGTCCGGACCGGGGCGCCACACCGACCACAGCCCGGCCACCAGCAGCGGTTTGCCGTCCGGCCGGAAGAAGTAGAACGGAGTCTTGCGGCCCCGCCTCGGATGAGTTCCGGCGCCCTCCGCGTGGGGTTCGTTGGGCTGCCACTCGTAGTAACCGTCCATCGGGATCAGGCAGCGCTTACGGGCCGCGGCGGACCGGAACGCCGGCGAGGTGGTGACGGTTTCGGCGCGGGCGTTGATCAGTTGCGGGCCACGGGTGGGCGGGCCACCGTCGGGGCCGGGTTTCACCCAGGACGGCAGCAGTCCCCAACGCATCAGCCGGATGCGACGGTGGTCCTCGCGGTCGACGACGGCCACGATCGGGGTGGTCGGCGCCACGTTGTAGTTAGCGGCACCGTAGTTAGCGGCACCGTAGTTAGCGGCACCGTAGTTAGCGGCACCGTAGTTGGAGGCACCGCTCACGCCGGTCTCGTCGATCGCATCAAGTTCCAGGGCCAGCCGAGCAGGATCGGTGGTCATTGCGAAACGCCCGCACACACCACCATTGTGACGGGCCCTTTGCCGGACCGGCGGGACGCAGCAGGGCAGGATGGAGCCGTGAACCTCTGGCCTGCCCCTACCGCCCCCGGACCGGTGCATGCCACGGTGGCGGTCCCGGGCTCGAAGTCGATGACGAACCGGGCGCTCATCCTGGCCGCGCTGGCCGCCGCGCAGGGTGGCGGCCCGTCCCACCTCACCGGGGCGTTGCGCAGCCGTGACACCGACCTGATGATCGGCGCGCTGCAGACCCTCGGGTTCACCGTCGACGGTGCCGGCGCCGACCTGGTCGTCGGCGGGGGCCTGGATGCCGGAACGGACGCCCGCATCGACTGCGGCCTGGCCGGCACCGTGCTGCGCTTCGTCCCGCCCCTGGCCGCGCTCGGTTCGGCGGCGGTGACGTTCGACGGCGACGAGCAGGCTCGGGCCCGGCCGATCACTCCCCTGCTGGATGCGCTGCGCGGACTCGGCGTCGATATCCGCACCGCTGCTCCCGACGCCGGACTGCCGTTCACCGTGCAGGGCCACGGTGCGGTGGCCGGCGGCACGGTCCGCATCGACGCCTCGGCGTCCTCGCAGTTCGTCTCCGGCCTGCTGCTGTCGGGGGCCGCGTTCACCGGGGGGCTGACCGTCGAGCACACCGGGACCACGGTGCCCTCAGCCCCGCACATCGCGATGACGGTGGCCATGCTCGCCGAGGCCGGCATCGAGGTCGACGACACCGTGCCGAACCGCTGGCGGGTCGCCCCGGGCCGGGCGAAGGCCCACCGGTGGGCGATCGAACCGGACCTGTCCAACGCGGTTCCGTTCGCCGCCGCGGCGGCGGTGACCGGCGGGCAGGTTCGGATCACCGGGTGGCCGACCATCAGCGTCCAGCCCGCACCGATCATCCTGGCCATCCTTCGCCTGCTGGGATGCACTGTCGCCCATCAGGATTCCGCCCACGCAGATTCCGACCATGAGAATTCCGACCATAAGGATTCGGGTCTTCTGGTGACGGGACCGAACGGCTACAGCGGTTTCGACATGGACCTCAACGAAGTCGGCGAGCTGACTCCGTCGATGGCGGTGCTGGCCGCGCTGGCCGAGCCGGGCTCGGTGTCGCGGCTCACCGGGATCGCGCATCTGCGCGGTCACGAGACCGATCGGCTCTCCGCCCTGAGCACTGAGATCAACCGGCTCGGCGGGGACTGCGTCGAAGAACCCGACGCCCTGGTGATCACCGCCCGGCCGCTGCACGGCGGCGTCTGGCACTCCTACGCCGACCACCGGATGGCGATGGCCGGTGCGATCGTCGGGCTGCGGGTGCCCGGCGTTCAGGTCGAGAACATCGCCACGACCGCCAAGACCCTGCCGGAGTTCCCCGCGCTGTGGGCGGCGCTGCTGGGGTCGGTTTGATCGCACGCGAGTACGACGAGTCCGATGTGCACGTCCGCGCCGGACGCCGCGGCTCCCGTCCGCGCACCAAGACCCGACCCGAGCACGCCGACGCCGAATCGGCCATGGTCGTGACGGTGGATCGGGGCCGGTGGGGATGCGTCCTGAGCGATCCGCACCGCCGGGTGACCGCCATGCGGGCCCGCGAACTGGGCCGCACCCCGATCGTCGTCGGCGACCAGGTGGACGTGGTCGGCGATCTGTCCGGGCGGCCCGACACGCTGGCCCGGATCGTGCGCCGCGGTCCCCGCCGCAGCGTGCTGCGCCGCACCGCCGACGACACCGACCCGACCGAACGGGTGGTGGTCGCCAACGCCGACCAGATGATGGTGGTGGTGGCACTGGCCGACCCGCCTCCGCGCACCGGATTGGTGGACCGGGCCTTGATCGCCGCCTACACCGGGGGCCTTCGGCCCATCCTGTGCCTGACCAAGACCGACCTCGCCCCGGCGGAGCCCTTCGCCGAGCAGTTTGCCGATCTGGACCTGACCGTGGTGACCGCCGGACGCGACCAACCGCTGGAACCGGTGCACCAACTCCTGGACGGCCATACCACGGTGCTCCTCGGCCATTCCGGCGTCGGTAAATCCACCCTGGTGAATCGGCTTGTGCCGCAGGCAGATCGGGCCACGGGCGACGTGTCGGGGGTGGGCAAGGGCCGGCACACCTCCACCCAGTCGGTGGCGCTGCCGTTGGCCGCCGGAGGGTGGGTGATCGACACCCCCGGGCTGCGGTCGTTCGGGCTGGCCCATATCGCCCCCGACGACGTCGTCACCGCGTTCTCCGATCTGGCCGCGGCGGTGGCGGACTGCCCCCGCGGCTGCGGGCATCTCGGCCCGCCCGCCGACCCGGAGTGCGCGCTGGACGCGCTCGAGGGCGCTCCGGCCCGGCGGGTGGCCGCCGCCCGCCGACTGCTGACCGTGCTTCACCAACAGCGTGCTTCACCAACAGGAGGAGAGACAGACAGGATGAGAGATCAATGAGCACCACCGTGGGCGGCGTCCCGCTCATCACCCTGAACGACGGCCATCAGATCCCGCAGTTGGGGTTCGGGGTGTACCAGGTTCCCCCGGAAGAGACCGCAACGACCGTTCGCACGGCGGTGGAGATCGGCTACCGGCACATCGACACCGCTCAGATGTACGGCAACGAGAAAGGCGTCGGTCAGGGGATCCGGGATGCGGGTGTCGACCGTGGCCACGTGTTCATCACCAGCAAGCTCAACAACGGTTTTCACCGCCCGGATGACGCCCGCCGGGCCTTCGACCAGACGCTGGCGGATCTGGGCACCGACTACGTCGACCTGTTCCTCATCCACTGGCCGCTGCCCACCCGCTACGACGGCGACTTCGTCTCCACCTGGAAGACGTTGGAGGAGTTCAAGGCCGACGGCCGGGCCCGCAGCATTGGGGTGTCCAACTTCGAGATCCATCACCTCGAGGAACTCGCCCGCGAGACGCAGACGGTGCCCGCGGTCAACCAGATCGAGGTGCATCCGTATCTCACCAACGACGCGGTCCGGGCCTACGGCGTCGAGCACAACATCGTCACCGAGGGATGGTCGCCGATCGCCCGTGGCAACGTACTGACCGACCCGGTGGTGTTGCGGATCGCGCGGGCCACCGGGGCGCACCCGGCCCAGGTGGTGCTGCGCTGGCATATCGAACGGGGCGATGTGGTGTTCCCCAAGTCGATGCACCCACAGCGGATCAAGGAGAACTTCGAGATCTTCGACTTCGAGATCAACGACGAGGAGATCGAGGCGCTCACCGCACTCGACCGCGGTGAGAAGGGGCGCCAGGGGCCGCACCCGGACGTGTTCGACTGGATCGGCTGATCCGGTCTCAGCGCCCTGTTCGGGTTCAGCGCTCAGCGCAAGCGCGAGGCCCGGGAGCGCACCTCGGCGATCGCCGTCCGCAGACCGCGACGGTGTTCGGCGGGTGCCAGCGCGTCGAACATCCGCTCGCTGCGGGTCTCCGGCGCGTTGTCGGCGCTGTCGCGCAGGAACCGGTTGGGCAGCGACAGCTTGGCGATGGTGCGCCAGGTCTTGGCATACTGCACCGGCAGCGGGCCACTGGTGTAGGGCAGGTCGTACTTGGCGCACAGGGCGCGCACCCGGACCGCGATCCCGGGCAGTCGGTGGCTGGGCAGGTTCGGGTACAGGTGGTGCTCGATCTGGTAGGCCAGGTTGCCGGTGAGGAACCCCAGCGCCGGGCCGGCATCGATATTGGCGCTGCCCAGGAGCTGACGCAGGTACCACTGGCCGCGGGTCTCCCCCGCCATATCGGTGAGGCTGAACTTCTCCGCCCCGTCGGGGAAGTGTCCGCAGAAGATCACCGCATTGGCCCACAGGTTGCGGAGGAGGTTGGCGGTGGCGTTCGCCACCGCCGTCGAGGCGAATCCGACCCAAGCCGTCGAGGCGAATCCGGCACGAGCCCGCGCGGCGAAGCCGACCCGAGCACCCGAGGCGAAGCCGACCCGGGAGCCGTCCCCCTTCACGACCCGAACCAGCGCCGTCAGCGCCGGGAAGGCAACGTAGTCCTTGGCCAGCTGGCGGCCCGCCTTGGCACCGAACTCCCGCAGCCGGACCACGGTGGCCGGCCGGGTCTCGGGGTCGGCGAGCTTGCCGATCTCCAAGTGCTGCAGCGCGATTCCCCACTCGAACCCGATGGCGAGCATCGCGTTGAACGGCACGTTCAGCAGGTTGCGCGGTCGCCACGGGTCGTCGCGGGTGACCCGCAACAGTCCGTACCCGACATCGTCGTCCATGCCGAGGATGTTGGTGTACTTGTGGTGGGCGACGTTATGGGTGATCCGCCAGTGTTTGGAGACACCGGCCATATCCCACTCCCAGGTACTGGAGTGGATCTCCGGGTCGTTCATCCAATCCCACTGGCCGTGCATGACGTTGTGGCCGATCTCCATGTTCTCGATCACCTTGGCCAGCGCCAGGGTCAAGGTGCCGGCCCACCACGTCCGGCGCCGCGAACCGACGGCCAGCAGCACCCGGCCGGTGACCTCCAGCCCACGCTGAACGGCGATGGCGCGCCGGATGTAGCGGGCGTCGGCGGCACCCAGCGACTCCTCCACGTCGCGGCGGATGGCGTCCAGTTCGGTTCCCAGCGCCTCGATGTCGGCCTCGGTGAGGTGCGCGAATGCTTCGATATCGGTGATTGCCATCAGATGTCCACCACACAGTCTCCCGCCGGAGCAGTCACGCAGGTCTGCACCCGGTTTCCTGGTTCGTACTCGGTGCCGGTCCGCAGGTCTCGCGCCCGGCCGTCGACCAATGTCACCACGCAGGTGTGGCAAATGCCCATCCGGCAACCGAACGGTGGCAGAACACCCGCCTGCTCGCCGGCTTCCAGCAGGGTGGTCGCCCCGTCGGCCCGCACCTGCCGCCCGCTGCCGGCGAAGGTGACCATGCCTCCCGCGCCGGCGTCGCGCGCCACCGGGGCGGCGAACCGCTCGGTGTGCAACCGCTCAGCCAGGTCGGCTCCCGCCCAGTGCCGTTCGGCGTCGTCGAGAAGTCCACTCGGCCCACAGGCCCAGGTCTGCCGCTCACGCCAGTCCGGCACCAGGTCGCCGATCCGGGCCACGTCCAGCCTGCCCTCGCTGCGGGTGGTCCGCACCGTCAATCGGTAGCCCGGGCAGGTCCGGCTCAGCTCGGCCAGTTCCGCCCCGAACAGCACATCCTCGGCGGACGGGGCGGAATGCACGTGCACGATATCGACCCCACCGAGCGCACCGCCCCCACCGAGCGCACTGCCACCGCCTGCACCACCCGGACCGATCTGGTTGCGCCGCTTCATGGTTCGCAGCATCGCCAGCACCGGGGTGAGACCGGATCCCGCAGTCAGGAACAGGATCGACGCCGGCGGCGGTTCGGGCAGCACGAAGTCCCCGCGCGGGGCGGCCAACCGGACCACCGTGCCGGGGGCGAGCCCGGAGACCAGGTGGCTGGACAGGAAGCCCTCCGGCATCGCCTTGACCGTGACGGTCACGATGCGCGAACCGGCCCGGGGCACCGAGGTCAGCGAATACGACCGCCAGCGCCACCGGCCGTCGACCAGGACCCCGATGCCGATGTACTGCCCGGCCCGGTAGTCGTGACCGAAGCCGCGGCCGGGCCGGATCACCAGAGTGGCCGAGTCCCGGGTCTCGGGGCACACCTCGAGAATTCGGCCCCGCAGCTCACGCGCCGACCACAGCGGATTGAGGAGGCTGAGGTAGTCGTCGGGCAGCAGCGGCGTGGTGAGCAGGCCGGGCAGCGCACCGACGGCGGTGCCGACAGCCCGACGCAGCAGGCCGGTCACAGCAAGTCGATCAGGAATGGCAACTCGCTCCGGTCGTACCAGGCCAGGTCGTGATCCTGGGCATCGCCGACGGTCAGTTCGGCGTCCTCGTCGCCGAGATCCGCCTCGTCGATCACCGCGATCGCGGCCTGCACCGCCGGTTCGGCCGCGGCGTTGTCGACGTAGGCCGCCGCCACCTGGTCCAGTCCGACCGGACCGTCGATCCGCACCACGGCGTCATCGAGATCAGGGCGCGGGTTCGCCTCGGCGTCGGCGATGAGCACCGCCCGTCGCGGACGGGCGCCCGGCTCGGCGGCGAGCAACCGCAGGGAGGCCAGCGCCGCCTCGCCGATCGCCACTTCGCCGAGTTCCTCGTCGTCGCCGTGCGCGTAGGACTCCCGCAGCGCGGGCGTCACCGCAAAGGCTGTTCCGCTGAGCGGCTGGATGGACCCGTCATCGACGAGCCGCTCCAGCATGGACAGCGTCGCTGGAATGTAGACCCGCATCGGTTCCAGGCTACCTGCGGCTACTTGTCGGCTTCAGGATCCCCGGTGAGGGTGGCGGCGAAGTCGGGAACATAGGTCGACAGGTCACGCGGGGGCCGGCGGTAGTTGCCGACCTGCGGGCGCTTGGGCAGCACGACCTTCTCGATCTCGACCTCGTGGTACGGGATGGTCGACAGCAGGTGGGAGATCATGTTCAGCCGGGCGTTCTTCTTGATGGCCGACTCCACCACGAACCAGGGGCTGGCCGGGGTGTCGGTGTGCACCATCATGTCGTCCTTGGCCCGGGAGTAGTCCTCCCAGCGGTAGACGGACTCCAGATCCATCGGGCTGAGCTTCCAATGCCGCAGCGGGTCGTTCATCCGGGACTTGAACCGGCGCAGCTGCTCCTCCTCGGAGACCGAGAACCAGTACTTGCGCAGCAGGATGCCGTCGTCGATGAGCATCTGCTCGAAGATCGGGCACTGCCGCAGGAACAGCGCCTCCTCCTGCGGGGTGCAGAACCCCATCACCCGCTCCACTCCGGCACGGTTGTACCAGGAGCGGTCGAATAGCACGATCTCGCCCTTGGAGGGCAGGTGCTCGATGTAGCGCTGGAAGTACCACTGTCCCCGCTCCCGTTCGGTGGGAGCCGGCAGGGCTGCGATGCGCACGCTGCGCGGGCTGAGGTACTCGGTGATCCGCTTGATGGTGCCACCCTTGCCGGCGGCGTCACGGCCCTCGAACAGGATGACGATCCGGGCGCCGGTGGCCTTGGCCCAGTTCTGCACCTTCACCAGCTCGGTCTGCAGCCGGTACAACTCGGCTTCGTAGACCTTGTTGGGAACCTTGCGGGTCTTCTCCGTGGCGGTCTTCTGGGCCTTATGCCCGGCGCCGTCCTTGCCCTGCGACTTGCTCACCGCGGCATCGTACGACCCCGCGCCCCCGCGCGACTAAACTTTTCGCCGTCTTCCCACCCGTGCCGGATCTCAGGGAGTTGCACCCGATGGCCGTTTACGTCGCCACCCACAAGCGCGTCGCACTGCCCCGCAGCGACTGGCTGACCCCGATCGGGCTGAACGGCTACCGCGACGAGAACGTGCACATCTGCGACGCCGACGGCGCGGACAACATCTCCCATCTCAACCGCAGCTACGGCGAACTGACCGGGTTGTACTGGCTGCTCAAGCATTGCCGCGACGACTACGTCGGGTTGTGTCACTACCGGCGCCTGTTCACGTTCAAACCCCTGCCGGCCCCGGACATCCACTATCCGGCGGTGTGGACGATGGACACCTCCGACGACACGTTCGCCTACTTGGCCTCCGATGAGCAGAAGCACCGGATGCTGGCCCTGCTGGACACCTACGACTTCATCGTGCCCCGCCCGATCATCTACGCGGAGACGGTCGCGACGTCATTCGTCAACGCCCACGGCGAGCTGTTCTGGGACCATTTCCTCCGGTCATGTCAGCGTGAGTTCGGTTATGACGTCAGCTATTTCGACCAGGAGACCCGGTTCTACTGCGGCAACATGTTCGTCACCACCGCCGAGCGGTTCCGCAGGTTCGCCGAGTCACTGTTCCGGGTGGTCGATCACGTGCACGACCAGCTCGGTGAGATCGAGGACATGCCGGAGGTCCGGTACGCACCGCACCGCTATCCGGGTTACATCGCCGAACGGTTCATGGGTATCTACATCCACAAGATGGGGCTGCGGATCTTCGAGACCCCGATGGTGTGGCTGAACTGAGCCGGCCTGTTCACTGGGCCGCGTCGATCAACTCCTCGAGGGACTGGGCGAGCAGCTCGCGAAACACCTCCACATCGCTCATCGCGTCCCGGTCGGCGTTGATGCCGAAGTAGAGCATCCCGCAGTAGGACGTCACCCCGATCGCCAGCACCTGGTCGTGCAGCAACGGCGGCACCGTGTAGGTCTCCAGCAGTTTCGCCCCGGCGACGTACATCTGGCTCTGCGGCCCCGGCACATTGGTGATCAGCAGGTTGAACTGCCGCGCCGGGAACTGGGTGGCGACCCGGGTACCCATGGCGTGCAGGGTGGGCGGCGGGAACCCCGACAGCGTGACGATCGTGCGCGCGTCGACCAGTTTGGCCGCCGCCGAGTACGACTCGGTGGCATGGGCGATCTGGGACAGCCGGACCACCGGGTTGGCCTCCCCGACCGGGAGGTCGATCAGGAACGGCGCCACCTCGCTGATCGCCTGGCCGGGCCCTGACGGCAACTCGGCTTCGGGATAGACCGACGTGGGCGCCATCGCCCTGATCGCGGCGGTCGCGGTGACCGGTTCGGCCCGGGAGAGCAGCCAATTGCGCAACGCCCCGGCGATCACCGTCAGCACGACGTCGTTGACATCGCAGTCGTACCGGGCGCGGATCATCCGGTAGTCGGCCAGCCTGGCTGAGGCCACGGTAAACCGCCGCTGCCGCGACACCTTGGTGTTCAGCGGACTGCTGGGAGCGCTGCCCCGCACCAGGGTGCGGGCCGTGCCGCCAACAACGGCGAGCTCGGCGAGCTCGCCGTTGTTGGCGGCCACCCCGGCCACCGTCGAACGCAGCGCCATCAGTTGCTGACCCGGACGGGCCAGCCAGTCCCCCACCGCCTCGACCATCAGTCGGCCCGCGGTGGGCTCGCGTCCCGGCATCCAGATGTCCTCCGCGGCGGCCGCCGGGCGGCGGCTGCGGTCGGCGATGACGTGGCCGATCTCGCAGGCGGTCATCCCGTTGACCAGGGCCTGGTGGGATTTGATGAACAGTGCCAGCCGATTGTTGGCCAAGCCCTCGATCAGGTACATCTCCCACAGCGGGCGGGTGCGGTCCAGCGGCCTGCCGGCCAGCCGGGAGACCAGTTCGTGCAGTTGGGTGTCGCTACCCGGCGCGGGCAACGCCGAGCGTCGCACGTGATAGGTGATGTCGAAGTCGGGGTCGTCGACCCAGACCGGCCGGGCGATGCCCAAGGTCACCTCGCGGACCTTCTGACGGTAACGCGGGATCTGCGGCAGCTGACGCTCGACGGTCTCCAGTAGCCGCTCGTAGCTCAGCCCGCCGCGGGGCCGGCGCAGAATCGACAGCGAACCCACGTACATCGGCGTCGCGGTGTTCTCCCGCTGGTAGAACGCCGCGTCCGAGGGAGACAGCCGTGTTACCACCTGGTCACCGTATCCGAGCGGCTTTCAGTATCTCAGGGGCTCTCGGTGTCTCAGTGCGTCTCGCTGGCCGAAGGACCCTCGCGGCCCGAGTCACTCTCTGCGTCTGCGGGGCCGTCTCCGTCTTCTGCGGGACCGTCGCTGTCTTCTGCGGGGCTGTCGCTGTCCTCTGAGGGGCTCGCCGTGTCGGGGCGCGACGTGGTGCGCCGCGCCCGCAGCAGGATCAGCACCGCTCCGACGGCGGCCACGGCTGCCATGCCGCCGACCGCCAACCAGAACCAGCTCTCGCCCGACCCCTTGCCCTGGTTCGCCTCCGGCTCGAGCGAGTACTCCGACGCGGGGTTCGGAACGGTGATCGGATCGGTGCCAGGCACGGAGATGATCGCGCGGCCCTCCAAGCCGGGCCACCTGCCCGGCTGTGCGGCGAGGAAGCGCAGCAGCTCGTCGAGCTGCTGGGGAGCTCCGGTGGAGGTGGCGACCAGCAATGTGCGGTCCCCGTCGAACACCGCCTGCAGCGAGCCGAACGGTGGCGCCGGATCCAGATTCAGCGAGACCGACTGCCCCTGGGGGTCGAGACCGGTCACGGTGAGACGGCCCTGCTCCGCGGTGAACGGCAGCGGAGCGTCCGCGTTGTTCCAGCCGCCGGACGAGATCAGGACCGCCGATTCGGGGGCCGCGATGACCTCCCGGAGCGGCTTGACATCCGCCAGCAGCGGTACCGCGCTCGCCAACTGCAGGCCGACCATGATCTGCGCCGCGCGGACCGTGTCGGCGAAGGCGTCATCGGTGATCCCGATCGCGATCCGCGGCATCGCGGCCTGCGGGAGCGACTGGAACCCCTGCGGCAGCGGCGGATTCACCTCCCTGGTCTGGACCGTCGAGTCACTGTCGAGTTGGAGCAGGATCGGAAGATGATCGCCACAGTGACCGGGGTCGCCGGTGGTCCGCACCATCACCTCCACGGTGGTGCCGCGCTTGAGAAGTTTGTTCGGCACCACCACCGTCCGGTCGATGGTGCCGCTGGGCTCGGCCGGCCAGCGCTCGATGATCTCGCCATCCACCGCAACCAACACCTGACCGCCGAAGGCGGTGTCGATGGGCGTGTAGGAACCTTTCAGATGCACCGCGACACCGCCGATTGGATGGCCCCAGCGGGTCTGGTTGATCTCGAACCTCACCGTGGGCCACATATCCTCGTTCTTGAGGTTCGTGATCTTCAGCTGCTCCAGGGAAGCCGTATCGGTGGCTAGTTCCTGCTCGGGGAGGGTCTCGGCGGCCGAATTCTCGCTCACCGCAAAACGCAATGCGTCGTCGTTGAACAATCGCGCCTGGCCGACCAGTTCGTCGCCGGGGCCGGCGACCCGCAGCGCCGGCACGCCCGGTCCGCCTTGCAGGACAAGACCCTTCTTCGGGCCTTCCTTGACGATGATCTGCCGCTCCAGCGGCCCGGACGGAGCAGGCAGGGTCTCCGCCCCGTTCGGAAGTGGCACCACCACCACATCGGGTTGTTGGCCGTTGCGGTTCGCCACCGCGGCGGCGACCTGGACGGCCGCGGTGGACTCGGCGCGCGAGGGTTTGTCCGGCACTGCGATGGTGACCCTGCGAAGCACCTGCGGCAGGAACTCCGCAACGGTACTCGGGGGGATTTCGGTTCCGGCAAAGACGATGCTGCCGTTGACGAACCGGATCGGGAACATCGGGTCCCAGCAGTATCCCTCAATGGGAACAGCGTTCACGGAGACATCGAAACTGGTCCATCCGCCGAAGACCTCCGCGCCGGCCAGCGGAATCTCCATCTCCGGCCGGTCGAGTGGCGGCAGTGGCAGCCGGCTGATGGTTCGCCCGTTCTGGCTGACGGTCACGATCCCGGACCGCAGGTTGACGGGTATTTCGAGGAAGGTTTTCAGCGCCACCGGACTGAGGCCCTTCGGCACCGGGAACGTCAGGCTGGTCTTCGCGACGTCGCGGTTCACCACGAACGACAACGTGCCCCCGGCCCCAATGTCGGCCAACGGAAGCGTCGGTGCGTCGATGACCGCCCCGCCGGCCGCTGTTGGGCCTGGCGGTTCGGGCTGCTCGGGCGGTTCGGCGGCAGCACTCGGCGCTGAACAGACCAGCACCGCAATGACTGCGGCAACGGCTCCGTACCGACGCATGATCACCCCTGTCTTTCACCGATGCGGATCGGCCCGCCCGCAAACACTGTGTTGCCCGAATGTGTCGTTACCCCGAATTTAGCGGTTCGAACGAGAACCAATCGATGCTCATCTCCGCGGGGAATGGGGTCGAGTCGTCCGGGGGACCCGGCCAGTCACCCCCAACGGCAACGTTGATCAGCGCAAACATCGGGTTCTCGAAGACCCACCGGGAGCCATCCGGCAGCGAATCCGGGGTGAACGTGGCCAGCGTGTTGTCGTCGACTCCCACGGTGATGCTGTGTTCCCGGCGGGTCATCCAGTAGTTGTGATACTCCGCGGACATGTCCGAGATGTGCCCTTTGGCCTCGACGTCCGCACCCGGTGCGTGCAGGGCGATGTTGAACGTCGTCGGGCTGTTCACCAGTTCGATGATGTCGATCTCACCGCTCTCCGGCCAGCCGACCTGCTCGATGTTCTCGCCCAGCATCCAGAAGGCGGGCCAGAGGCCCTGCCCGGCCGGAAGCTTCATCCGTGCCGCCACGGTTCCATAGGGAAAGTTGAGCTTCCCACGGGTGACGAGGCGACCCGAGGTATATCCGTCCGGAGTTCTCTGCGCTGTGATGACCAGGTTCCCGTGACCGTCCAACCGGATGTTCTCCGGAAAGTCGGTGTATGTCTGGAGACTGCCGCGCTCCCAGCCGTGGGTGGACGACGGCCCGATATCGGCGGTCCACAAGTCAGGATTGGGCGGCGCGCCGAACGGCCCCAGGAAGTCCTCGAATACCGGACCGGACGCGGTCGGCGCGGCGGCGGCAG
Source organism: Actinomycetes bacterium (assembly GCA_029780675.1). GTDB lineage: Bacteria > Actinomycetota > Actinomycetes > Mycobacteriales > Mycobacteriaceae > Mycobacterium. The sequence continues at coordinate 48,165 of JAKOYE010000101.1, forward strand.
AACCGATCAGACCGTCGGAGGCCGAGAGCGCGGGCGCCGAGAGCACCGGCACCAGGAACACGGAGAGGGCCCTGATCAACCCGTGCCTCACGAGCCAGGCCCGACGACGTCGACCGGCCCGCGGTACTCCCGCCAGACCCGTGGGCCGTAGAACAAGACCCCGATGCCGACTGCCGCCAGCCAGCCCAGGGTCAGTCCGGTGAGGCCGCCGTGCAGAGCACCGAACGCAGCGCCGGCCAACTCCAGCACGCTGAGGACACCGACCAGCACCGCCTCCCGGGCGACATTGCCGCTCACCCGCGCCAGAGTCACGTGGTGATCCTTCACGACCAGCCCCAGTCCGCCCACACACAAGATGATCAGTGCGGTGTGGGCATTCGTGGCGTAGTCGTCACCGAAGATCTTCAGAACCAGGTTCCCCAGAACCGCCATCACGAGGATCGCGGCCGCACACACCAGCAGGGAGTACTGGAGTGTCTTGCGGAACTCCATCCGGAAGGTCGCAGTACTGCGGGCCCCGGACGCGAAGAGTGCGACGGCCAATGACAGCGGAATGAAGAACACGAACCCGGCCAGCGACCACGCCGCGTACAGATAGCCCGCCTGTTCGGAGCCCAGCGTGACGTTGGCGAGGATGGGCATGGCGAAATACGCCACCAGAAGAGACGTGTTCAGTGCGTGATGACGGAAGGCGTCGCCCTGCATGCCACGCAGCGCCGTCGGGGTCGGGACAAGCCATCCCCTCGGGACCGAGTAGGTCTTCAGCAGCGCGGCGACGACGAACAGGATTGACACGATGTTGGCCACCAGCCAGCTGGAGAAGATGGCCAGCGACCCGTACTCAGACATGGTGAACGCGGCGGCGATCAGCAACCCGAGTTTGACGACGGATTGAATCGCGTTGCGTCGCAACTGCATTTGGCCGCCGATGATCGACAACAGCGCCTGGTCGAGCAGCAGCCCGATCGCCTGCGTGACGACCGCAGCGGCGAAGATCACCGCGATCCAGGGCTCGCTGCTGATTCCCGGCAATCCCAGGAACGTCACCGGCAGCAAAGCGGCGCAGACCAGCGACACCACTCCGGCGAACAGTCCGGTGACCACGGCGGCCGTCGAGACCAGCGTGCTGCGGTGGTCTGCCATCCGCGGCAGCTGGGCCGTCAGCATGGTCCCGAAGCCGAGCAGGGTCAGCGGCGCCAACAGGTTCATCGCCGAGATGGCCGTTGACGATTCGCCGACGTCGGCGGCGGTGAACGACCGCGCTGCCACCGCCCAGAAGACGAACCCCAGCCCCGCGGTGATGACCGAGGTCGAAGCCAGGGCCGCCGCACTCTGCAACAAGAAACGTAGCTTGCTGCGATGCTCGGCATCTTTATTGCTCATCGGCTCTTACTGCTCATCGGCTTCGGTACGCCTCGACCGCGTCGTCGTACATGGTCTCGATTCGCGAGACGACCGCGCTCACAGTGAACTCCCGGGCCCGGTCGCGGCCCGCGGCGCCGTAGGCCAGCGCCTTCTCGGGGTCGGCCAGCAGTGCCGACAGCGCATCGGCCAGGGCCGCCGCGTCGCCCGGAGGGACCAGCAGCCCGGTGGTGCCGTCGACCACCATGTCCACGATCCCGCCCGACGCAGCCGCGGCCACCGGCCGGCCGGCCGCCATCGCCTCCAGGACCACGGTGGGACAGGGGTCCGACCACACCGAGGGCACCACCACCACGCGGGCCGAGTTGAACAGCTCCACCACCCGGTCGTGGGTCACCTCGCCCAACCACCGCGCCCCCGGGGGGAAGTCCCAGGACTCGCCGGTGCCCATGCGGCCGGCGAGCACCAACTCCGGCGGCGACTGCAGGCGACTGTAGGCGTCGAGCAGCACCGGAATGCCCTTGTCGAAGCTGAGGTCGCCGACGAAGAGAAGTGGCGCATCCGCCGCTGTCGGGGAGATGTCATCGGCAACGATCTCATCCGGGATGAAGTTCGGGATGACCTTCGCGTGGAGAGCGGCACTATGCAGCCAGCTTCCGGCCGGGATGTCGACGGCGTGGGCGACCGCACTGCTGACCGCGGCGACGTCGGTGAGACGGCGGGCGCGGCGGTGCGCCGACCAGGCGTTGGCGGCCAGGGTGACCGGACCGTTGAGCTTGCCGTAGTGCGCCGACGCGCACGGCAGGCAGCGCTTGGGGGCCGGTCCGGGGCAGCGCTCGCGTTCGAACTCCATCAGCCGTTTGGTCGGGCAGATGTGGCTGTAGTCGTGCAGGGTCATCACCAGGGGCACGCGGGCTCTGGCCGTTGGGCCCAGCGCGCTGTTGACGATCCAGTTGTGTGCGTGGACCACATCGAAACCGCCGGTGGCCAGTTCCTCGCGGATCGCGCGGGCGACGATCGGGTCGGGAAGCGGCAGAGCATGAGGACGGACCGGGTCACTGTACAGGGCCGGGAACCGGGAAGCGGCAGTCCGGACACGCACCACCCGGACGCCTTCGACGCGGGACTCCCCCGGCGGCGAATCCTGGCCGGAGGCGAAGCCCAGCAGTGTCACGTCGTGGCCGCGGCCGGCAAGCTTCCGAGCGAGATTCCAGACGTGCCGCTCCTCACCGCCGGCCAGCGGCGGGATGAACTGTGCCAGGTGCAGAATCCTCACCGGGCGACCTCCCGATACAACGCCTCCAACTGGGCGACGCAGTCGTCCCAGGTCGGAATCGGCGGCGGGGCGGTGCGGGGTTCGGCGGCCAGCTTCAGCACCGCAGCGGCGATCTCGGACGGGGAGGCGTCCAGCGGGATCGTCGTCGCCAACCCGTCCCGGCCGAGTTCACTCAGTCCGGAGGTGTCTGCCACTAGAGCCTTGGCGCCGGTTCCCACCGCCTCCATCACCGCGACGGGGTGCGCCTCGTATTCGCTGAGCAGGCACACCACGTCGGAGTCGGAGACGACCCGGCCAAGCCCGGCCCGCTCGGCCGGCCCGAAACCGCGAATGGCGAAGTGCTCGGTGACGCCCAATTCGCCGGCCATTTCCCGCAGCCTGGCCTCGAAGGGGCCGGCGCCGATGATCTCCAGCCGGGCACCGGGCGCCCGGCGCAGAATGTCCGGCATCGCGCGCAGAATCCGGTGATGGCCCTTGTACTCCTCAAGGCGCCCGACGGAGATCACCAGCGGATCCCCCTCGGTGGCCGGGGCGGAGTGATCCACCGGCAGCGGTTCGCATCCGTTGCGGATCAATCGGATCGAGGACTCTGGAATACCGAGAGCCTTGGCGAAGGTCTGCCGCTCAAACTCGCACACCGCCACCAGAGCGGTCGCAGACCTCAGTAGCGGACCGATCGCGCGCCACTGCAGCGGCCGGATGAAGTTCCGCAGACCCGATGAGTTGCCGCCCGTGTGGAAGGTCAACACGGAAGGTATGCGGGACCGCACCGCGGCCAGAGCGGTGGGCGGCACCAGGGTGTGGACACCCTGGACGTGAACCACGTCGTAGGCGGACTGCGACTCCCGCAGATGCCGGCGCAGGCCCGGAGACCAGAGGTAGTCCCGGTTACGGGGGTACGCCGGCCACCGGCGGATGTCGTAGCCGTCAACACGCTCCGACGGCGGCAGTTCGCCGGAGGTGTCGGTGGTCAATACCGTCACCTCGACCCCCAGCGCGGCCAGCCGCCGGGACACCTCGTGCACATGGGTCTCGATGCCGCCCATGTAGGGCAGCGCCCGGGCCGAGACCATGGCGACCCGAAGGGAACCCGCTCCCGCGCTCATCGCGCGTGCCGCCGCTCGGACAGCCGGCGCGACACGGTGCCGACGACGTAACCCACTGTGGTGTAAGCCAATCCGATCACAATCACCGCCGCCCTTGAGAGTCCCGACCAGTCGCCCCGCAGGGCCGAGCCAAGATTACGCAGGACACCCATCGGGAGCGTCACGGTGGAGTAGGACAACTCCGAGGACAGACCGGACTCCACCCCGGTCCGCCGTGCCATCTGCGCCTTGGACAGGCCCTCCGACCAGCAGCGCGAACGGAAGTACGCAAAGGTCTCCCGGTCCAGTGGGACGTGGTGGATCGCCACTGCCCGGTCGTCGTAGAGGAACACGCCGTTCGGCCGTTCCTCGGCGACCCGGATGCAGAACTCCGTCTCCTCACATCCCACCGGGAGCGCGACGGCGGCCGACCGGCCGACATCGGTCAGGAAGCCACCGTCGTCGAACAGCTCGCGCCGGAAGGATGCGTTCGCTCCGATGAGGTTTCGGACGACGCCGGGCCTCTGGCCGACGTAGCTACAGCCCACCACCCAGTCGAATTCCGGCGGCCACCACGCGGGCCGCTGGGTGGTCCAGTCGGGATCGATGCGACCGCCGACACCCAGGACGTTGGGGTCGGTGTATGCACGTTTCAGGGCGGCCAACCATCCGGGCATTGCGGCCGCGTCGTCGTCGAGGAACACCACCACATCTGAGGTGGCCAGTTCGACGCCGGTGTTGCGCGCACCCGAGACGCCATTGCCCGTCTGGCTGTGGTTGGGTACCACGCGCACATCGGGAAGCACCTCGGAGAACCGGGCCTGCAGTGCTGGGTTGTGGTCCACCACCAGGATCAGTTCCTCCGGCGGCGGCTTCTGGGCCTGGACCGAGGCGACGGCCCGCAGTGTGACGTCCCATCGCCTTTCGGTGTAGGCGCAGATCACCACTGCACAACTTGGTTCTGAGCTCATCCGCTTGGCCCTTCCGGGGTGACGTGGATCGCTGCGGGGTCAGCGAGGATGTGACGAACCTTGACAATATCCTCAGTGCCCGCGATCCAGAGCGCCGCTGCCACGACAACGGCCATCAGTGGGGCCAGCACCGCCGCGATGCGCATCGCCCGTCGGGGAATGCCGCCCACGGTACGCCGAACCCAGGAGACGACGGACCCGAAGTTCGCCGCGATCAGCACCGCCGCGCCGGAGTAGATCGTCAGCGGCGTCAGCCATACCCCGAAGAGCACCAGAAACACCGACACCAGGCTCGCACTGGCCAACAACGCCGCACCGGTCATCGCGGGATCCCATTCGGCCCGCACCCGACCGGCCGTGTCACGGATTCGGGGCCAGAGCCTGCTGCGGATCACCAGGGCGATGAACAGCCCGCACCACAGTCCGACAGCCAACTGGGTGGTCCACGCGACCTTCGGCGTGGTTCCGAACCAGCCACTTCTGAGGTCCGCGTAGCCCAGACCGTTCAGGTCGTAGATGGTCACCGGGCCGTGCCGGTAGGCGATGCTGATCCCCGGTACCTCGTCGAACTTCGTCACCTGCCGTGGGGTGAGTTGCTTGCCGTCGTTGGGTTCGCCGTTGAAGAAGTACGACCCGAAGGGCGGCTTGTGCTCGGCCATCCTGCGGTCGACGTAGATGTAGTTCAGCCGCATCGCGCCCGCGGCATCCGTCTCCGCCGTCCCCCAGGTGGTCGCCAGGTACAACGACGAGATCTCGATGTCTCGGGGTCCGTCCGCCACCGGCCACAGCCCGGCCTGGGCACCGAGCAGGACCGAGCTGACCCGGTCCGCCGCGACGCGACTGCCGGCCGGCAACGCCTCACGTGCCCACTGGGCCGCGGCCAGTGACTCGGCATCCATTGACCGGGTGTCGGCGGCCGGGATATACGGGCCGGGCAGATGAGCCCAACTGGGTCCGCTGCCCAGCACGTAGCCGCCGACAAAGGTCCCCGCAGCCAACAAAACCCCGATGATGCGGATGATCACCGCCCGCCGGTGCTCCTGGAAGCCGAAATGGTGTGGTTCACGCCACCAGTACCACGCCGCGAATCCCCCGACCGTCAGGCTGAACGGAATGAAGAGGAAGCTGTTGGAGCGGTCGAAGAGTTCGCCCCCCTTGGGCACGACGCGCGCCGCGAGCAGAGCCGGGATGGACGCCGACAGGACGATCAGCAAGCGCAGCTGCGACTGCTGATGATGACGTTCGCGGTAGGCGGGCACCAGCATCACCAGCACGATCGCACTCAACGCGGCGGCGTAGTACAGCAACACGTACTGGTCGAATGACCGGGACGCCGTTCCGGCGGAGTCCTTGAACAGCTCGCGGCGCTCACCTCCGACGAACTGCACCCGGACGTCGGCGATGATCGGCCCGAAATAGTCCGAGAGCAACCGCCGCTGAACGATCGCCCAGGCGAATGTCGACGCGATGCTGGCGCAGGCCCCGTAGAGAATCCACAACCGCGCCTTGCCGCCCTCGGCGCCCGCCCAGAAGAACAGCAGTCCCGCGGTGAGGAAGCTCGTCACGTGGTGGGTCACCGCCACCGCGAGCAGACAGAGGGTGGCACCCGCCAGGAGCGGCAACGGCTTGTCGGCGGATCGGGCCCGGGCGATGAAGGTGACGGCCGCCAACGCCAGCGGTAACGACATCGTCTGGTAGGCGAACTGCGAGTTGAAGAACACGAACTGCGAGGACATCGCATACACCGCGACCGCGAGTCCACCTGCGCGTTCACTCCCGGTCAACCTCTCGACGGTGTCGCACAGCACCGTCACCAGCACCAACCGGCACACGATGACCACCACCGTCGCGGCGGCCATGGTGGGGATACCCGCCTGGTGCACCAGCAGCGCAACGGCTTCCAGACCAGGATATCTGGGGCTGACCTCCAGCAGGGGGTTGGGCTGGAAGAGTTCGTGCGAGGAGAGAATGTCCCCGAGCGTTCGCATGTGCAGTTGCTCGTCGAAACCGGTGAACAACATCGGGTTGGTGGCCCGCCAGAACAACGTCGGCCCCAGACCCAGACACACCACCGCGGCATTGCGCGTCGCCCGGTGCAGGTGGGAGCTGGTCAGTGCCCACAGTGCCCGGCCGTACATCGCGGCAAGGCTGATATCGGAGATGATCTCGGCGATCTCACGGTGCTCCTGCCGGGCGAGGGCGACCGCGATGACTTGCCCCGCCAGGGCGCACAGTTGCCAGATGAGAAGCTGCCGGATCTGGACGTACGCGTCCTGAGTCGGCGCCTTTCGCCGGAACCACCGCTTGCGATGCTTGGCGCGGTGGTGCGCTACGCCCGCGGGCACACGGGCGCTCTCGGTGTCGTCAACATCCCTCGCCCCGTCCTGCAGAGGCACCTCCGTCACGGCCTCGCCTGAAACCTCACCTGAAAACTCACCAGAAATATTGTACTCCTGTGGCGTGCCGTAATCAGGAAATCGTAAAGGGTGCGCCCGGTCGACACCTGTCGAGCGGCATCGACCCGGGACCTTCGGTCCGCCGACTAGACTGACCCAACCTATGCTCCGCGCCGCCGTGTACCTCCTCGCCTGGCTCGCCTTGGCGCTGCGTTTCGATCGCTCGCGCCCGGGCCCCAACCTGGACACCCAGTTGCCCGCCGTGGTGCTGTGGGCATCGCGGTTCCCGCTGCAACACGGCTGCCTGGGGGTGTATCGCAGCCTGGGCCGGGCCGGGGTCCCGGTGTACGCGGTGATCGGTGATCCGCACGCACCCGTCGCGAAATCCCGCTATGTCCGCGGAACGCTGCTATGGCAACCGCATCTCGGCGAGGGGTACCCCGAGCTGATCGAACGCCTCATCGACTTCGGCCGCCGACTCGGCCGCCGGTCACTGATCGTGTGCACATCGGATGAGATGGCGGTCCTCGTGGCCCGGCACCGGGCCGACCTGACGGAGCACTTCATCCTGCCGGACGTCGACCCCGAACTGCCCGCCGAACTCGCCGACAAGCGCGGCCTGGACACCCTCGGCCGCCGCCACGGCATGGCGACCCCGGCGGCGGTCGCCGTCGACACGATGACACAGCTGATCGCCCTCGACGCCGAGATGACGCCGCCACTGATCGTCAAGAGCGTCGCACTGCGCGGCCAGGTGCAAAGTGTCGAGAACACCACCCTGGTCCAGACCCGCGAGGACCTGCTCGCGATGGCCGACGCCTGGACGGAACCATTCGGCGTCGTTCTCCAGGAGTATCTGCCCGACGAGGACTGCGAGGACTGGTTCACCCACGGCTACTGCGATGCGCACAGCCGGGCCCAGGTCGTCTTCACCGGCCGGAAGGTGCGAACCTGGCCCGCACGGGGCGGCGCCACCGCCGCCGCTTACACCGCCGCCAATCCCACCTTGGCGGAGTTGGCGAGAACCTTCTGCGCGGCCGTCGGTTACCGCGGTGTCTTCGATATCGATTGGCGGTACGACCGGCGCACCGGCCGGTACAACCTGCTGGACTTCAACCCCCGGGTCGGCGCCCAGTTCAGGATCTTCGAGAACGACGCCGGGATCGATGTCGTGCGGGCGATGCACCTCGACCTGTCCGGCCGACCCGTCCCCAACGGACATCAGATCGACGGCGAGCGATTCATCGTCGAACCTTGGGACCTGGCCAGTCTGCTCGCCACCCGCTCCCACCCGCTCGACGGGATGGGCGGTGCGGGTCGCCCCAGGGCCGCGTGGCTCGCCTTCGACGATCCCAGGCCGGTGTTCGCCGCCGCGGCAACGCAGATCCGGGACTCCATCCGCACCCGGATGCGGGGTTCTTGATAACCTGATGCGCGTTGACATCAAGCGCCGCCTTACCTACTTCAGCACCCGAATCGAATAGAGAATATGCGGCCACATGCGGTACTGACAGGTGGCGCCGGTTTCCTGGGCTCCCACCTCGCGGAGCGATTGCTCGCTCAGGACGTGGACGTCACCGTTCTCGACAACTTCTCCACCGGAACACCGGACAATGTCGCGCACCTGCAGGGCCACAACGGTTTTCGGCTGATCAAGACCGATGTCTCCAACTACATCTCGATTCCGGGCCCGGTCGATTACGTGCTGCACTTCGCCTCGCCCGCCTCGCCGGTGGATTACGCCGAGCTGCCGATCCAGACCATGAAGGTGGGCTCGCTGGGAACGCACAACACGCTCGGCCTGGCCATGGAGAAGGGTGCCCGCTACCTGTTGGCCTCCACCTCGGAGGCCTACGGCGATCCGCTGGTCCACCCGCAACCGGAGAGCTACTGGGGCAACGTCAACCCGGTCGGGCCTCGCGGCTGCTACGACGAAGCCAAGCGTTTCGCCGAGGCCCTCACGACCGCCTACCGCACCAAGCACGGTGTCAATACCGCGATCATGCGGATCTTCAACACCTACGGCCCCCGGATGCGGCCCAACGACGGTCGCGCGATCCCGAACTTCGTCACCCAGGCGCTCGCCGGCCGACCGCTCACGGTTCAGGGTGACGGCAGCCAGACCCGGTCGGTCTGCTACGTCGACGACCTCGTCGACGGGGCACTGCGGCTGCTGTTCTCCGACCTGGCCGGTCCGGTCAACATCGGCAACCCGAACGAGATGACGATCCTGGAACTCGCCGAACTGATCCGCGAGCTCACCGGGACCAGTTCCCCGATCAACTTCATCGAGCGCGCCCAGGACGACCCGAGCCAACGTCAGCCCGACATCACCCTTGCGCGCGCCGAATTGCAGTGGGAGCCAAAGGTCGACGCCCGCGACGGCCTGGTGACGACGATCGCGTGGTTCCGTGATCACGCCGCCGGACTGCCGCACGTTCCGGCGCCCACGCCGGTCGACGTGCAGGCCGCGCCCGAACCACGCAGGCACAAGGTCGCGGTCATCGGCACCGGTTACGTCGGTGCGGTCACCGCCACCTGTATGGCGTTCCTCGGACACTCGGTATGCGGCCTGGACATCGATCCGGTCCGCGCGGGCAAGCTTAGCCAGGGCGAGGTGCCGTTCGTCGAGCCAGGACTGCCGGAGATCCTCACCTCGACGCTGGAGTCCGGGCGGCTGAAGTTCACCGACAATCCGACCGAGGCGCTCGCCGACGCCGAGTTCGTTTTCCTGTGTGTCGGCACGCCGCCGGGTCCGGACGGGTCGCCCAACCTGGAGCAGTTGGAGAGCGCGATCCAGTCCCTGGCGCCGCACCTCCGTTCCGGGGCGGTGATCGTCAACAAATCCACGGTGCCGGTCGGATCGGGTAACTGGACTCGGACCATCCTGGAAGACGCCCTCGAGGGCCTGCGCGAGCTGTCCTTCGGGGTGGTGTCCAATCCGGAGTTCCTCCGCGAGGGTTCTGCCATCGACGACTTCCTCTATCCGGATCGGATCGTGCTCGGGGGTCCGGAAGCCGACGTGCAGCGAGTCGCCGAGCTTTACCAACCGGTCCTCGACCAGTCATTCGACGGTGGGCGCCGGGGCATCCAGCCGACCATGATCACAACGGAACTGACGTCGGCTGAGATGATCAAGTACGCCGCTAATGCGTTCCTGGCCACCAAGATCAGCTTCTCCAACGAGATCGCGCAGATGTGCGAGCTGTTCGGGGCGGACGTCCGTGAGGTGCTGCCGGCCATCGGTGCCGACCACCGGATCGCCAGTGCCTTCCTGAATCCCGGTGTCGGATGGGGTGGTTCGTGCTTCGGTAAGGACGTCTCGGCGCTGATCTCTTCGAGCCAGGAGTACGGCTACACCCCCTCGATGCTGCACGCGACGGTGGAGATCAACGAAGCCCAGCGGGCCAGCGCGGTCCGCAAGCTGCAGCGTGAACTGCATTCCCTGAAGGGGCGCCGCATCGCGCTGCTCGGGTTGGCGTTCAAACCCGGGACCGACGACCTCCGTGATGCCCCGGCCCTGGACATCGCGAGACGACTGCTCGCCTCCGGCGCGGCGGTTTCGGCATTCGACCCGGTCGTCACATCGCTGCCCGCGGAGTTCGAGGACGTCCGGATCGCTGAGGATGTCTACGCCGCGGCGCATCGAGCGGATGCGGTCGTGGTGACCACCGAGTGGCCCGAGTTTCGTCTCATCGACCCCGACGAGCTACATCGGGTCATGCGCGGCAATTTGGTCGTCGACGGCCGGAATTGCTTGTCCCAAGGCAACTTTGCCGGATCGGGATTGCGCCTTGTGGGTTTCGGGTGGTGACTCCCGGTCGACCGAGGGGTCCGCGGCAGTTTCGCGGCGATTAGAATCATCACAGAAATGGTTCGAACCGCCATCATCCTAATCGCCTGGCTGGCCACGGTATTCGCCATTGTCGCGCTGGCAGCCAGGTACGTACCAGTAATCAATCATGCCGTTCTGATCGTCGCCGCGCTGTCGCCATACCTGGCGATCGGCGCAAGCCTGTTCGCCGCAACGATTCTGCTCGCCGCCTCACCGCGGCTCGCGGCGATTGCCCTGCTGCCAGCGCTGGTCGCGGTGGCGATCCAGGCACCACTGTTCATCGCCTCGGGCAAGCCGGTAGACGAAACCGTCGCGGTGCGGGTGGTCACCGCGAACGTCCGCGAAGGCCTTGCCAAACCGGGGCCCCTGGCGGCCCTGGCCCGTGACCACGCGGATGTCTTATTGCTACAGGAGCTCTCTCCCGAGCTGGCTTCGAACCTCGGCGGGCTAGACGCCGACTTCCCGTACCGCGCAATCGACGCGCAACCCTTCGCCTCGGGAATCGGGATCTGGAGCCGGCATCCAATCGAACGACCAGGCCGCGCCCCCGGCTATGAGCTCGGAGTGGTCACGGTCGTGGTGCACGTTCCGGGCATATCCGCGCCCGTTCCCGTCATGGCGGCCCATCTGGCGGGTCCGGCCCCACAGCCGATCGATGATTGGAAAGAAGACATCACCGCGTTTGCGGACACCCTGGTCAGCCTGGCAAATGCCGCCGGGCCTGGAGCAGCCATCGTCGCCGGTGACCTCAATGCCAGTTCCGATATGCAGCCATTCCGCAGGCTACTCGACAGCGGCTTCCGCAATGCTGCTGAGCAAGCCGGAGCGGGATTGGTCCGCACCTTCCCGGCGCATCGGTCGTGGCCTGCGTTGATCGGTATCGACCACATCCTCACCCTGAACAGCACGGCCACGGATGTGCAGACGGTGCCGGTGCCCGGTTCTGACCATCTCGGTGTGGTGGCGACCATTCATGTGCCGCGGCAGGTGAATACCGGCTAGCCCCGACCCATGCCATCCTGGCGGCCTTACCGTCTCCGGGGAGTGCCTGTGTCCGTCAACGTTGTTCCGCCGCTGCCTGCCGTCACACCCGTCGTCGACTACGAGCCGCCAGCCTTCGGCGGGCCGCCCGTCCCGCCCCCTCCCACCGTGCTCAGGCCCCGGTGCGTCGCGTCCGTGCGTCCGATGAGCAGCCCGCCGGTCGAGGAGGCCCGAGTCCGCGCTGCCACCGTCGCCGCGGCGACATTCGCCGACGCCGCGCTGCGGCGGGTGCTCGAGGTGATCGACCGCCGCCGGCCGAAGGCCCAGATCCGGCCCCTACTGGCAACCGGTCTGGTGGATTCGCTGCCTGCCGGCTCGGCCGGCGACGGTGCGGCACGGCTGCGCCGGGTGGTGGCACAGATCACCGACCCCCGGGGCTCGGCCGCAGAAGTGGCAGCGAGTTACTCCCGGGGAGCCCGGGTCGGCGCGATCGCCTGCCGGGTCGAACTGCTCGGAACACCGACCGAACCACGCTGGCAACTGGTGGCGCTGCACATCGGCTGAGCATCGGGTACGACGGGACCGGGATTCGATCAGCCTCGGCGGAGGATCTTCCGGCCGCCCTTCGACTGCTGCCGCTTGGCCTCGCGGCGCTCGCGGCGACTCCCCCCGGCAGCCTTGGTACGGCCGGCCCCGTCGGAGTGCTTGACCTCAACCCCACCGTCCTCGGCTGGGCCGACATAGGTCAACGGTCGCGAATCGTCCTGGTCGTTGATCCCCTTGGCCCGCACCGTCGGCTCACCGTCCTCCCTGCCCAGCGCGGCCAGACCCGCCGGGGCCGCGACGGGGGCGACAGTGGTCTGCGGGGCCGGCTCGACCTGAACGTTGAACAGGAATCCGATCGACTCCTCTTTAAGGGCGTCGAGCATCCCGGTGAACATGTCGTAGCCCTCGCGCTGATACTCGACGAGGGGGTCGCGCTGAGCCATCGCCCGCAGGCCGATGCCCTCCTTGAGGTAGTCCATCTCGTAGAGGTGTTCGCGCCATTTGCGGTCCAGCACGTTGAGCAGGATGTTGCGTTCCAACTGGCGCATGGCACCCTCGCCGGCCAGCGCGTCGACATCGGCCTCACGCTTGGCGTACGCCTTGCGGGCATCGGTGACCAGCAGGTCGAGCAACTCCTCGCGAGTGAGATCGCCCTCCTCGCCGACCGCGTCGGAGTCGATCAGTTCGTGGTAGTCCACCCCGACCGGGTAGAGGGTCTTGAGCGCACCCCACAGCGACTCCAGATCCCAGTCCTCGGCGTACCCCTCGGCGGCGGCCCCGTTGACGTAGGCGGTGACCACGTCGACGAGCATCTCGTGGACCTGGGACTGCAGATCCTCACCCTCCAGGATGAGCCGACGCTCGGCGTAGATGACCTTGCGCTGCTGGTTCATCACCTCGTCGTACTTGAGCACGTTCTTGCGGATCTCGAAGTTCTGCTGCTCGACCTGCGTCTGCGCGCTCTTGATCGCCCGGGTGACCATCTTGGCCTCGATCGGCACGTCGTCGGGCAGATTCAGCCTGGTCAGCAGCGACTCCAGTGCGGCACCGTTGAATCGCCGCATCAGTTCGTCGTCCAGCGACAGGTAGAAGCGGGACTCCCCCGGATCGCCCTGGCGGCCCGACCGGCCGCGCAACTGGTTGTCGATACGGCGGGACTCGTGCCGTTCGGTTCCCAGCACATACAGTCCGCCGGTCGCGATGACCTCCTCGGCCTCCGCGGACGCCTTGGCCTTGACCTTCGGCAGTTCCTCGTGCCAGGCCTGCTCGTAATCGTCAGGGGTCTCCACCGGGTCCAGTCCGCGCTCACGGAGTCGCTGGTCGAGAATGAAGTCCACGTTGCCGCCGAGCACGATATCGGTGCCGCGGCCGGCCATGTTGGTGGCCACCGTGACCGCCCCACGCCGACCGGCCTCGGCGACGATGGCCGCCTCAAGTTCGTGGTTCTTGGCATTGAGGACGTTGTGCGGTACCCGGAGCTTCTGCAGGATCCTCGACAGGTACTCCGACCGCTCGACGCTGGTGGTGCCGACGAGCACCGGCTGACCGGCCTCGTTGCGCTCCTTGATGTCGTCGGCGACCGCCAGGAACTTGGCTTCCTGGGTCTTGTAGATCAGGTCGCTCTGGTCCTTGCGGACCATCGCCCGGTTGGTCGGGATCGGGATCACGCCGAGCTTGTAGATCTCGTGCAACTCGGCGGCTTCGGTCTCGGCGGTGCCGGTCATCCCGGCCAGCTTCTTGTAGAGCCGGTAGTAGTTCTGCAGGGTGATCGAGGCCAGCGTCTGGCTCTCCGACTTGATCTCGACGTTCTCCTTGGCCTCGATGGCCTCGTGGATACCGTCGTTGTAGCGGCGACCGGTGAGCAGGCGACCGCTGAACTCGTCGACGATGACGACCTCGCCGTCGCGGACCAGGTAGTCCTTGTCCCGCTTGTAGAGCTCCTTGGCCTTGAGCGCGTTGTTGAGGTAGTTCACCAGCGGGGTGTTGACGGCCTCGTAGAGGTTCTCGATACCGAGTTGGTCCTCGACGAACTCCACGCCGAGTTCGTCGATGCCGACGGTGCGCTTGCGCAGGTCAACCTCGTAGTGGACGTCCTTCTCCATCAGCGGGGCGAGCCGGGCGAACTCCTTGTGCCAGCTCGACGCGTCGTCCGCCGGGCCGGAGATGATCAGCGGAGTCCGGGCCTCGTCGATCAGGATCGAGTCGACCTCGTCGACGATGGCGTAATTGTGGCCGCGCTGCTGGACGAGGTCCGCCAGCGAGTGCGTCATATTGTCGCGCAGGTAGTCGAACCCCAGCTCCCAGTTGGTGCTGTAGGTGATGTCGGCGTTGTAGGCCGCCCGGCGCTGGTCGGGATTGAGCTCGTTGAGGATGACGCCGACTTCGAGGCCCAGGAAGCGGTGCACCCGGCCCATCCACTCGGCGTCGCGTTTGGCCAGGTACTCGTTGACGGTCACCACGTGCACGCCCTTGCCGCCCAGCCCGTTGAGATAGGCCGGCAGCACGCAGGTCAGGGTCTTGCCCTCACCGGTCTTCATCTCCGCGACATTGCCGAAGTGCAGGGCGGCACCGCCCATCACCTGCACGTCGAAGTGCCGCTGGGACAGCACTCGCCAGGCCGCCTCGCGGGCGACCGCGAAGGCCTCGGGCAGCAGATCGTCGAGATCGGCACCGTTGTCGATCCGACCTTTGAACTCCGCGGTCTTGGCCCGCAACTGCTCGTCGGTCAGCTTCTCGGTCTCGTCGGAGAGGGTGTTGACATAATCGGCCACTCCCCTGAGGCGCTTGACCATGCGACCTTCACCGAGGCGCAGCAACTTCGACAGCACAGTGTTCGTCCCTTATGGATTGGCAGTGATTAACGACCATCCTAGGTGACGCGGTAAAACTCGCCGGTGAGGCGAGGCGTGTCAGCGCCCCGCCTCGCCAGCGAGACGAATCAGGCCAGCCGAATCAATCCACCGCCTCACCGTCAGGCGAGGCGAATCAATCCACCGCCTCGCCGTCAGGCGAGGCGAATCAATCCACCGCCTCGCCGTCAGGCGAGGCGAATCAATCCGTAGTCGTAGGCGTGGCGCCGGTAGACCACCGACGGACGGTCGGTCTCCTTGTCGTGGAACAGGAAGAAGTCATGGCCGACCAGTTCCATCTCGTAGAGCGCGTCGTCGACGGTCATCGGCGTCGCCGGATGGTCCTTGACGCGCACGATCCGACCGGGCACGTGATCGTCCACGGCTTCCAGGCCGGTCTCCGGGCCCACCTCAGTGCGGGTGTCCGCAGGGGCCGGATTGAACGCATCGGCCAGGTCGAGACTTTCCGGGGCCGCCACGGCGGCGGCCTGATGCAGCGAGACCGGGGTCTTGTCGCCGTAATGCACCTTGCGGCGGTCCTTGCCGCGCCGCACCCTGCTTTCGAGCTTGTGCACCGCGGCCTCAAAGGCGCCGTAGAAGCTGTCCGCGCACCCCTCCCCGCGCACCACCGGACCGCGACCGTGCGCAGTGATCTCGACGTGCTGGCAGTTCTTGCGCTGCCGACGGTTCTTCTCGTGTTCCAACTCCACGTCGAAGCGACGGATCGAACCGTCGATCCGTTCGACGCGGGCCAACTTCTGCCCCACGTAGACGCGGTAGTGGTCGGGCACCTCGACGTTGCGGCCAGTCACCTGGATGTGCGCATTGACCGACTGGCTCTCCGCGGAGGCCTGGCTGTCGAGTTCGGGGTTCACGGATTGCGTTGACATACTTGGCAACTCATTTCTGCTACGGGATCGCACGCGGGTTCGCGCACGCGGCCTGTGAGAATTGCGCCGGCAGGCGGACCCCGGAATCAGGTGCCCTGGCCCCGCCGGCGGGAGAGGTCGATGACATCACCTCCTGCGCTGTCGGGCAAGCATGGCCTGTAGGGCCGACGGTAGTCGCAGCATCGGGGCGCCGCCACCTTATCGACACACCGTGTCCAACTTGCTGTCGCCGGGGTTCCGGCCACCATCAGGCCCAAGCCAGTGTCAGCATCGCGCTCACCCGTACCCCGCCCTCCCGCAGCGTCCGGACCGCCTCCCGCGCGGTCGCACCGGTGGTCACAACGTCATCGACCACCAGCACCTCGCCGGCCGGCCGAGCGGTCAGCCGTACCCGCCCGGCGATATTGCGTTCGCGGGCGGCGGTTCCCAGCCCCACCGAGTCGCGGACCAGTGCGGCGGTGCGCAGAGCCGGAACCACGCACAGGCCGGGGGCCCGCGCGGTGGCGGCGACCGCGATCCGGGTGACCGGGTCCCCGCCGCGCTTCCTCGCCGCGATCCGGCGGGTGGGCGCCGGGACCACCACCAGTGGGACGCCGACGATGCCCCAACCGATCAGCTGATGGATCCCCAGCGCCAGCGCGCGGGCCAGCGGGGCAACCAGGTCGCGACGGCCGTGGTCCTTCACCGCGACGACGGCGCACCGCCTGACCCCGGCGTACCGCCCGAGCCCGAAGACCGGAACTCCCGGGTCGACGCGTGGGGTGACGACGTGCGGCTCGTCGGCCGCGACGTTCAGGGCGGCGGCACAGCGCTCACACCACCGCATGCCGGGTGCACCGCAACCACCGCACTCCAACGGCAGGACGAGGTCGAGCATGGGGTCATCCTGAACCAGGAGTCCGACATACCCGCCGGGCTGCTACCCCGGCAGCACCGGCACCGTTCCCGGCACCATGAACGGGCGCACCTCAGACCAGGCCTGGCCGTTCTCCGCACTGGTCGCCAGCAGCTGCAACACCCCGCGGGCGTCGGCGACGTAGACCGCCGACGGGTTCGCCGCGACCGCCCTGACGGGCATCACCAGGTTGTTGGCCGGCCCGTCGGAGTTGACCCCGTCCAGATTCACGTACGACACCGGGTGCGCGGGGTCCTTGCGGGTGACCACCATGTCGTCGCCGGTCCGCCAGGACAGCGACACCACCGAGTCCCCCAGCCCGAAGCCGATCCGCCGCGGGTACGTCAGTGCGAACTCGCCACCGGAGGTCTGTTCCACCGCCGCCAGCACCACCCGGCTCTCGATCACCATCGCCGCCCGGGTGCTGTCCCGGGACAGCTGAAGTTCGGTGATCGTCCCCGGGTAGGCCGCCGTCACCGCCGCGGTGTCCACCGGAATCCGGGCGGGCTGCCCGGTGGACTCCTCACGGATCACCCGCACCACGCTGTTGCCGTCGACCACCACCCAGGCCGCGTCGTCCAGACCCCAGGAGGGACGCGACAACGTCCGGCCGTCGGTCGCGCGCACCGCGGTGCCGCCGTTGGGACCGATCCACAGCGCCGCGCCCTCCTTCGGCCCGGCACTGGTGACCGATGCGACGTCACGGCCGGTCCGGGAGAACGCCGCCGCCCGCTGATCGGTCATCGCGCCGAACGACCCGGCCACCTTGTCCGCACTCTGCCCGTCGAGTGCGACCATCGCCCCGCCCATCAGCGCATGCACGCCGGCGGTGGCACCGTCCGCCGCCCCTGGGTCGGTGGCGGCGACATCGGTGGTCTTCCAGCCGTCGACGAACCGGTCGTCGAGCGGAGCGCCATCGGCGTTGATCAGGTAGGGCCCCTTGATATCGGACCGGGCCATCGTCCAGATCAGCTGCGCGGCCAGCAGTGTGCGACTGGCCGGGTCGGTGGTGGTCAGATTCTCCAAATCGACCCTGGCGCCGCCATACCCACGCCCGACACCCGTCTTCCCGCCGTCGGCCCGGGTCACCGGGCCCAGCATCTTCAGCGGCGCCCCGACCAGGTTGCGCACCGAATTGGCCAACTCCGGGCGCGGGCCCGCAATCAACTTGTTGACCAGTTCGGTGGCGAGCAGTTCCGGATCGGACACCGCCACATAGCGCGGATCGGGCACCACCGTCGTGCCGGTGGGATCCACGAAGTACAGCGTGTTGCGCTTATAGGTGGACTGGAACTGCTGCCAATCCAGGAACACCCCGTTGGGCAACCGGTTGATCCGCCAGCCCTGCGGGGTCTGCACCAGTTCGATCGGTCCCGGGTCGGGGAGTTCGCCCTCACCGGTCTCGAACACCCCGATATCGGACAGCGAACCGAGGATGTCGGCCTTCATCGTCACCGAAACCTTGTCCAGCGACCGGGTTTGGGTGAACAGCACCTTGTCGATCAGCAGCGCGCTGCCCTGGTCGTCCCAGGAGTCGGAGGCGGACTGGGTGAGGAACTGCCGCGCCGCGAGGTGGCGGTTGGCCGGGTCGGAGGTCGCCTTGAGGAACTCCCGCAGCAACTGGTCGGGGTCCATGCTGGGGTTCGGCTCGGGCAGTCGCTTCGGGGCGGGGCGCTCCACTGTGCCGATCGCTTGCGGCGCAGACGAATTCGGCACTCCCGCGCATCCGGGCAGTAGGCCGACCGCAGCGGCCACAGCAATAGTCAGGCCGGCCGCCGGCCAACGACTCCTCACACCCGCTCCCCCGCGGCTTCCCGCTGCCGCAACGCCCGAAGCTGGTCGGTCTGCGGGTCGCGTCGCTCCGCGGCGACCGGCCGCAGCGGCAAGGGACTGGTGGTCACCTTGTGCCCGCGCACCAGCGGCAGCGTCAGCCGGAAACAGGCGCCCTTGCCCGGCTCCCCCCACGCCTCCAGCCGGCCCTGGTGCAGGCGGGCGTCCTCGATGCTGATGGCCAGGCCCAGCCCGGTGCCGCCGGAACGTCGCACCCGGGAGGGATCCGAACGCCAGAACCGGCTGAACACCAACTTCTCCTCACCGGGACGCAGACCAACACCGAAGTCGCGGACGGTGACCGCGACGGTGTCCTCGTCGGCACCCATCTTGATGCGCACCGGCTTGTGCTCGGCGTGGTCGATGGCGTTCGCGATGAGGTTGCGCAGGATGCGCTCCACCCGGCGGGGGTCCACCTCGGCGATGATCTCGTGATCGGGCATGTCGACGAGCAGGTCGATGCCGGCGTCCTTGGCCAGGTGGCCGACCTTCTTGAGCGCGTTGCCGACGGTGCTGCGCAGGTCGACCGCCTCCACCGACAGCTCCGCCACCCCCGCGTCGTGCCGGGAGATCTCGAGCAGATCGTTGAGCAACGCCTCGAACCGGTCGAGTTCGCCGACCAGCAGTTCGGTGGACCGGCGCAGTGCCGGATCGAGGTCCTCGGCGTGGTCGTAGATCAGATCGGCCGCCATCCGGACCGTGGTCAGCGGCGTCCGCAGCTCGTGGCTGACGTCGGAGGTGAAGCGGCGCTGCAGGTTTCCGAACTCCTCCAGGTTGGTGATCTGGCGCTGCAGGCTTTCGGCCATATCGTTGAACGACACCGCCAGCCGCGCCATATCGTCCTCGCCGCGCACCGGCATCCGCTCGGAGAGATGGCCTTCGGCGAACCGTTCGGCGATCCGCGATGCCGACCGCACCGGCAGCACCACCTGACGCGAGACCAGCATGGCGATACCGGCGAGCAGAACCAACAGCACCAATCCGCCGGTGACCATGGTCCCGCGCACCAGGGTGATGGTGTTCTCCTCGCTGGTGAGCGGGAAGATCAGGTACAGCTCGAGATTCGTCACCCGGGACGGTGCCGGCGTGCCGACCAGCAGGGCCGGCCCGGCGAACGTCTCGGTGCGCACGGTTTCGTACTGGTAGCTGACCTGGCCGGCCTTGACGAACTCGCGCAGCGAGCGCGGAATCTGGTCGACCGGGCCCGCCGACGTCGCCTCCCGCGGACCGTCGCCGGGCACCATCAGCACCGCGTCGAAGGTGCCGGCCAGGCCCGCACCGGAGGTCTGCCCCGTTTTGGAGATCAGGGTGTTGCGGGCCAGTTGCAGGCTGGAGTCCAGCGACCGAGCCTCCTCGCCGCTGACGATCCCGCTGACGGTGGCGCGCGCCCGGGCGATCTCCTCGGTGGCGGCCTTCACCTTCACTTCAAGGACCCGATTGGTGATCTGGCTGGTAAGCACGAAGCCGAGCGCCAGAATGACGACGGCCGACAGCCCGAGGGTCAGGACCACCACCCGCAATTGCAACGAGCGCCGCCAGATCTGGGCCATCGAGCGACTGACGGCGCTGGTGATCCGGACCAGCGGTCCCGAGCGGCCCCACGGGCCCCGAACGCGGGTTCTCATGCGCGGGTTCTCATGCCATGGGTTCTCATGCCATGGGAACGATCGACGAGGGTCCGATCAACGGGGCCATTAGGGCGGGCCGGCCTTGTATCCCACTCCTCGAACGGTCAGCACCACCTGCGGGTTCTCCGGATCCCTCTCGACCTTGGCCCGCAACCGCTGAACGTGCACGTTGACCAGACGGGTGTCGGCCGGATGCCGGTAACCCCACACCTGTTCGAGCAGCACATCTCGAGTAAACACCTGGCGGGGTTTGCGCGCCAACGCCACCAGCAGGTCGAACTCCAGCGGGGTCAGCGAGATCTGCTCGCCCTCACGGGTCACCTTGTGGGCGGGCACGTCGATCTCGATATCGCCGATGGAGAGCATCTCGGCCGGTTCGTCCTCGTTGCGGCGCAACCGGGCACGCACCCGGGCCACCAACTCCTTGGGCTTGAACGGCTTCATGACGTAGTCGTCGGCCCCCGACTCCAACCCGAGCACCACGTCGACGGTGTCGGTCTTGGCGGTCAGCATGACGATCGGGACCCCGGAGTCCGCCCGCAGCACTCGGCACACGTCGATACCGTTCATCCCCGGCAGCATCAGATCCAGCAGGACCAGATCGGGCCGCAGTTCGCGAACCGCCGTCAGCGCCTGGGACCCGTCACCGACGACCGCCGTGTCGAAACCCTCGTTGCGCAGCACGATGGTGAGCATCTCCGCCAGCGAGGGATCGTCGTCGACCACCAGAATCCGTTGCCTCATGCTGACCATGGTGTCATCGAACCGGGACTGTTCCCTGCTAGAACACGCGGGCGAGTTGCACCGCGTCCACATCGGCACCGGCCACCGTCCACCGACCATGCCACTGCCGTTCGGCCAGCCCGGCGTACACCGCGGCGGTGCGCTGTTGCAGAGCCGCGTCGCGTTCGTAGGCGTCGCGGGCCCGTTCGGCTTCTTCGTCGGCCCGGCGCCGGGCGCGTTCGGCGGCCAGTTCCACCGAGACGCCGAGCAGAATCTGGTGGTCCGGTTCGGGCAGGCCCAGTCGGCCATACTCCAGATCAGCCACCCAGGCGACCATCTCCCCGTCGGCATCCTGGTGCAGTCGGGCAGCGCAGTAGGCCGCGTTCGAGGCGACGTAGCGGTCCAGGAGGACGACGTCATGCGCGCCCAGCAGATCGGCGACGTGCTCCTTGGCCGCGGCCCGGTCCAGCGCGAACAGCACCGCCATCGCGTACACCGACGACGCCAGGTCACCATGGGCGCCGTGTAGCGCCTCCGAGGCCAGATCCGCGGTGATCGACTGCCCGTAGCGCGGGAAGGCGCACGTCGCCACCGATCGGCCCGCCGCCTCGAACGCGGACCGCAGGCCCGCGGTCAGGGTGCGCTTTCCGGCGCCGTCCAGACCCTCCAGAACGATTAACACGCGACGATCAGCACTGGCCGGGTCAGTACCGGTAGTGCTCCGGCTTGTACGGGCCCTCCACGTCGACGCCGATGTACTCGGCCTGGTCCTTGGTGAGCTTGGTCAGCGAGCCGCCGAGTGCCTCGACGTGGATCTTGGCCACCTTCTCGTCGAGATGCTTGGGCAAGCGGTAGACCTCGTTGTCGTACTCGTCGTTCTTGGTCCACAGTTCGATCTGGGCGATCACCTGGTTGGAGAAGCTGTTGCTCATCACGAACGAGGGATGGCCGGTGGCGTTGCCGAGGTTGAGCAACCGGCCCTCGCTCAGCACGATGATGGAGTGTCCGTCGGGGAAGACGAACTCGTCGACCTGCGGCTTGATGTTGATCCGTCGGATTGCGGGATCGCGCTCGAGACGGGCCATGTCGATCTCGTTGTCGAAGTGGCCGATGTTGCCCAGGATCGCCTTGTCCTTCATCGCCCGCATGTGGTCGAGGGTGATGATGTCCTTGTTGCCGGTGGCGGTGATGACGATGTCGGCCCAGCCGATGGCCTCTTCGACGGTCTTGACCTCGAAGCCGTCCATCATCGCCTGCAGGGCGTTGATCGGATCGATCTCGGTGACCGCGACCCGGGCGCCCTGCGCCTTGAGCGCCTCCGCGCAACCCTTGCCGACGTCGCCGTACCCGCAGACCAGTGCGGCCTTTCCGCCGATCAGCACATCGGTGCCGCGGTTGATGCCGTCGACGAGCGAGTGCCGGGTGCCGTACTTGTTGTCGAACTTGCTCTTGGTCACCGAGTCGTTGACGTTGATCGCCGGGAACACCAACTCCCCGGCGGCGGCGAACTGGTAGAGCCGCAGCACGCCGGTGGTGGTCTCCTCGGTGACACCCTTGACCGCGTCGGCGATGCGGGTCCACTTGTGCGCGTCGGCCTTCAGGCTCTCGCGCAGCAGGCTGAGGAAGACCTTGTGCTCGGCGGAATGATCGTCCTCATCGGGGGGAACCACCCCGGCCCGTTCGAACTGTGCGCCGCGCAGCACCAGCATGGTGGCGTCACCGCCGTCGTCGAGGATCATGTTGGCCGGCTCGCCATCCCAGGTGAGCATCTGCTCGGCAGCCCACCAGTACTCCTCCAGCGTCTCGCCCTTCCAGGCGAACACCGGCACACCGAGCGGCTCCTCGGGGGTGCCGTTGGGTCCGACGACGGTCGCGGCGGCAGCGTGGTCCTGGGTGGAGAAGATGTTGCAGGACGCCCAACGAACTTCGGCGCCGAGGGAAACCAGCGTCTCGATCAGGACCGCGGTCTGCACGGTCATGTGCAGTGAACCGGAGATTCGCGCGCCCTTGAGCGGCTGCACATCGGCGTACTCGCGCCGCAGCGCCATCAGCCCGGGCATCTCATGCTCGGCGAGGCGGATCTCCTTGCGGCCGAACTCGGCCAGGGACAGGTCGGCAACCTTGAAGTCGATCCCGTTGCGGGAGTCGGCAGTAAGCGTCATGGGCAGTAGGTTATCTGGCGACTCCGTCGCGCGGTTAACTGGCGACTTCGCCGTGCGGTTAACCGGCGACTCGGGTGCCCGGTTACCCGGCGCCGTAGCGCTCGGCGAACGGCGTCATCAGCCGGGCCAGGTCGGTGGCGGCGTCATGGTCACCTGCCGAGTCGCTGTCGACCGGCATCGACACGTAACTCATCGCCAGTCGGACGGTCGCCCGGGCCAGCACGCCGGCGTCCTCCTCGCTGGGCTGAACCCAGCTCTGCAGGAAAGCCTCCTGCAACCGGGCCGAGCAGTGCGCGATGATCGGCCCGGAGTCGGTGGTGACGAGCTGCAACAGGTCGGGCTTGACCTCCCCGGACAGTAGCGAGATGACCAGCGGGTCGGCGGCCGAGGCCGCGAAGAAGGCCCGGAATCCGGCCAGGAAGGCGCCGTAGACGTCACCGACGTGGGCGTTGATCGCCCCGTCGATATCGTCGACCAGTCGGTCGGCCAGTCGCAGCGCGTAGGCCTGGGCCAGGCCCAGCCGGGAGCCGAACTCGTTGTAGATGGTCTGACGGCTGACCCCGGCGGCCCGGGCAACGTGGGTGAGGGTGATCGCCGACCAGTCCTTGGCCAGCAGTTCGGAGCGCATCCCGTCCAGCACGGTGTCCCGCAGCAGCGCCCGCGACGCCTCGGCGTAGGGGACCCGACGGGATGTCACAGCCGCGAGGTTAGCCGTCAACCGCTGTCGCGCGGGCCAAGGGGTTCGAAGTCGATCTTCTCCCGCACACCGCAATCCGGGCAGCGGTAGGCGCTCACGCCCCCGTTCACACTGCCCCCGTTCACGCTGCCCCCGCTCATGATGTCTGCGCCGGGCTGCCGTACCGGGCCAGGATCTTCTCCCGGCGCCGCGGGTCGACGTTGACCTTGGTGATGTCGCCGTTGTAGTGCTCGAGCAGCCGGTGGTCCATCATCTTCCGCCACAGCGGCGGGAAGTAGGTCACGCCGATCAGGGTCGCGTAGCCGCTCGGCAATTCCGGGGCCTGGCTCATCGAGCGCAGGATCTGGTAGCGCCGGGTGGGGTTGGCGTGGTGGTCGCTGTGCCGCTGCAGGTGATAGAGGAACAGGTTGGTCACCAGGTGATCGGAGTTCCAGCTGTGCTCGGGGCGGACCCGCTCATAGCGGCCGCTGGGGTTCTTCTGTCGCAGCAGGCCGTAGTGCTCGAGGTAGTTCACCGATTCCAGCATGGAGAAACCGAACACCGCCGAAATGACCATGTAGGGCAGCACGCCCCAGCCGAAGACCGCGGTCAGGGCGCCCCACAGCACCACCGACATCGCCCAGGCGTTGAGCACGTCATTGCCCGGCCAGGTCCGGGGATCCCACGGGCTGCGGCCCTGTCGACGGATGCGGGCGGCCTCCAACTTCACCGCCGAACGGACGCTGCCGATCACGCTGCGCGGCAGGAACTCCCAGAACGTCTCCCCGAAGCGCGCCGAGGCGGGGTCCTCCGGGGTGGCGACACGGACGTGATGGCCACGGTTGTGCTCGATGTAGAAGTGCCCGTACCAGGTCTGGGCCAGCGTGATCTTGGACAGCCAGCGTTCCAGCGCGTCGCGCTTGTGGCCGAGTTCGTGGGCGGTGTTGATCCCGGTCCCGCCGAGCACACCGACGCTGAGCGCCAGTCCGATCTTGGCGAACCAGCTCAGACCGCCCTCGTAACCCAGCCAGGACAGGTCGGTCGCGGTGAAGGCGTAGGCGCCGAAGATCACCGAGGCGAACTGGAACGGGATGAAGGCGTAGGTGCAGTACCGGTAGTACCTGTCGTTCTCCAGGTACTCCATCACCTCGTCGGGCGGGTTCTGGCCGTCGCGGCCGAAGCGGATGTCCAGCACCGGCAGCAGTACGTAGATCAGGAACGGGCCCACCCAGAACAGCACCTGGGAGGCCGTGGTCCAGCCGGCGTGGTTGAGCGCCCACACCACCGGCAGCACGACGAACAACGCGGTCGGCGCCACCAGGCCGAACAACCACAGGTAGCGCTTCTTATCCCGCCAGGGCGCAGCGGCTCCGGCCGCCTCGACATTGGTATCCAGCTGAGAGGTCATGTCGTTGACTATATGACCGATTTTGTCGGCTGTCTAGACAAAGAAGCATATTTTGTAAAGTCACTTCTCGCTGGGTGCTCCCACTGCCGCGGCGGCCTGCCGGCGGCCGAGCACGGAGTGGCGACGGCCGTAGAGGACGTAGATCACCACCCCCAGCGCCATCCACACCACGAATCGGATCCAGGTCAGCGCGGTCAGGTTGAGCATCAGCCAGAGGCAGGCCGCGATCGACAGGATCGGCAGCGCCGGGACGAACGGCGCGGAGAACCCACGCTTCAGGTCGGGCCGGGTGCGCCGCAGCACCATCACGCCGGCGGAGACCAGCACGAAGGCGAAGAGCGTGCCGACGTTGACCATCTCCTCCAGCTTGGACATCGGGAACGCGGTGGCGGCCACGGCAACCAGCACCGCGACGATGACGGTGATCCGCACCGGCTTGTCCTGGGAGTTGGTGGTGGCCAACCCGCGCGGCAGCAGTCCATCGCGGGACATCGCGAACATCACCCGGGACAACCCCAGGACCAGCACCATCACCACGGTGGTCAAACCGGCCAGCGCGCCGACCGAGATCACGGTGGCCGCCCAGTCCACGCCGTTGATGGCGAACGCGGTGGCGAGGTTGGCCTTGCCGTCGCCCTTCTCCCGCAGCTCGCTGTAGCTGACCATGCCGGACAGCACGACCGATACCGCGACGTAGAGCACCGTGACGATGGCCAGCGACGCCAGGATGCCGCGGGCGACATCACGCTGCGGGTTCTTGGTCTCCTCCGCGGTGGTCGCGACGACGTCGAACCCGATGAAGGCGAAGAACACGATGGACGCGCCGGCCAGCACGCCGTACCAGCCGTAGTGGCTGCCGCCTCCCCCGGTCAGCAGGGAGAACACCGACTGGTCGACGCCGGTGCCGGCGGCGCCCTTGCCGGTCTCGGTGGGCGGGATATAGGGCGAGTAGTTGGCGGCCTTGACGTAGAAGGCACCCACCGCGACGACGAACAGCACCACCGCCACCTTGATCGCGGTGATCGCGGCCGAAACGTTGGAGGACAACTTGGTGCCCAGGGCGAGCAGGGTGGCGACGGCGGCGATGATGAGCAGCGCCCCCCAGTCCAGATCCATCGGGCCGATCCGGACGGTGCCGCCGGCGAAGCCGAACACCGTGCCCAGGTAGCTCGACCAGCCCTTGGCCACCACCGCGGCGCCGACGGCGAACTCCAGAATCAGGTCCCAGCCGATGATCCAGGCCACGAACTCACCGAAGGTCGCGTAGGAGAACGTGTAGGCGCTGCCCGCCACCGGCAGGACCGAGGCGAACTCGGCGTAGCACAGCGCGGCCAGCCCGCAGGTGACCGCGGCGATGACGAACGACAGCGACAGAGCCGGACCGGTGATGTTGCCGAACGTCGTCGCGGTGACGGTGAAGATACCGGCGCCGACGACCACCGACACCCCGAAGACGGTCAGGTCCCACCAGGTGAGTTCCTTGCGCAGCCGGGTGGCGGGCTCGTCGGTGTCGCGGATGGATTGCTCCACCGATTTGATGCGCGCCGTTCGGGTCATGCGCGCAGAGGCTACCGGCTCTAGAGGCCCACCGTGGCGCGGAATACCGCACTGGGTTCGTCGGCCCGCAGCCGGATCGGCCCGTCGTCGGCGGCGACCCAGGCCGCCGCCCCCCGATGCAGGTGCACCTGTCCGGACGTCGCCCGTACGGTGACCGCGCCCCGGGTGCAAACCAGGATCTGCGGGCCGGCGTGCCGGGACGGCGCGTCGACCTCATGACCGAGATGCCCACCGTCCAGGCTCAGCACCGATGCGGCGAACTCCGCGGTCGGGGTCTGGTACAGCGTTTCGGGTCCCTCGCTTCGGGTGACCACCCGAACGTCGCTGACCGGCGCGAAGTCCAGGACTCGCAGCAGTTCGGGAACGTCGACGTGTTTGGGGGTGAGCCCGCCGCGCAGCACGTTGTCGGAGTTGGCCATCACCTCCATGCCCACGCCGTTCAGGTAGGCGTGCAGGTTGCCGGCCGGCAGGAAGATGGCCTGCCCCGGCGACAGGCTCACCCGGTTGAGCAGCATGGCGGCCAGCACCCCGGCATCCCCGGGATAGCGCTCCCCCAGTTCGAGCACCGTGCGGGCTTCGGCGGTGAACTCTCCGCCGCCGGATCGGATGTAGGCCACCGCGGCTTCCAGCACCGCGGGGATCAGCACGTCCAGATCGGGCTGCGGCAGCGTGATCCAGGTGGTGAAGACCACGCGCAGGCCGTCGGCGTCGGAGGTCTCGGCGAGCAGCGCGATGTAGGGCTCCAGGGCGGGGACGGCGAGCGCCCGCATCAGCGCCACCGACCGGGCGGCCGGCCGGAACCCGGCCAGCGCGTGGAAATCGGTCAGTGCCATCAGCAGTTCGGGCTTGTGGTTGGGGTCGCGGTAGTTGCGGACCGGCGAGTTGATCGGGACGCCGCGCTGGTCCTCGTGGCGGAATCCGTCCGCGGCCTGCTGAGCGCTCGGGTGGGCCTGCAGGGACAGCGGTTCGTCGGCGGCCAGCACTTTGACCAGGAACGGCAACACGTCCCCGAACTCGGCGCGAACGACGGGGCCGAGCTGGCCCTCGGGGTCGGCGGCGATCGCCTGCAGCAGCGAGACGCCCCCCGAGGGGGTGTCGAGCATCGCCGGATCACCCGGGTGGGCACCGAACCACAGCTCGGCCTCCGGGTGCGCCGCCGGCACCGGTCGGCCGGTGAACTCGGGAATCGCGGTGCGCGATCCCCAGGCGTAGGTGCGGATCGCTCCTCGTAGCAGTTCCACGGCCGCGCTATCCCCCCGCCAATCGCAGGTACACCGCCGCCATTTCGAGGCGCAGTGCGAGTATCGCCACCTGGTGAGCCGGTCCGGCCGGAGTCCCGGGGGCCACCGGGACCGTCCCGGCGTCACCGACGTCCTGGTAGCCCAGCAGGTCGACGGCGTCGAGGCCGGCCGTCCGGGAGGCGATGAGCTCCCGTTCCCCGGACAGCGCCAGAGCCAGCACCCGTGGCCGGCCCGGGAGCGGTCCGTCGATCTCCTCGTCGTGGAACAGTGCCGCGACGGTGTCGGGCGCCCGGGCGGCCAGCACTCCGCTGCGCAGCGCGGCGATGACATCGGCCAGTCCCACCCCGGCCGCCGACCGGCCGGCGACCCGGAGCAGCACCGCCGCGGCATGCCGGGCCAGCGCCAGGGTGGCCGGGCTGTCGGCGGCCACCACGATCTGACGGTCCGACATCCGGCCGGCCAGCGACTTCGCCGGATTGGTGAACAGTTCCCGGGCGGCGCCGTCGCGCAGGGCCTCGGCGTCGAGGTCGTCGGCCAGGACGGACAGGTCGGCGCGCAGCGCTGCAGCCAGGGCAGGATCCACGGCGGCGGCGACGGCCAGGCCGACCGCCAGGTAGCGGCACAGCCCGAACACGTCGGGCACCCACACCCGCGGCGCCAGCACCGCGGCGCGGCCGGCGGTCGCCTCCCGCAACGGGCCGTCGTACGGGGCGGCCACCACCACCCGGGCCCCGCGGCGCGCGGCGGTCGCCGCCCCGGTGACCAGTGCCGGGTCGGCGGAGTCGTCGCCGGCCACGACGAGCACGTCGAGCGGTCCGATCCACGACGGGCAGACCCCGGTGACCAGCACCGGTTGGCTGCCCGGGCCGGCGGCGACGGCGGCGAGCACGGAGCCGGCGACCTCGGCGGTGCCGCGGCCGGCCAGCCAGATCACCGTCCGCGGCCGGGATCCGTCGGCGATCCCCTCCAGCGCCCCCTCCTCGACGGTCGCCGCGGTCGCGCGCACCTGGGCGCCCGCGCTGGCCGCGGCCCGCAGCAGGCCGTCGTGATCGGCCTCCAGCAGGGCCGCCGTGTCGTCGAGGTCGACACAGGCAGGGGTCGGACATCCCTGGCTCATTCCCGACTCATCCGCCGGTCCCGTTGCGGGCGCCGATCTCCTCGGCGACCCGGTCGACGATCCGCTTCACCGCGTCGGCGCCGCGTGCCTCGACGTTGAGCCGCAACAGCGGTTCGGTATTCGACGTCCGCAGGTTGAACCAGGCGCCGTCGCCGAGGTCCACCGTCACCCCGTCCAGATGGTCCAGCGAAACCGTCTGCGCGGCAAACGCTTTCAGCACCGCGTCGACACAGGCCGGGGCGTCGTCGACGCGGAAGTTGATCTCTCCGGAGGCCGCGTAGCGCTGGTAATCGCTGATGAGCTCCGACAGCGGCCGGTCCTGCCCGCCCAGGGCCGCAAGCACGTGCAGGGCGGCCAGCATGCCGGAGTCGGCACCCCAGAAGTCGCGGAAGTAGTAGTGCGCCGAATGCTCTCCGCCGAAGATGGCGCCGCTGTCGGCCATCAGCGACTTGATATAGGAGTGGCCCACCCGGGAGCGCACCGGGTGCCCGCCGAGTTCGACGATCAGCTCGGGCACCACCCGGGAGGTGATCAGGTTGTGAATCACACTCGCACCGGGTTCGCGGGCCAGTTCGCGGGCCGCCACCAGAGCGGTGACCGCCGACGGGGACACCGGTTCGCCGCGTTCGTCGACCACGAAACAGCGGTCGGCGTCACCGTCGAAGGCCAACCCGATGTCGGCCCCGCTGTCGCGGACGAAATTCTGCAGGTCCACCAGGTTGGCCGGCTCGAGCGGGTTGGCCTCGTGGTTGGGGAAAGAACCGTCCAGGTCGAAGTACAACGGCAGCACCGTGATACCCGGTATCGGTCCCAGCACGGCGGGGGTGGTGTGGCCGGCCATCCCGTTGCCGGCGTCGACGGCCACCCGCATCGGGCGCAGCCGGTCGACCGCAACCAGGGAACGCAGGAAGGCGCCGTAGTCGGCCAGCACGTCGCGGTCGGTGACGGTGCCGTGCGGCCCGTCGTAACCGGGCACACCCGCGATGATCTCGTCGCGGATCACCGCGAGTCCGGTGTCCTCGCCGACCGGTTTGGCCGCCGCGCGGCACATCTTGATGCCGTTGTAGGACGCCGGATTGTGGCTGGCGGTGAACATCGCCCCCGGGCAGTCCAACAGGCCGGAGGCGAAGTACAGCTCGTCGGTGGAGGCCAGCCCGATGCGCACCACGTCAAGGCCCTGGGCGGTGACCCCGGCGGCGAAGGCGGCGGCCAGCCCCGGCGAGCTCTCCCGCATGTCGTAGCCGATGACCACCTGGCCGGCGGAGCCTCGAGTTCCTTCGGTGCCGCCCTCGGACCGGATCAGCCGGGCGAACGCGGCACCGACGTCGGCGACGAACGCCTCGTCGATCTCCGAACCGACCAGGCCACGAACGTCGTAAGCCTTGATGACACGGCGCACCAGCGCTTCGGGCCTGGACATGGCTGTCAGCGTAGTCGGTGGCCTGAACCCGGTCTGCGACTCACTCGGGGACTCACTCGGGGACTCACTCGGCCGGGTCGGGCAGCACCCGGAGATGGCCCCGGCGGCGGCCGTTGACGGCGGGCGGCCGCTGCGGCGCCAGCGCGTGCGCGGCGCCGGTCGGGTCGGAGAAGCCGGGCAGCGGCGGAGTCGCGGCGACCCGGCCCTCCCGGACCGCGTCGGCCAGCGCGACCAGGTCGTCCTCGTCGGGATGAACGGGCAGCGGCGCCGCGTGCCGAACCAGTTCCCACCCGCGCGGGGCGGTGATCCTGCTGGCGTGCCCGAGGCACAGATCCCAGGTGTGCGGTTCGCGGACGGTTGCCAGCGGACCCACTACCGCGGTGGAATCCTGATAGACATACGTCAGCGTCGCCACCGCGAAATGGGGGCACCCGGGCCTGCTGCAGCGACGGGGAACATTCACGTCCGTGAGGTTATCGCGGGCAAATACGCGTGACGCGCCGGACACGCGCAGCCCGACGGCCGCCGATTCCCAACCGTTACGATCGGCTTCCTATGGCCGATTCCCGCAGTTCCCGGCGCGGCGGCCGCTCGCAGGGCGGCTCGCGGCGCGGCCGCGAGATGCGCGGGCCACTGCTGCCACCGACCGTTCCGGCCTGGCGCAGCCGGGCCGAACGGTTCGACATGGCGGTGCTGGAGGCCTACGAACCGATCGAACGCCGATGGGAACAGCGGCTCACCGAACTGGATGTCGCGGTCGACGAGATCCCGCGGATCGCCCCCAAAGACCCCGACAGTGTGCAGTGGCCACCGGAAGTGGTCGCCGATGGACCGATCGCGCTGGCGCGGCTGATCCCGGCGGGCGTCGATGTTCGCGGCCAGGCCACTCGGGCGCGAATCGTGTTGTTCCGCAAGCCGATTGAGCGGCGGGCAAAGGACTCTTTGGACCTCACCGACCTGCTGCACGAGATTCTGGTGGCTCAGGTGGCCACCTACCTCGGTGTCGAACCCTCGGTGATCGACCCGTCCATCGAAGAGGACTAGGGCTGGGCAGATCCGGAAGACCGGATGCAGGAGACCGGACCTAGACGATGCCGCGCTTGAGGCGCCGGCGTTCCCGCTCGGACAGACCGCCCCAGATGCCGAAGCGCTCGTCGTTGGCCAGGGCGTACTCCAGGCATTCATCGCGGACCTCGCAGCCCAGGCAGATACGCTTGGCCTCGCGGGTGGATCCACCCTTCTCCGGGAAGAACGCCTCGGGATCGGTCTGCGCGCACAACGCCCGTTCCTGCCACGAATCGTCGGCGGGTTCCACCAGGTCGATCGGGTCGGCCGACAGACTCAATTCGGGAACCAGGCTCAAACGGGGCCTTGCCGACCCTAGTGCCGACTCGGGAATCCCCGGCAGGTTCTCCGACTGGGTCTCAGTACGCGGTCCGGCGATTGCGCCGAGAAAGAACTCGTAGGACATCTCCGCCTCCTAACCTTCGGTTTCGCTGCGTGGCCATCACGGACTCGGTTACATGTTCGAACATATGGTCGAAACACGGTCTGCGACACCGAAACCGGCAGGTCGACCGGGAATGACACTGCTGTGATTAGACATTGCTGAGAGTTCAGGGTCAAGCCGTTGACCGGTATTCATTACCACTTCGCTATCGAAATACGGCGTGTCGCAATTGCGGCGTCGCTCACTGGTGACCGCGACGTGACCGCCGCCGGGCCCCAGCCGGGGTGACCCCGTGCTGCCGGGCAGCCTAGGGTCGGGCACTGTGAAGATCACCGTCCTGGTGGGCGGAGTCGGCGGCGCCCGGTTCCTGCTCGGCGTTCAGCGACTGCTCGGCTTGGGCCAATTCAGCGAGGGACAATTCGCCGACGGGGCGGCGGGTGACGGCGAGCACCAGCTGACCGCGGTCGTCAACATCGGCGACGACGCCTGGATGTTCGGCGTGCGGATCTGTCCGGACCTCGACACCTGTATGTACACCCTGGGCGGCGGTATCGACCCGGACCGTGGCTGGGGGCACCGTGACGAAACCTGGCACGCCAAAGAGGAACTCGCCGCCTACGGTGTCGCGCCGGACTGGTTCGGTCTGGGTGACCGCGACCTGGCCACCCACCTGGTGCGCAGCCAGATGCTGCGGGCGGGCTATCCGCTGTCACTCGTCACCGAGGCACTCTGCGACCGCTGGTCCCCCGGGGCGACCCTGTTGCCGGCCAGCGACGACCGCTGTGAAACCCATGTCGTCATCACCGATCCGGCGACCGGGGAACAGCGGGCGATCCACTTCCAGGAGTGGTGGGTGCGCTACCGCGCCAAGGTTCCCACCCACAGTTTCGCGTTCGTCGGCGCGGACAAGGCGACCGCCGCGCCGGGCGTCGTCGAGGCGATCACCGAGGCCGACGTCGTGCTGCTGGCACCGTCCAACCCGGTGGTCAGCATCGGCGCCATCCTCGCTGTCGGCGGCATCCGGGCGGCGCTGCGCTCCACCGCCGCCCCGGTGATCGGCTACTCCCCCATCATCGGCGGAAAGCCGTTGCGCGGCATGGCCGACGAGTGTCTGCGGGTGATCGGGGTGCCGGCCAGTTCCGAAGCCGTCGGAGCGCATTACGGCGCGCGCACGGGGACCGGCCTGCTGGACTACTGGATGGTGCACGAGGGCGATCACGCGGGTGACGACGCCGCGATTCCCGGCGTCACGGTCGCACCGATCCCCCTGCTGATGTCCGATCCCGATGCCACCGCCGCGATGGTGCGCGCCGGGATGGAACTCGCCGGCATCGCACCGAACGGCGGCCGGCGGTGACCGAGCACAGGACGGCGGCAAAAGTCGAGATCCTGCCGGTTGCCGGACTTCCCGAGTTCCGCCCCGGGGACGATCTCGCCGCCGCCGTCGCCGGCGCTGCGCCGTGGCTGCGCGATGACGACATCGTGGTGGTCACCAGCAAGGTGGTCTCGAAGTGCGAGGGCCGGATCGTCGCCGCCCCCGCGGATGCCGAGGCCCGTGATGCCCTGCGCCGCAGGCTGATCGACGACGAGGCGGTGCGGGTAC
Organism: Actinomycetes bacterium; assembly: GCA_029780675.1. Classification (GTDB taxonomy): domain Bacteria; phylum Actinomycetota; class Actinomycetes; order Mycobacteriales; family Mycobacteriaceae; genus Mycobacterium. The sequence continues at coordinate 82,066 of JAKOYE010000101.1, forward strand.
TGGCCCGCAAGGGCCGAACGCTGATCACCGAGAACCGGCACGGTCTGGTGCAGGCCGCCGCCGGGGTGGACGGGTCCAACGTCGCGACGACCGAACTCGCGCTGCTGCCGACAGATCCGGACGCCAGCGCCCGCGCACTGCGCGCCGAACTGCTGACGCGACTGGGCGTGCGGGTCGGGGTACTGATCACCGACACGATGGGCCGCGCCTGGCGCAACGGGCAGATCGACGCCGCGATCGGCGCCGCCGGCGTGCCGGTGCTGCACGGCTATGCCGGGGCCCACGATCGGCACGGCAACGAACTCCTGGTCACCGAGATCGCCGTCGCCGACGAGATCGCCGCCGCCGCGGATCTGGTCAAGGGGAAGCTGACCGCGGTCCCGGTCGCGGTGGTCCGCGGTCTGTCGCTGGCCGACGACGGATCCACCGCGACAGACCTGCTGCGCGGCGGCGAGGACGACCTGTTCTGGCTCGGCACCGCCGAGGCGATCGAACTGGGCCGCCGGCAGGCGCTGCTGATGAGACGGTCGGTGCGCCGTTTCGCCGACCGGGCGGTCGAACCGGAGCTGATCGAGGGCGCCGTCGCCGAGGCGCTGACCGCCCCGGCCCCGCATCACACCCGACCGGTCCGGTTCGTCTGGACCACCGACCGCGACCGGCGCCGCGAACTGCTGGACCGGATGGCGGACGCCTGGCGGGGCGATCTCATCGCCGACGGTCTGACCGCCGACGCCGTCGAACGCCGGGTGGCCCGCGGCCGGATTCTCTACGACGCGCCCGAGATGCTGATCCCGTTCGTGGTCGCCAACGAGTCCACCGGTGCGCACCACTATCCCGATCCGGTGCGCACCGCCGCCGAGCACACCATGTTCACGGTCGCCGTCGGCGCAGCGGTGCAGGCGCTGCTGGTCGCGCTCGCGGTCCGTGGCATCGGCAGTTGCTGGGTCGGGTCGACGATCTTCGCCCCCGCCGTGGTGCGTTCAGCGCTGGAACTGCCCTCGGATTGGGAACCGTTGGGCGCCATCGCCATCGGGTATCCGGGCGAGGACGGTTGCGGTCTCGGGACCCCGCGCGAAGCACGACCGCCGGGCGACCTTCTGGTGCGCCGGTGAACGCCCCGGTGCGCGACTCGGCGATCGCGACACTGGCCGGATGGCAACCGCCCGACCCCGGGCAGGACGCCCTGCGGCACGCCGTGCTGGCCTTCCTGCACGCCCGGCCGGACAGCTGTCAACGGTCCTGCGAACCCGGCCACATCACCGCCTCGACCCTGGTGGTCGACGACACCGCGGGCCGGATCCTGCTGACCCTTCATCCCCGGTTGGGCCGCTGGGTGCAACTGGGCGGTCACTGCGAGGACGGCGACACCGATATCGTCGCCGCCGCCCTACGGGAGGCCACCGAGGAATCCGGGATCGCGGGCCTGCGCGTCGACCCGGTACTGGCCGCCATCCACGTCCACCCGGTCACCTGCTCACTCGGTGTACCGACCCGGCACCTCGACCTGCACTTCATCGCCGTCGCCCCGGCAGGCGCCGAGGCCGTCATCAGCGAGGAATCACTGGATCTCCGGTGGTTCGGCGTCGACGCCCTGCCCGACGGCGTCGACGCCGGCCTGCGCCAGTTGGTGACAGCCGCTAGATATCGCTGGAGTAGCGGATCCCGCAGTCCGGAATGAAGACGCCCGGCCAGACCCGGGCCCCGCGAAGAAGTTCGCAGCGCGCGCCGATATCGGCGCCGTCCCCGATCACGGCATCACGGATTCGCGCCCGCAGACCGACGCGCGCACCGGAACCGATGATCGAGCGCTCGACGGCCGCCCCCGCCTCGATCCGGGCCCCGTCGAAGATCACCGCACCGTCCAGACGCACCCCGGGGCCTATCTCGGCGCCGCGGCCCACCACGGTGCCACCGAGCAGGACCGCACCCGGGGCCACCGAGGCGCCGTCGTGCACCAGGCTCTCGCCCCGTCGGGAGCCGAGTGCCGGGGACGGCGCGACACCGCGCACCAGGTCGGCGGACCCGTGTACGAAGTCGTCCGGCGTCCCCATATCGCGCCAGTAACTGGAATCGACGAAGCCGCACACCTTCGCCCCGGAGGCGAGCAGTCCGGGGAAGACCTCGCGCTCCACCGAGACCTCCCGGCCGCGCGGGATGCGGTCGATGATCTCCCGCTTGAACACGTAGGTGCCGGCGTTGATCTGGTCGGTCGGCGGATCCTCGGTCTTCTCCAGGAAGGCCAGCACATTGCCGTCGGCATCGGTGGGCACCGAACCGAAGGCGCGGGCATCGTGAACCCGCACCAGGTGCAGCGTCACGTCGGCTTCATGATCGCCGTGCGTCTCCAGCAGATGCTGCAGGTTCATCCCGGAGAGCACGTCACCGTTGAACACCATCACGGTGTCGTGGCGCAGCTTGGGGGCGACGTTGGCGATCCCGCCGCCGGTCCCCAGCGGCTCTTCCTCCGTCACGTAGTCGATCTGCAGACCGAGATCGGAGCCGTCACCGAACTCGTCCTCGAAGGTCTGCGCCTTGTACGACGTGCCCAGCACGACATGCTCGATACCGGCGTCGGCGATCCGGGAGAGCAGGTGGGTCAGGAACGGCACCCCGGCGGTCGGCAGCAACGGCTTCGGGGTGGCGATGGTCAGGGGCCGCAGTCGGGTGCCCTTCCCGCCGACCAGCACAACGGCGTCGACCCGCGCCGGATCGATGTGGTGTCCGGTCATCTTGTTCCCTTCGCCAGTTCGCGGCGCGACTTGCGCACGGCGGCAGCCGCCCGAAGTGCCAACGCGCCCTTGATCGTCCACCGAAGCGGTGCCTGCCACCAGGCAGGATGCCGATCGGCCAGGTAAGTGTAGGTGCTGATGTGGTGCGCGCGAAGGTTGCGGGACGGATCGCGTCCGGTCGAGTGACCCTTGTCGTGCAGGATCTCCGAACCGGGAATGTAGACGTTGAGCCAGCCCGCCCGTCCCAGCCGGTCACCGAGGTCGACGTCCTCCATGTACATGAAGTAGCGCTCGTCGAACCCGCCGACCTGGTCGAACGCCGCGCGGCGCAACAGCAGGCAGGAACCGGAGAGCCAGCCCACCGGCCGCTCACTGGGTTCGATGTGTTCCTGGCGGTAGGACCTGGTCCACGGGTTGGCCTTCCAGGCGAACCCGACGACCGCGTGCATGCCGCCGCGCACCAGGCTCGGCAGATGCCGCGCCGACGGGTACACCGAGCCATCGGGATCCCGGATCAGCGGCCCGAGGCTGCCAGCCCGTGGCCACCGGCCGGCCGCCTCCAGCAGTGCGTCGATGCTGCCGGGTCCCCACACCACATCCGGATTGGCGACCAGCACGAACTCCTCGTCGGGGGAGACCCGAGACACCGCGCGGTTGACGGCGGTGCCGTAGCCGAGGTTGGCGCCGGTGCGCAGCAGTTCGGTGCCCGGGTAGCGCTCCACCGCTTCCTCGGGCGCGCCGTCGACCGATCCGTTGTCGGCGAGGATCATCCGCAGCGGCCGGTCGGTGGCCACCGTCAACGAGGACAGGAACCTGTCGAGGTGCGATCCCGGCGAAAAGGTCACCGTCACAACGGTCAGACCCGGTTCGCCACTCACGGCGTTGAGGGTATCGGTCCGCCGTCGAGGGGCATCGCGACCGCCTCCGCCAATGCCTCCCGCCACGGCCGCAGCGGGGTCAGGCCGGCCCGGACGGAGGCCGCCATCGACAGCGCCGAGCACACCGGGCGGCGGGCCGGACGCGGGACGGCATCGGTGCCGACCGGGCGTACCCGCTCCGGGTCCTGCCCAAGCTCGGCGAACACCGCGCGGGCCTGCTCGTAGCGGCTCACCGCGCCCGCGTTGGCGACGTGCAGGATCGGGCCCCGGACACCACCCGCGGCGATCTCCAGCAGGGCCGAGACCAGGTCCCGGGCGTAGGTCGGTGAGCCGGTCTGGTCGTCGACCACGTCGAGCACACGATCTGTGGTGGTCGCCAGCCGGCGCATCACCGCCACGAAGTCGCTGCCGTCACCGCCGGTGTACACCCAGGAGGTGCGCACCACGTACACCTCGCGGGAATCCCGCATCGCCGCGAGAACCGCCTGTTCACCGGCGAG
>JAKOYE010000106.1 GCA_029780675.1 Actinomycetes bacterium
TGGCCACCACCCGATCCAGGATCTTGCTCTTGTCCGCCTTGGCCGCCTTGCGGTACTGACCTTGCAGTTTGTTCGTGACCTGCCGTCTTGCGGCCATGTCGATCTTGCCTTCCACACCGGGCAAGCCTTCCCAGCCACGCGCTCAAAGTACGTGAGGCACCACCGTCGACTACGCGCTCAAACTACGTGAGGCACGTCGAGCCCTTGTCATGGCCGGGAAGAAAAAGTAATGTCAGTTTCAGTTTTGCCTCGGCCAGCCTCCGGAGTGCCCCTTGGAATCCTTCGTCCACCTGCGCAAAGGCACCACCCCTCGTCGGCTGCACGCCGATCTCGGCGGTCTGAAGGACGACGAACTGGGGCGGGGCGGATTTACCGGCCGAACGGCCAATTTTTTTCGGCGGCATGATCCGACCCAATTCCGCGGGTCGGGCCCATTGCGCCCCGTCGACGTCCTCGCCGACCAACTCCATCCCAGCGACGCCCACGACCCGGACGGCGGCCCCCTGCCGCTGTTCTCCAACGCCGACTGCCGGGTTCTGCTGAGCCGGCGCACCGCGCCGATGCCCTACTTCTCCCGTCACGTGGACGGGGACCTGCTGTGCTTCGTCCACCGGGGCAGTGGGCGGTTGGAGACCGAGTTCGGTCCGCTGTCCTACCGCCCCGGCGACTGGGTCTACCTGCCCAAGGCCTGCACCTGGCGCCAGATTCCGGATGAGCCGGGCGCCTGGCTGATGATCGAGGCAACCGACGAGTTCCGCGCTCCCCCGCCCGGACCGCTCGGACGGCACTGGCCCTTCGACCCCGCACTGGTGACGATCCCCGAACCGGTCGCCCTCGAGGACGACGGCCGGGACGAGTACGAGGTCCGCCTGGCTCATCGGCCGATCGACGGGCTCAGCCACAGCTCGCTGTTCTACCGCCACCACCCTCTCGACGTGGAGGGCTGGCGCGGCGACAACTTCCCCTTCACCTTCACCATCGACGACTACAACGTCATCACCTCGGCAAGCGTCCACCTGCCGCCGACGGTCCATCTCTTCATGCAGGCGACCGGCATGTACGTGTGCAACTTCCTGCCCAAACCGGCCGAGAGCGTGCCCGGTACCGAGCGCACCCCGTGGTACCACCGCAACGTCGACTTCGATGAGATCGCCTTCTTCCACGGCGGCTCCCTCTACGGTCAGCCGATGCCGCCCGGCCTGATCAGCCACGCACCGCAGGGCGTGCACCACGGGGCCCCCGAGCGGGCCCGGGAACGGGCCCGGCGCAAATTCGACGAGTACGACACCATCGAGTGGAAGGTGATCGCCATCGACACCCGGCAGCGGCTCAGCCCCTCTCCGGAGGTCCTCGCCGCCGATCTGGGCCACCACTCGTGAGGTACACCCGGATCCCCTATCTGGTCGCCTTCCCGAATCGGTCCGGGGTGCGTGACGTCTACGGCGGCGTGGCCGAGATCGTCGCGCTGGAGTGTCATCACCTCAAGCCGGACGTCCCGTCGGACACCGTGCTGGTCTTCATGCACCCCATCGGGGGCGGCGCCTACCTGCCGATGGTCAACGCACTGGCCCGCGCCGGCCACCACGTGATCTACGCGGGCAGTCGTTTCCGCGGCACCGACTCGGCGCTGCTGATGGAAAAGGTGGTCGAGGATCTCGGCGAAGTCATCAAGGACGCCACCGGCCGGCTGGGCTATGCCAAAGTCGTGCTGGCCGGGTGGAGCGGTGGCGGATCGCTGTCGCTGTTCTATCAGCAACAGGCCGGGCCACTCGGCCTGATCCCCGCCGACGGAATCATGTTGCTGGCCGCCCACATCAGCCGTCACGGCACGCTCACCGAATGGCTCGACGCCTCCATCCTCGACGAGTCCGATCCCTCCCGGCGCGACCCCGAACTGGACCTGTACAACCCGGACAACCCGAACCAGCCGCCTTACACACCGGAGTTTCTCGCGCGCTACCGGCAGGCGCAGATCGACCGGAACCGGCGAATCACCGCCTGGGTCAAGCGCACACTCGCCGATCTCGAAGCACAGGGCGGTACCGGCAACGGCGCCGGAGATGAGTACTGCTTCGTCGTCCACGGCACGATGGCCGATCCGCGCTGGCTGGATCCCGCCGTCGACCCGAACGATCGCCAACCGGGAACCTGCTACCTGGGCGACCCGCGGGTGGTCAACAACTCACCCATCGGACTCGCCCGGTTCTGCTCGCTGCGCAGTTGGCTGTCGCAGTGGAGCTATGACGATGCCCGCGCCGACGGCGTCGCCTGCGGGCGCGACGTGACGGTACCCACCCTGGTGATCGGCAACCTCGCCGACGACGCCTGCACACCCAGCCACACCCGGCGGCTGTTCGAGGCCATCGCCCACCCCGACAAGGAGATGCACGAGATTCCCGGCGCCAATCACTACTACTCCGGACCCGATCAGCGTGAACCGCTGGCGCGCGCGGTCGAGGTCGTCACCGACTGGGCTGCACGACACGGCTTTTCGGGAGCGGCTCGATGACCGGCGCCTTGGACGGTGTCCGCGTCCTGGAGGTGGGCACCCTGATCTCCGGGCCGTTCGCCGGCCGGTTGCTCGGCGACATGGGCGCCGATGTCATCAAGATCGAGCCACCCGGCGCGCCCGACCCGATCCGGACCTGGGGACAGGCGGAGGTCGACGGCCATCGCTTCTTCTGGACCGTGCACGCCCGCAATAAGCGGTGCGTCACCCTCGACCTACGCAAGGCCCGCGGCCGGGAGCTCTTCCTGGACCTCGTCGACCGCTCCGACATCATCGTCGAGAACTTTCGCCCCGGCACCCTGGAGAAGTGGGATCTGGGCTATGACGTTCTGCGACAGCGCAACCCGGGCATCATCCTGGTGCGGGTGTCCGGTTACGGCCAGACCGGGCCGGATGCGGGCAAACCCGGCTACGCATCGGTCGCCGAGGCGGTCAGCGGATTGCGGCATATGAACGGGTTCCCCGGCGGGCCGCCGCCGCGGCTGGCACTGTCCCTCGGTGACACGCTGGCCGGGATGTTCGCCGCGCAGGGCGCACTGGCCGCCCTGTACCGGCGCACCGTCACCGGGACGGGACAGGTCGTCGACGCCGCCCTCACCGAGGCCTGTCTGGCCGTGCAGGAGTCCACCATCCCCGACTACGACGCCGGTGGCGTGGTCCGGGGACCGTCCGGGACCCGGCTGGACGGTATTGCGCCGTCGAACATCTACCGCAGCGCCGACGGCAGTTGGGTGGTGATCGCGGCCAATCAGGACACCGTCTTCCGCAGGCTGTGCACGGCGATGGGCCGGCCCGAACTGGCCACCGACCCCCGCTTCGTCGACCACGGTGCGCGCGGGCGCAACCAGGACGAGATCGACGCCATCATCGGCGAGTGGGCCGCCCAGCGTCAGCCCGCCGAGATCATCGACACCCTCAACGCTGCCGGGGTGATCGCCGGGCCGATCAACACCGTCGCCGAGGTGGTCAAAGACCCGCAGTTCCTCGCCCGCGGCATGCTCGTCGAACACCACGACGAACGCAGCGGCCGCACCGTCCTGGGCCCCGGGGTGGTGCCGGTGCTGTCCGAGAGCCCCGGAGGGGTACGCAGCGCCGGCCCGGCCCGGCCCAGTCAGCACAATGACGAGGTCTACCGCGATCTGCTCGGCCTCACCTCCGCCGAGCTCGCCGAACTCGTCGACGAAGGAGTGCTGTGAGCGATCTGCCCGCCCATGTGACGATCCGCGAGGTGGCCCTGCGCGACGGACTGCAGATCGAGGTTCCGGTGCCGCTGGCGGCCAAGCTGGAACTGCTGGCCGCCATCGCCGCGACCGGGGTGCGCGAGGTGGAGGCCACCGCCTTCGTCTCACCCTCCAAGGTCCCCGCGATGGCTGACGCGCCGGAACTGGCCGCCGCCCTCGCCGACTATCCGGATATCGCGTTCTCCGCCCTGGTCGCCAGCCCCAACGGGGCCCGCCGGGCCATCGCCGCCGGGTTCGGATCCCTGGAGTACGTGGTGTCGGCCTCCGACGGGCACAGCCGGGCCAACGTCGGGCGTACCAGCGCTGAGGCGGCCGCGCAGATCGGCGAGATCGTCGCCATCGCCCATGACGCCGGGGTGAGTGTCGAGGTGATCATCTCCACAGCGTGGGACTGCCCGTTCGACGGCCCCACCCCGGCCGCCAGGGTGCTCGACGTCGTCGACACCGCCTGCGAATGGGGCGCGGACCGGATCGCGATCGCCGACACCATCGGTACCGCCACCCCGGGCCGGGTCACCGCACTGGTGAAACAGGTGGCTCCCCGGGTCGGGCAGCGTCCGCTCGGCGCGCACTTCCACAACACCCGAGGCTGCGGCCTGGCCAGCGCGTGGGCGGCGGTGACCGCGGGTGTCACCCGGCTGGACTCGTCGGTCGGTGGCCTCGGCGGATGTCCGTTCGCCCCCGGGGCCAGCGGCAACATCGCGACCGAAGATCTGGTGTACCTTTTGCGCGACAGCGGAATCGGGGTGGATATCGACCTCGCGGCGGCCATCGACGCCGCTCGGGTGGCGCGTGATGTGGTCGGCCACGACCTGCCGGGGGCGTTACTGCGCGCCGGGGACCGGGCCACCGGCTGATCCGATGGCCGCCACCCGCACGCTGTCCACCAAGGGCCGCCAGACCCGGCAGGCCATTGCGGACGCGGCGCGGACCCTGTTCGCCCAGCGCGGGTTCCACGGCACCACGCTCTCGGACATCACCTCGGCGGCGGGGAAGTCACCGGCGGCGTTCTACCGCTACTTCACCGACAAGGAAGACCTCCTCGCCGTCCTGGCCGAGGAACTTCTCCATGAGGTCGTCGAACTTCCCACCTCCCCCGACGGTGGCGACACACTGCCGGCGATGGTCCGGGTCTACTGGCACACCTTCAAGCCCAATATCGGGATCATGGTGGCCGTCGACCAGCTCGCCGCCACCTCACCGCGGTTCGCATTGCTGCAGAACCGGTTCCGGCGGTTCGGGATGGAGATCGTCGGCGCGTCGGTTCTGCGCGCACGACGACAGGGCTACGCCGGGGATCTGGACGCCGACCACATCGCCTTGGCGATCGCCCTGCTGTTCGAGCGCTTCACCAGCGTCAGCATCGCCGCGGGCCTCTCCGATGAGGCCGCCATCACCACCCTGTCCACCATTTGGTCCCGAACGCTCTACGGCGTCCCACCCGAGGAGAACTGATGGATTTCACTCTGCCCGACCATCTCCCGCCGCTGCTGGCCGAGATGGACGCCTTCATCGAAGCCGAGATCGCGCCCCTGGAGCGCGAGCACATGCAGTACTTCGACCGGCGGCGTGAGTTCGCCCGGACCGACCTCGACAACGGCGGTGTACCCAACCGGGACTGGGAGGACCTGCTCGACGAGATGCGGCGTCGCGCCGATGCGGCCGGCTGGCTGCGCTACGGCCTGCCGAGCAGGTTCGGCGGCCGCGACGGTACCAACCTCGACATGGCGGTGATCCGGGAGCATCTGGCGCACAAGGGTCTTGGCCTGCACAATGATCTGCAGGACGAGTCCTCGATCGTCGGCAACTTCCCTCAGGTCATCATGATGGACCGGTTCGGCACGGCGGAGCAGAAGCAGGAGTGGATCGAGGCCATGCTGACCGGACAGCGGTCGATGGCCTTCGGGCTGACCGAGCCCGACCATGGCAGCGGCGCCACCTGGCTTGAGACGACAGCCCGCCGCGACGGGGGTGACTGGGTCATCAACGGCTCCAAGCGGTGGAACACCGGAGTGCACCGAGCCACCCACGACCTGGTGTTCGCCCGAACCTCCGGGACGCCCGGACAGGCGCTGGGGATCACCGCCTTCCTGGTGCCGTGCGACGCCCCCGGCTTCGAAGTCCCCTACTACTGGTGGACCTTCAACATGCCCAGTGACCACGCCGAGGTGGAGTTGCGGGACGTGCGGATCCCCGCCGACGCAGTGCTCGGCGAGGTCGACCGCGGGCTGGAGGTGGCCCAGACCTTCCTGCACGAGAACCGGATCCGGCAGGCGGCCAGCAGCCTCGGTGCGGCGCAGTACTGCATCGACCGGTCGGTCGACTACGCCACACGGCGGATCACCTTCGGCAAACCCCTGGCGGTGAACCAGGCCGTGCAGTGGCCACTGGTGGAGTTGCAGACCGAGGCCCAGATGGTGCGTCTGCTGGTCCGCTACGCCGCCTCGGAACTGGACCGCAACCACCACCTCGAGGTGTCCGACAAGGTGTCGATGGCGAACTATCGGGCCAACCGGCTGGTCTGCGAGGCCGCCGACCGGGCGATGCAGATCCACGGCGGCATCGGGTACAGCCGCCATGAGCCCTTCGAGCACATCTACCGCCACCACCGTCGCTACCGGATCACCGAGGGCGCCGAAGAGATTCAGATGCGCCGGGTGGCACAGCGGATGTTCGGATTCGGCCGGGCGTGATCGATTCCCTCGCTCCTCGGCTGGTCGAGGTTCTTCGCCCACTGCTCGGCGACGACGTCGCGGTGGAGAACCTGCGCCTGCTCACCGGCGGCGCCAGCCGGACCACCTGTGCCTTCGATGCGGTGACCGAGTCGGTTCGCCGGCCGCTGATCCTTCGGACCGCACCGAGCGCCGAGCACTACGCCGGGATGGAGCTCGAGGCGCACGCGCAGGCTGCCGCCGCCCGGGCCGGAGCCCCGGTGCCGCACGTCCTGGTGGCGTCGGATTCCGCTGCCGTGCTGGGTGATCCGTTCCTGATCTGCGATGAGATCGCCGGTGAGACCATCGTCCGCCGGATTCAGCGCGGGCTCGACGACGACGGACGGTCCAGGCTGCTGGCCCAGTGCGCCCGGGCGCTGGCCGCCATCCACGCCGCGGGCGCGGACGCGCCGGGTCTCGTCGAACAGGACCAGCTCAGTGAATACCGCCGGCGGCTCGACGAGATGGCCGACACCACAGCGACATTCGAATGGGCCTTCCGCTGGCTCGCCGAACATCGCCCCGCCCCGTCGGCAGCACGGCTGGTGCACGGCGACTTCCGGATGGGCAACCTGATCGTCGACGGCTCCACCCTCGCCGCTGTGCTGGACTGGGAACTGGTGCACATCGGCGAGATCTACGAGGATCTGGCCTGGTTCTGCATCCGCGCCTGGCGATTCGGTGCCCCCGCGGAGATGTCGGCCGGGGGGCTGGGTGCCGTGGAGGACTTCGTCCGCGCCTACGAGCAGGCCGGCGGCGGCCCCGTCGACCGCGCGGCACTGCACTGGTGGCTGGTGCTCGCCACGTTGCGCTGGGGGGTGATCTGCCGGGTACAGGCCGAGCGTCACCTCTCCGGGCAGACC
>JAKOYE010000113.1 GCA_029780675.1 Actinomycetes bacterium
ACCACGGAGATGCCGTTCCGGCTGTTTTGGGTGGTGGGTGTGGTGGCCACGCTGGCGATCGGGTTCGTGCCAATCGCGGGCCGCACCATCGACCAGTACCTGCCCGTGGTTTACAACGTCGCTCTGCAGCGGCTCACCGGCAACGACGTTTACCGAGGCGGTGTGTTCCGTTCGGTCGAGGATGGGCCGCTGCGGCTGCCCGGCACCCTGGCTCACCTGGAGGTGCTGACGTTCGATGTGGTCGGCGGTCAACAGATCGGCATCATCAAGGACCCGATCGCTGGCCGTTACACGGCGGTGCTGTCGGTGGAGGGCACCACCTTCCCGTTGGATTCCTCAGCGGAACAGGTTGCCCACTTGGGCGGGTTCGAGCGGCTGCTGGCGTCCATCTGCACGCCGACGTCGTCGGTGTGCCGCCTGCAGATCCTGGAGCGGACCGAGCCAGACGGGGGGCAGTCGCTGCAGCGTGATTACAACCGGCGCGGCCGCCAAGACGGCGGGTTCGTGGACGCCTCGTACCGGCAGGTGTTGGCGTCGGTGACGGCCGTTCAGCAGAACCATGAGGCGTATGTGGCGGTGTCGATCGATGCGCGGAAAGCGGCGGCTGATATTCGGCAGGCTGGCAAGGGGGCGGAGGGGGCTGCTGCGGTGACGTTCCGGGAGGTTGCGGCGATCGCGGAGGCGCTCCGGTCGTGCGGGGTGACCGTGCATGGGTGGCTACCGCCTCGCCATCTGGGGTTGGTGATCCGGACGGCCTACGATCCGGCGTCGCGGGACGTGCTGGAGTTTCGGGGCGGCGACATCAACGATGACCGGGGCGGCGACAAGGGTCTCGGGTCTGGGGTGGCGTTGGGTGCAGCTGGCCCGATGCGCGCCGAGAACCATTGGACCTATTACCGCACTGATTCGGCCTATCACCGGGTGTGGTGGGCGGCAGAAATGCCGCGCCGCGAGGTCCAGGCGGGCTTCTTGTGGCCGTTGTTGTTGTCGACGAGTTGCCGGCGTGCGGTGTCGATGGTGTTCGAGCCGGTGACCGCCAAGAAGGCCGCGCAACGGATCAACACGAAGGCGTCCGCCCAGGCTGGCGATGAGTCGTTGCGGGCGAAGCTGCGGCGCCGCACGACCCGCCGCGAGCAGGTTGAGGCTGTTGATGTGCAGCGCCGCGAGGACGAGGTGGTGGCCGGGCATGCGATGCCTCGGGTGATCATGTACATCTCGACGAGCGCCGATTCGCTGGACGAGCTGGAGCGCCAGTCGAAGGAGATCGAGCGGGTGGCGCAGCAGTCCGCGATCGAGATCGTGCGGCTTCAAGGCGAACACGACCAGGCGTTCGGTGCTTCAGCGCTGCCGTTGGCTCAGGGGCTCCAATGATGGCCTCTGACGGCGGCGAGCCGCGCCCGCGTGTGCGGAGCGAAGAAGATGTGCTGCTGCCCTATTGGCGGTGGAGCCACAGAGCAAGGCTGCCGTTGACGGGACCAGGGCAGCCTGCGCGGGCGGATTTCGTGTTCGCGGTACCTGGAACAGGCAAGGGTGCGCTTATCAAGCGGCTGCTCGCTGAGTTTGGCGACGCGTCGAGGGGTGGTGTGTCGTGACGGCTCGTATCGACCCGGCGAGCCTCAAGGCGCTGCGTGATTATGAGCGGTCTCGGCAGCCGTGGCGCAACGAAGCCCGCGACCGGGAACCGATCCCGAATGAGGGCGACCTGTGGGACGTTCGGCCTCTCGGGCGTGGCCCGAGCGGGGCCACGGCAGGGCGGGTGTTTCACCGGATGAACCTGGCCGCCCACGAGGAGACAACCCGCCAGTTGGCGGGTCTGTACCCGTTCATGGCCGGCCGCGGGCTGGCCGCGGATGGGGCCTATATCGGTCGTGACCGTCACACCCAGGCCCCGTTCGTGTACGACCCGTTCCAGCTGTACGAGCAGGGTCTGTTGTCGAACCCGAATCTGGCGTTGTTTGGGGTAATCGGGTCGGGCAAGTCGGCGTTGTTGAAGACGTTGGCGTTGCGGTTCTGCGCGTTCGGGATCAAGTTCCTGAACCCGTGTGACACCAAGGGAGAGATGCGGGGCTTGGCTGAGGCCACCGGGGCGGTCTATGTTCCGCTCGGTCCTGGCTTGTCGGCTTTGTCGCCGTTGTACGCGCCTCCGCGGCCGCCGCATATGAGCCCGGTGCAGTACCGCGAGCGGATCGAGCAGCACCGGATGCTGCTGCTGCGTGCGCTGGGGGAGACGGCGACCGGTCAGCCGTTGACCGCCGATCAGGAAACGTTGATCGAGTTGGCGTTGCGGGAGGTGACCCGCTCCGACGGGGATCCGGACCGGATGCGGCAGCCGTCCATGCCGGAACTGGTGGAGGTGATGTTGTCGCCTACGCCGGCGATGAAGGACGAGTTGCCGTTCGAGATCCTCGAGGGCAAGGAGTGCCGCGATCTGGCGTTGCGGTTCCGGTCGATGGTGAAGGGCAGCCTGCGGGGGGTGTTCGACGGCGACCCGGTGCCGTTGGATCTGTCCAAAGCCGGTCTGGTGATCGATATTTCGCGGATTCGGAACTCGGACGCCGCGATCGCGCTCACGATGACGTGCGGGCAGGCGATGGCCGACCTGATCTTGTCGTTCTCTCAGGACCGTTGGCTGAAGATCTTTGACGAGGCATGGCGTCAGGTGCGCTACCCGGCGATCATGCGCCGCATCAGCGAGGGCCAAAAGCTAGCCCGTGGCGACGACCAAACCACCGGTTCGGCGACCCTGCTGGCGATGCACCGCATCAGTGATCTGCTCGGCGCCGACCCGGCCGTCCGCGAGCTCGCGATGGGGCTACTGGCCGACACCTCAACCCGCATCGTCTACAACCAGGCCTCGGATCAGATCGGGCCGACCGCTGAGGCCCTCGGGTTGACCGACATCGAGGCCGCGCAGCTGCCGTCGCTGGGCAAGGGGTCGGGGTTGTGGAAGATCGGCAAGCACTCGGCGCTGGTCGACCATGTGGTGCTGCGCGACGGCCTGGAGTGGCCGCTGATCCAAACCGACGCCCGGATGCTCGGCGAGGGTGGGGCGGCCGAGTACAACACCGTCGCAGACCCGGCTACGGCCATGGCCCGCGAACTCGGCTAAGGGGGAACGTCCATGTGGAAGTGGTACACGGCCCGGGATCGTCGAGAAGCTGTCTCAACGGTGCTGCTGCTGGTGATCGCGACCGTGGCGTTGATCGTCGCTGCGCTGCTGTTGCCGGCGTGGCTGCTGGCACGGCCAGGATTGCCCGTGGAACGCCTCGCGGGTGGCCTGTGGGCGCTGCTGACCGGTCGTCCGGTTGAGCAGGTCTGGCCGGGGGTCACTGGCATCCCGTACTGGCCGCTGGTCGCGCTCGGCTGGGTGGTGGTTGTGGCGATCGTGGTGCTGCTGCGTCGCCGCGCCTGGGATGCGTTGGCCCCGACCGGGCAGGGGTTCGCGACCCGCACCGACGTCGCCAAGGAGTTGTCGGTGGCTCATGCCCGCGAGAAGGCTGCGCAGGTGCGCCCCGACATCCCTAAGAGAAAGGTGGCCCGGACGCCGGTCACCGAGTTGGCGATGCCGGCAGGAATGACTCCGTGGCGTCAGCCCGTCGTCCTGCCTTATGAGAACACCCTCGGCGTGTTTGCACCCACCCAATCCGGCAAGAGCCTCATGTGTTTGGTGCACCTGGTGCTGGGTGCTCCCGGGGCGTGTCTGTTCACGTCGACGAAGTTTGATGTGTTCATGTTGACGGCGTTGGCGCGGGAACGTCGGACGCCGAACTCGGTGGCCGTGTTCGATCTGACCGGGTCGGTTCCGTGGCATCGCCATGTGCGGTGGAACGTGATCGACGGCTGCACGGACCTGCGGACCGCACAGCAGCGCGCCGAGGCGCTGATCCCGCAAGATCACAGCAAGGGCTCCAATCACGGCTGGTTCGTGTCCCGTGCCCGTGACGTGCTGACCTGCCTGCTGCTGGCGGCCGCGCTCAACAACACCCCGCTCGCCCGATTCGTCACCTGGTGCCAGCAAGACGACAACAAGCAGCCAATCGACATCCTCCGCAACTACCCCGAGTTCACCCCGCAACGCCAGATCCTCGAGGGTGCTCAAGCGCTACCACTGGAGACCCGCGGCGGCGTCTACGAGACGCTTCGTGACAGCGTGGCGGCCCTGGCAGACTCGCGCATGATCGAGGCTTGCTTGCCGAAACCTGGGGAGACGGCGTTCGACGCCGAGGCGTGGCTGCGGAGCAACGGCACCATCTACGTGCTCGGCTCCGAAGCGGACGCGGCCCGCCAGGCATCCCTGGTGACCGCGTTCGTACAGCACGTCTCGATGACGGCGGCGGCCATGGCGTTACGGGTCGGGGAGACCACGGGTTCGGATCGGCTCACCCCGCCGTATGTGCAGGTCCTCGACGAGCTGCCCAACATTTGCCCGCTGCCGCGGCTGCCCGACACCATGTCGGATTCGGCCGGACGTGGCATCATCACCGCCTGGGCGGCCCAATCCAGGGCCCAGCTGCAGCGGCGGTGGAGCGAGATCGAGACCACCAGCCTGCTCGACAACACGACCGGGCTGTGGGTGTTCGGCGGGTTGAAGGACAAGGCGACGCTGGAGTGGATTTCGGCGTTGCTCGGAACCCGCAGCGACGAGCGGGTCGGGACCCAGTCCAGCGGCCGGCTGTCGATCGACCGGTACACCCGCACCACCAACCTGGAGCGGGTCTCGATCCTGGAGCCCTCCGCCGTCCGCGAGATCCCACGTGGACGGGCCGTGTTCATTTACCGGAATCTGAAGGGGCTGATCGTGAGACTGATCCCCGCATGGACCCTGCAGAACTGGAAGCAACTGAAAGCGGACGCCGACGAGATCCGCGGCCGGAACCGGATGCTGCCCGACGCCGAACGCCTCAAAGACAACGCCCTCCAAGGAGGCAAGGACCGATC
>JAKOYE010000191.1 GCA_029780675.1 Actinomycetes bacterium
CCGGGATCGAGGTTCTGCGAGGGCCGGTCGCCGTTGGCGCGGTTGCCCACCTGGTCGTGGGTGCAGGTGTAGGCCAGCAACCGGGTCGCCGGGATCAGCGCGGTGTCCAGGGGACGGCCGTGCCGGCGGCCGCGGAAGGACGAGTAACTCCCGGCGTGGAAGTAACCGTTGCGCAGCGTGCCGGCCAGCGCGGACATCGACCCGAAGTCGGCGTAGTAACCCTGGCGTTCCCCGGACACCGCGGTGTGGATCGCGTGATGGATATCGTCGTCCCACTGCGCGGTCAGCCCGTAACCGCCGCGGTCACGGGGGGTGATCAGTCGGGGGTCGTTGAGGTCGCTCTCGGCGATCAGCGACAGCGGTCGGCCCAGCTGGACCGACAGTGCGGCGGTCTCGGTGGACAGCTCTTCGAGGATGTGGACGGCGGTGCGATCGGACAGCGCATGTACCGCGTCCAACCGCAGGCCGTCGGCGTGGAAGTCGCGCATCCAGCGCAGCGCGCAGTCGACGATGTAGCGGCGAACCTCATCGGAGCCCGGTCCATCGAGATTGACCCCCTCACCCCAGGGGCTGGCTACGGGGGAGAGGTACGGGCCGAATCGGGGCAGATAGTTGCCGGACGGTCCGAAGTGGTTGAACACCGCGTCGATCAGCACGCCCAGACCCCGGGTGTGGCAGGCGTCCACCAGGCGGACCAGGCCGTCGGGCCCGCCGTAGGGTTCATGCACGGCGAACCACAACACCCCGTCATAGCCCCAACCGTGGGTGCCGTTGAACGCGTTGACCGGCATCAGTTCGACGAAGTCCACCCCCAACTCGACCAGGTGGTCGAGCTTGTCGATGGCGGCTTCGAATGTTCCTGCGGGGGTGAAGGTCCCGGTGTGCAGCTCGTAGATCACCGAACCCTCGATCGACCGACCACCCCAGCCGGCGTCGGTCCAGGTCGCCCGGTCCGGGTCCCACAGCTGGGAGCGCCCGTGCACCCCGTCGGGCTGGCGGGCCGACCGCGGGTCGGGTACGACGGTGGGGTCGTCGTCGAGGAGGAATCCGTAGCGGGCTTCCGAGTCGGCCGCCACCTCGGCCCGCCACCAGCCGTCGTCGTGGCGGGTCATCTCGTGCCGGCGGCCGTCGACATCGAGGCGCACCCTGTTGGGCAGCGGGGCCCAGACCGCGAACTCAGTCATCGGTGCGCTCCAGCAGCGTCACCGGTAACTCGGCGAAGAGTTCCGCCGCGCCGACCCGGCCGGTGTGCCGGGCGCCGGTGATCCGGTCCGACCAGCGGCCATCGGGAAGCGTCAGGGCGGTGCTGCCCCAGCCGCTGTCCTGCAGGGCGACGGTCCAACGCGTCACCGCGACCAGGACGTCATCACCGCGCCGGAAACCCAGGAGATGCTGCGCCGCCGTCCCGGTGGCGAGCACCGGCCGGTAGCCGCCGCTCAGAAAAGTGTCCGGGCGGTCCCGCCGAAGCCGCAGCGCCGCGGCGACCACCCGGATCTTGGGATGATCGAGGCGGCGCAGCGCGAGCCGCCGCCGGGCGAAGTCGACGGGGCGGCGGTTGTCGGGGTCCACCAGGCTGTCCTCCCACAACTCGGTTCCCTGATAGACGTCCGGCACCCCGGGGACGGTCAGGGCCAGCAGTTTCTGGCCGAGGGCGTCGCTGTGTGCGTGCGGCAGCAGCCTGGCCACCAAGGCGGTCATCTCGGCCGCGACGGGCCCGTCGAGCAGGCCGGCGATCCACCGCTGGACGTCCTCCTCGAACTCGGGCACCGGATCGGTCCACGTGGTGCGCAGACCCGCCTCGCGGACGGCCTTCTCGGTGTACGCACGCAGTCTCGCCCGGAACCGCTCGGTGATCGCACCGTCGGCGGGCCAGACCCCGAAGATGTTCTGCCACAGGAACAGTCCCGTCAGCCGGTCGGGGCAGGGGTGGCGGGCCTCCCAACGGCGTACCTGATCGGCCCACAGCGCGGCCACCTGTGACAGCACCCCGATCCGGGCCCGCACGTCCTCGCCGCGCTTGGTGTCGTGAGTGGACAGGGTGGTCATCGTCTGCGGCCACATCCGGCAGCGGATCTGAGCGCTGCGGTGGAACTCGGCCACGCTCACCCCGAACCGCTCCGGTTCGCCGCCGACCTCGTTGAGCGAGACGAGCCGGGGGTGGCGGTAGAAATAGCAGTCCTCGACGGCTTTGGCGGTCATCGCCCCGCACACCTGCTGCAGTCGCGCCGCCGGTTCGCCGTCGGCGGCCAGTGCGGCGGCCACGATCTGCAGGGGCGCGGCGAGTTCCGGTTGCCGAGATACCGTCCGGGCGATCGCCGCGGAGAGCGTCTGGGCCAGTACCGGATAGTCGCACCGGTACACGCCGACCTCGGTGAGCATCGCGGTCACCGCCTCCGGTAACCGCGGGTGGGACGTGCCGGCGGACCGTTCGACGCTCCGGCACAATCTGGCCAGCTCTGCACCCAGTACCTGATTGATCGTGCGGATCTTCAACTGCCGCAAAGACTCCGGGTCAACAGCATCGGACGCCCCGGCGTTGTCGGCCAGCGCGCCGAGCGCGGTGGCTCCGGATGGGTCGACGAACACGCCGCCGATCTCGCGCAGGGCGTCGTACCCGGTGGTGCCCTGAACGGGCAGGGCAGGGTCGAGCGGTTCACCGGGCTGCAGGATCTTCTCGATGACGATCCAGGCCTGCGGGCCCAGCAGGGCACGTAACCGGTTCAGATACCCGACCGGGTCGGTGAGACCGTCGGGATGATCGACCCGGATGCCGTCGACCAGTCCTTCGGCCATCCATCGGGCGACCTCGGCGTGGCTGGTGTCGAAGACGACCGGATCCTCCTGGCGTAGGCCCGCCAGCGACGTGACGGCGAAGAACCTGCGGTACCCGCAGACACCGTCGCGCCAGCCGGTGAGCCGGTAGTGCTGCCGGTCGTGCACCACCGGCCCGGGCGCCCCGTCGTCGGCGGTGCCCGGGGCGATGGGGAAGGACATGGCGTGGCAGCGCAGTGTGTCGCCGTCCACCACCAGGGTGCTGAGCTCCTCGTCGCTGCCGAGTACCGGCAGCAGGATGCGGCCGTCGGGGTCGGCTGCCCAGTCGATGTCGAAGAAGTCCGCGAACGCCGAGGAGCGGCCGTAGGTCAGGACGTCCCACCACCACGGGTTGTGGCGCGCCTGATCCACCGCAACGTGATTGGGGACGATGTCGACGATCAGACCCATGCCGCGGGCCTGGGCGGCACGGGACAGCGCGGCCAGTCCGCTTCGGCCGCCCAGGTCGGCCGAGACTGTCGTCGGGTCGGTCACGTCATAGCCGTGGCCGGAGCCGGGAACGGCGGTCAGCACCGGTGACAGATAGAGGTGGCTGACGCCCAGGTCGTCGAGGTAGTCGAGGAGCCGTTCGGCATCGCCGAGGGTGAAGGCGGAGACGCCGGTGCCGGCGCGCAACTGCAGTCGGTAGGTGGACAGCACGGGGCGCGACATGGCTGTCGGGTTCCCGCTAGGCGGACTTTTCAAGCACGACGACGGCGTGTGCGGTCACCGTCAGGGTCTGGCCTGCGGTCACCACCCGGCCTTCGGTGAGGCGCGGGTCCGCGGTGTCGACGACGGTGGTCCACTCCCGCGCGTACTGGCCGTCGGGGGTGACGAAGTCCACCGGGTAGCCGTGGGCGTTGAAACACAACAGGAACGACTCGTCGACGATCGGTTCGCCGCGCTCGTCCGGCTCGGGGATGGCTTCACCGTTGAGGAACACCGCCACGGATTTGATGCCGGAATGCCAGTCAGCCGGGGTCATTTCGATACCGTCGCGGGTCAGCCACGCGATATCGCGGATCTCGTCGCCGGTGCGGATCGGCTTGCCGTCGAAGAACCGGCGGCGGCGGAACACCGGATGCTTCATCCGCAGCGCGGTGACCGCCCGGGTGAAGTCCAGGATATCGGAGTTCTGCTCCTGCAGATCCCAGTTCACCCAGGCGATTTCGGAGTCCTGGCAGTAGGCGTTGTTGTTGCCGCGCTGTGTTCGGCCGATCTCATCCCCGTGGCTGATCATCGGGGTGCCCTGGGACAGCATCAGCGTGGCCACGATGTTGCGCATCTGCCGATGCCGCAGTTCCCGGATGTCCGGGTCGTCGGTGGGGCCCTCCACCCCGCAGTTCCAAGACCGGTTGTGGCTCTCCCCGTCCCGGTTGTGCTCGCCGTTGGCCTCGTTGTGTTTGTGGTTGTAGGACACCAGGTCGGCGAGGGTGAAGCCGTCGTGACACGTCACGAAGTTGATGCTCGCGCTCGGGCGGCGTCCGGTGGCCTCGTACAGGTCGGACGATCCGGTGAGCCGGGACGCGAACTCGCCCAGTGCGGCCGGTTCGCCGCGCCAATAGTCGCGGACCGTGTCGCGGTACTTGCCGTTCCACTCGGTCCACAGACCGGGGAAGTTCCCCACCTGGTAGCCGCCCTCGCCGACGTCCCACGGTTCGGCGATGAGCTTGACCTGGCTGATCACCGGATCCTGCTGCACCAGGTCGAAGAAGGCCGAGAGTCGGTCGACGTCGTAGAACTCCCGGGCCAGGGTGGACGCGAGGTCGAACCGGAACCCGTCGACGTGCATATCCAGCACCCAGTACCGCAGCGAATCCATGATCAGCTGCAAGGTGTGCGGATGGCGCGCGTTGGGGCTGTTTCCGGTGCCGGTGAAGTCCTTGTATAGGCGCAGGTCGCCGTCGAGGAGTCGGTAGTAGGCGGCGTTGTCGATGCCGCGGAAGTTGATCGTCGGGCCCAGGTGGTCGCTTTCGGCGGTGTGGTTGTAGACCACGTCGAGGATGACCTCGATGCCGGCGTCGTGGAACGCCCGGACCATCGTCTTGAACTCTCCGACCGCGCCGCCGGCACGCTGGTTCGCCGCGTAGTGGTTGTGCGGAGCGAAGAAGCCGAAGGTGTTGTAGCCCCAGTAGTTTCGCAGGCCGAGGTCCAGCAGCCGCTTGTCGTGCAGGAATTGGTGCACCGGCATCAGTTCGATCGCGGTGACGCTCAGCGAAAGCAGGTGCTCGATCACCGCGGGGTGGGCCAGGCCGGCGTAGGTGCCGCGGAGTTCCTCGGGTACGGCCGGGTGGGTCTGGGTCATCCCCTTGACGTGCGCCTCGTAGATGACGGTGCGGTGGTACGGGGTGCGCGGCGCGCGATCGGAACCCCAGTCGAAATACGGGTTGATCACGACGCTGGTCATGGTGTGTCCCAGCGAATCGAGTCGGGGCGGGATTCCCCCGCTGGCGGGGTCGGCGGCGGTCAGGTCGTAAGAGTAGAGGGCCTGGGTGAAGTTGAAGTTCCCGTCGAAGGCCTTCCCGTACGGGTCGAGTAGCAGCTTGCTGGAGTCGCAGCGCTGGCCGGCGGCGGGGTTCCACGGGCCGTGGATCCGGAACCCGTAGCGCTGTCCCGGGGCGACGGTCGGCAGGTAGGCATGCCAGACGAAGCCGTCCACCTCATCCAGGTCGATGCGGGTCTCGCTGCCGTCGTCGCCGATCAGGCACAGTTCCACCTTTTCGGCGACTTCGGAGAAGACCGAGAAGTTGGTGCCCGCCCCGTCGTAGGTGGCGCCCAGGGGATAGGGGGTTCCGGGCCAGACCATGAGCCGGGACGGTGTGGAGGATGCCGGCCGAGAGCGCATTCCCCGACCTTATCGACGCGCCCGCCTCCGGTGGGCCGATCTCCGAGCTCCGATACGACGGGCGGTCACCACCAGCCGGTCGCCGCGCCCAACTGCCGTCCCAGTTCTGGTGCCATCGTGCGCATGTAGGTGGCCGACAGGTGGTGGGCGTCGTGGTAGATCAGGACATTTCCCTCGACGGCCCGGCAGATGTCCGCACGACACACCGCGTCGCTCATGTCGAGCACCTTCATCTTCGGGAATCGTTCGGTGAAGTCCAGGGTCTGGTTGCGCGCGGAGAGCACCTGGGAGCGCTTGACGCCGCAGGACACCGCGTCGCCGCCCTTCGCCAGGCAGTCGGCGGGCCGGAACGCCTTGCCGTTTCGCACCAGCCACGGGGTGTCCCGCATCGCCAGGATCGGGATGTCGTGATCGCTGAGCTTCTGCCAGATCCCGATATAGGTGCCCGGCATGGTGTCCCCGGGTTTGATGTTCCACGGTCGGGTCGACGTGGTGAACACGAAGTCGGGCCGGTCGGTGATGAGTTTGGCCATCACCCGTTCGTTCCACTCGCGGCAGCTGGGGTAGGGGCGGTTGTCGCCCATGACCAGTGGCATCTTCTCGGTGGTCAGCGGACAGCCCATCTTCAGGTAGGTCGTGACCTTGAAATTGTGCTGTTTGCCCAACATGTCCAGGGCGGTGATCCAGTGCTCGGCGTGCGATCCGCCGGCCAGGGCGATGGTGCGGGTCGCGGTCAGGTCGCCGTAGCTGCAGGTGATCACCCCGGCGTTGTCGAAATCGCTGATGCAGCCGTCGCTGGTCGATTTCGGCAGGTCCTCCTCGGCCTCCATGACGGTGGGCCGGAACGGCAGTTGCGGAACCTTGGCGTCGTCCACGAGGGCGCGGGCGCCCGGGTAGCCGCTGGCGCTCAGACCGGCCAGTTCGGATCCACTTTCCCGAAGTTGGGTGACGTGGTCGCGCCACGCGAATGAGGTGACGGTCAGCGCCACCCCCAGCAGCGCCACCACGGTGCCACCGACGGTCGCGGGCCGGATCAGCCTGGTCCGCGGGCGCTCGGCGGTGCCGTCGGCGGTCTTCCGGTTACCGGGGCGGCGAAGCGGCTCTTCGATGAACCGCATCGTCAGGTAGGCCAGGATTCCCGAGATCACCAGGATCACCAGTCCGTCGACGAAGCCGGCATGCGCGCCGCCGGTGTAGGCCAACCAGAAGATCAGCAGCGGCCAGTGCCACAGATACAGCGAGTAGGCCA
>JAKOYE010000143.1 GCA_029780675.1 Actinomycetes bacterium
GGCGCTCGGCGGTGCCGTCGGCGGTCTTCCGGTTACCGGGGCGGCGAAGCGGCTCTTCGATGAACCGCATCGTCAGGTAGGCCAGGATTCCCGAGATCACCAGGATCACCAGTCCGTCGACGAAGCCGGCATGCGCGCCGCCGGTGTAGGCCAACCAGAAGATCAGCAGCGGCCAGTGCCACAGATACAGCGAGTAGGCCATGCTCCCCAGGGTCACCAGCGGACGGGTGGCCAGCATCCGGTTCGGCCACGGCAGCCGGTCGCGGGTCGACGGGCGCGACCCGCGGTTGGCGCCCGCCATGATCAGCAGCATCGTCGCCCCCACCGGGACCAGCGCCCACGGTCCCGGGAACTGCTGGACACCGTCGATCAACCAGCCGCAGGCCAGGATTGTCACCAGGCCCACCAGGGCGGCGAGTGTGCGCAGCCACATCGGCCAGGTGATCATCGGCAGCATCGCCCCGACCAGGACACCGAGCAGCAGCTCCCACCCGCGGGCGAAGCTGTTGTAGTAGGCCATGGTCTGGTCGTTCTGGTGGGCGATGATCGCGTACACGAAGGACGCCACCGTCAGGGCTGCGATGACCACCAGATAGACCGCGCGGAGTCGGCTGCCCAACCAGCGGCGCAGCAGGGCTGCCAGGCCGAAGGCCAGGAGCAGGAAGGCGACATAGAACTGGCCCTGCACCGACATCGACCAGATGTGTTGCAGCGGCGAGACGGTCTCCCCGGCACGCAGATAGTCCGCTGCCGTCGCCGCCAGTTCCCAGTTCTGGTAGTACCCGAGACTGGCCAGGGTCTGATCGGCGAAGGCCTCCCACCGGGTCTGCGGCTGGATCAGGACGGTCAGGACGGCGGCGGCCGTCAGAACCACGATGAGAGCGGGCAGCAGTCGGCGGATCAGCTTGGTGAGGTTCGGCAGCGGGGACAGGGATGAACCCGGCCGCAGCACCGCCCGCAATACCGAACTGCCGAAGAAAAACCCCGACAGCGCCAGGAACACGTCCACCCCGCCGGAGACCCGGCCGAACCAGACGTGGAACACCGCCACCAGTGCGATCGCCACACCCCGCAGACCGTCCAGGTCGTGCCGGTACCCGCCGCGCGCGGCGTCCGGCGCGCGATCCGCGCCGATGCGGGGGGCCGCAACCGACGGACGCGGCAGAGTCAGGGTGGACATGATCGCCCGACAATCTATCAACTCCGGACTGCCTCTCAGCTGCGGCGAATACCTCGGCGACTAGGGTCATCAACCGTGTCGTCGATGACTCCGGAGCAGATCAGCGCCATCGACGCCGCGCACATCTGGCATCCGTACGCGCCGATCGGCACCCGGGCGCTGCCACCGGTCGTGGCCCGCGCCGCCCGCGGTCCGTGGCTGACCGTGGTCCGCGACGGTAGCGAGGTCGAGGTCCTCGACGCGATGGCGTCGTGGTGGACGGCGATCCACGGGCACGGTCATCCGGTTCTCGATGCCGCCCTGACCCGGCAACTGGGCACCATGAATCACGTGATGTTCGGCGGGCTGACCCACGAACCGGCCGCCCGGCTGGCGCAGCTCCTGGTCGACATCACCCCGGCCGGCCTCGACATGGTCTTCTTCTCCGATTCCGGCTCGGTCAGCGTCGAGGTGGCCGTCAAGATGGCTCTGCAGTACTGGCGCAGCGCCGGCAGGTTCGGCAAACGCCGGTTGATGACCTGGCGGGGCGGCTATCACGGCGACACCTTCACCCCGATGAGCGTGTGCGACCCTGAGGGCGGGATGCACGCGCTGTGGCGTGATGTGCTCGCCGAGCAGGTGTTCGCCCCCGCGGTGCCGCGAGAGTACGACGACGGCTATCTGGCGGGCTTCGAGGCGCAACTGCGGGAGCACGCCGACGAACTGGCGGCGGTGATCGTCGAGCCGGTGGTTCAGGGCGCGGGCGGTATGCGCTTCCACGACCCCCGCTATCTGTCCGGGTTGCGGGCGATCTGTGATCGCCACGACGTCCTGCTGATCTTCGACGAGATCGCCACCGGGTTCGGCCGTACCGGCGAAATGTTCGCCGCCGACCACGCCGGTGTCTGCCCGGACATCATGTGCGTGGGCAAGGCCCTCACCGGCGGGTACCTCACCCTCGCGGCGACCCTGTGCACAGCTCAGATCGCGCAGACGATCAGCGAGGGGGAGGCCGGGGCGTTGATGCACGGCCCCACGTTCATGGCCAACGCCCTGGCCTGCGCGGTCTCGGTCGCCTCAGTGGAGTTGCTTCTCTCCCAGGACTGGCGGTCCGCGGTCGGGCGGATCGGTGCCGGCCTGGCGGCCGGCCTGGAACCCGCCCGCGCGCTGCCCGGCGTCGCCGACGTCCGGGTGCTGGGGGCCATCGGAGTCATCGAGACCCGCGCTCCGGTGGACCTCGCCACCGCCACCCCGATCGCCCTCCGCCGCGGGGTCTGGCTACGCCCCTTCCGCAATCTGATCTACGCCATGCCGCCGTTCGTCTGCACGCCGGACGAGGCGGCACAGATCGCCGACGCGATGGTGGCGGTCGCCGAACACATGTCCCCGCAATAGGCTGAGACCACATGATCGCAGGAACCCCGCCGGGCACCGACGTCTCGCCGCTGGCCTGGCTCGACACGGTCGCGCGGCAGCGCAGTCGGGACGGCTTGCGCCGGACACTGCGCGCCCGCGGCGCGGTGGCCCCCGAGGTGGACCTGGCGTCCAATGACTACCTGGGCCTGTCCCGGCATCCCATGGTGATCGAGGGCGGGGTGACCGCGCTACGCACCTGGGGTGCCGGATCGACCGGCTCCCGGCTGGTCACCGGCAACACCGAACTGCACGAGGAACTGGAGTCGGCGCTGGCCGACTTCGTCGGCGCGGAGTCCGGCCTGGTGTTCTCCTCCGGGTACACCGCCAACCTGGGGGCGGTGACCGCGCTGTCCGGACCCGGCGCGCTGGTGGTCTCCGACGCCGCCGTACACGCTTCGCTGGTCGATGCCTGCCGGCTTTCCCGAGCCCGGGTGGTCGTGGCTCCGCACGGCGACGTCGATGCGGTGGAGGCGGCCCTGGCCGGTCGCACCGAGGAACGCGCCGTGGTGCTCACCGACTCCGTGTTCAGCACCGACGGCGCGCTGGCCCCGCTGCACCGTCTGCACGAGGTGTGCCGCCGGCACCGCGCGGTGCTGCTGGTGGACGAGGCACACGGGTTGGGGGTCCGGGGGAGCGGCGGCCGCGGTCTGCTGCACGAGGTCGGTTTGGCCGGATCTCCCGACGTGGTGATGACCGTGACGTTGTCCAAGGCGTTGGGCGGTCAGGGCGGTGCGGTGCTGGGACCGACGGTGGTGCGGGAGCACCTCGTGGATGCCGCGCGGCCCTTCATCTTCGACACCGGCCTGGCGCCGGCCGCGGTCGGTTCCGCGCTCGCGGCACTGCGGGTGCTCGTCGACGAACCCTGGCGCGCCGAGGCGGTACTGGCCCACGCCCGGACGCTGGCCTCGGTCTGCGACGTCCCGGACACCCCTGAGTCGGCGGTGGTGTCGGTCATCCTCGGCGATCCCGAGTCCGCGGTGGCGGCGGCGACGGCCTGTCTGCGCGACGGCGTCCTGGTGGGGTGTTTCCGTCCGCCGACCGTGCCGGCGGGCACCTCCCGACTGCGGGTGACGGCGCGGGCCTCGTTGACCGACGCGGACATGGATCTGGCCTGCCGGGTGCTCGGATCGGTCCTGGCGGCTCACCGGGCATGACCATTCTCGTCGTGACCGGGACCGGGACCGGGGTGGGCAAGACCATTGCGACCGCCGCGCTGGCTGCGGCGGCGCGCGCGGCGGGCACCGATGTCGCGGTGTGCAAACCGGTCCAGACCGGTACCGCACCCGCGGACGGACCCGGCGACGACGATCTCGCCGAGATCCACCGGCTGGCGGGGGTGACCGAGTTGGCCCAGGTGGCGCGGTATCCCGAACCGCTGGCCCCGGCCGCCGCAGCGGCACTGGCGGGCCGGTCGCTGCCCTCGGCCGCCGACGTGGTCGCGTCGGTCCGGGCCGTCGACCGACCGGGCCGGCTGACTCTGGTGGAGGGGGCCGGCGGACTGCTGGTCGAACTCGCCGCCGGGGGCACCACGCTGCGGGACCTCGCCGTCACCCTCGAGGCTCCGGTGCTGGTGGTCTGCGCGGCCGGTCTGGGCACCCTCAACCACACCGCGCTGACCCTGGAAGCCCTCGCCACCCGGGGGCTGACGTCGGCGGGTCTGGTGATCGGTGCGTGGCCACCTCAACCGGGCACCGCGGAGCGAACCAACCGGGAGGCTCTCGCGGCTCTCGCCCCGGTGCGGGCGGTGCTGCCGGCCGGTGCGGCCGGCCTCAGCCCGGCGAAGTTCGCCGAGATGAGCCGGCGCGCGTTCGACGGCGACTGGGTGGCCGGGCTCACCTGACATGGGACGTTGCGGCTGACATGGCCCATTCGGTGGAACTGATCTTCGATCCCGTCGGCGACGACGCCATCCAGCGCATCTGGCGAAGCCTCGCCGCCGCCGGACTGCCCAGCCAGGTGCACGTGAAGTCCGACACCAACCGCCCGCACGTCACCCTGGTCGCCGCGCGCCAGATCTCCGCCGACGTCGACGACGATCTGCGGGCACTGGCCCCGGCGTTGCCCCTGCAGTGCGTGGTCGGCGCACCGGTGGTCTTCCCCGGCCCGCGACAGACGCTGGCGCGGCTGATCGTGCCGTCGGCCGAACTGCTGGCACTGCACGCCACGGTGTTCGCACTGTGCCGGCCGCACATCGACGGTGAGGCCTTCGCGCACTGCCGGCCCGGCCACTGGACCGCGCACGCCACGTTGGGCCGGCGATTCACCGCGGTTCAGATCGGCGCCGCACTGGCCCTCGACGAGGACGGTCTGCACGCCGACATCACCGCCCGACTGGTCGGCCTGCGCCGCTGGGACGGCGACAACCGGGTCGACCATCTGCTGATCAGCGGAGCCGACTAACCTAGGGACCGTGACACAGGCACCGGTCGACCTGCTGCAACAGGCACGCGAACAGGTTCTGGAGCGCGGCCAAGGGCTGTCCCGCGAACAGGTTCTTGAGGTGCTGCGGCTTCCCGACGAGCACCTGGAGAATTTGCTCGCGCTGGCCCATGAGGTCCGGATGCGCTGGTGCGGCCCCGAGGTCGAGGTCGAGGGAATCATCAGCCTCAAGACCGGCGGCTGCCCCGAGGACTGCCATTTCTGCGCGCAGTCGGGTCTGTTCGCCTCCCCGGTGCGCAGTGCCTGGCTGGACATTCCCAGTCTGGTGGAGGCCGCCAAGCAGACCGCCAAGTCCGGCGCCACCGAGTTCTGCATCGTCGCCGCGGTCCGTGGTCCCGACGAGCGCCTGCTCGCCCAGGTCGCCGCGGGGATCGAGGCCATCCGCAATGAGGTGGAGATCCACATCGCCTGCTCGCTCGGCATGCTGAGCGCCGAGCAGGTGCAACGCCTGGCCGAGATGGGCGTCCACCGCTATAACCACAACCTCGAGACCGCGCGGTCGTTCTTCCCCAACGTCGTCACCACGCACACCTGGGAAGAACGCTGGGACACCCTGCAGATGGTGCGCGACGCCGGGATGGAGGTGTGCTGCGGCGGCATCCTCGGGATGGGCGAAACCCTCGAGCAACGGGCCGAGTTCGCCGCGGAACTCGCCGAACTCGACCCGCATGAGGTGCCGCTGAACTTCCTCAATCCCCGGCCCGGCACGCCGTTCGGAGACCTGGAAGTGATGCCGGCCAGCGAGGCGCTCAAAGCCGTCGCGGCGTTTCGGCTGGCTCTGCCGCGCACCATGTTGCGTTTCGCCGGCGGCCGCGAGATCACCCTCGGCGACCTGGGTGCCAAGCAGGGCATTCTGGGCGGGATCAACGCGGTGATCGTCGGTAATTACCTCACCACCCTGGGTCGTCCCGCGGAGGCGGATCTGGAACTGCTCGACGATCTGCAAATGCCGATCAAGGCCCTCAACGCCACTCTGTGATGGTCGAGCTGTGACGGTCGACCCAATGCCGGCCCCGGTGGCTGCGGGCTCCTACAACATCTACACCGGCGAAGTCCACACCGGCGCACCGGCGGGTGATGACACCCCCACCGCGGCGCGACTGGGGTTGGAGCCCCCGCGGTTCTGCGCGCAGTGCGGCCGCCGCATGATGGTCCAGGTCCGGCCCGACGGCTGGTGGGCGCAGTGCTCCCGGCACGGCCGGGTGGATTCGACGGACCTCGAGGCGCAGCGGTGAGCGGTCCGCCCCGGCGGTCCCGACGCGCCGCGGTCGGGATCGTCCTCGCGGCACTGACGTTGTGCGGGGTGGCCCTGGGCGCGCTGTGGTCGCTGACCGCCCCGCCGATCCACACCGTCACCGCGCTGACCAAGGCAGGC
The DNA here is from genome assembly GCA_029780675.1 of Actinomycetes bacterium. Classification (GTDB taxonomy): domain Bacteria; phylum Actinomycetota; class Actinomycetes; order Mycobacteriales; family Mycobacteriaceae; genus Mycobacterium. Next base: position 6,390 of record JAKOYE010000143.1, read on the forward strand.
GAGCGGGTGGACGGTTTCATGGGACGGGACGCCGACAACATGTTCGTGTCCGCCGCCATGATGGTCGGCTTGTTGAGCATGTTGGCCGTGGTGTCCACGGCGGCGGTGTGGCAGTGGCGGGCCCATCGCGGCCCGGCGTTGGTGACCGCGCTGTGGATCGGTCAGGTGCTCGCCGGGGCCGCCGCCACCGGCACCGGAGTCGCCATGGCGCACGTGCGGTACGGCACACCTGATCGTCAGGGGGTGCCGCTCAGCCCGGAGAACCGGGTGCACTACTTCACTGAGGCCCCGCCGGTCTTCTTCGGGCACAACGGATTTCAGCTCGCACTGACGTTGCTGCTGCCAGCCGCGCTGGCCGCCCTGGGTTATGCGCTGCTGACCGTGGCCACCCCCCGCGATGATCTGGGCAGTTGGCCGCCGGAGGGGTATCAGCCGTCGGCCGCGCCCGCACAGGTCGGCGCTCAGCAGTCGGCGTGAGGTCTACTGAGAGGTCTACAGGGGCCGGAACGGCACCCGGCCGCCCAGCATGACCCGGCCGACGATGCCGCTGAGCCGCCACATGCCCGCGTAGGTGATCGGGTTGAACAGGGTCGGCCACTTGGTGCGCACGATGTGGGCGTCCAGGGGCCGATCGGCGAAGCGGTCGATCAGCCAGCGCAGGGTCATCGGGGCCGACATCGGGTGCAGCAACATGTGCTCGCTGAACAGGTCGCGGTGGTAGGTCACCTGGGCGCCGCCGTCGATGTAGAGGCCGGTGAGTTCGTCGATATCGTCGACGGCGATCACCGAGTCGTGGACGGCCTGCACGATCAGGACCGGCGGTGCCGGCATGGTGCGGCCGATGCGGATCTCTTCGAACACCTCCCTGACGGCTGGCATCGACAGCACGTCCTCCAGGGTTGGGTGTACCCAGGTGTCCATATCGGCCCGGAAATGCCGCAGGATCGCCTCCAGGGTCGTCATCCGCTCCAGGCGCGCCAATTTGGCGCGGCCGTCCTCGGTGGCGTGCTCCTCGATGACGTCATTGAGCCCCGGGTAGGTCTTGGCCAACGCCGAGACCACCAGTGCGGGTAGCCCGGCAAACTTGGAACCGTTGAGCCGGCGGAACGTGTTGCCGAGGTTGCCGACCGGCGAACCCAACACGGCCCCGACGACATTGAGTTCGGGCGCGTATTCGGCGTGCATCTCCGCAGCCCAGGCGCTGGCCAATCCACCGCCGGAGTAGCCCCAGATACCGACCTTGCTGTCGGCGGCCAGTCCGAAGCGCTCGAAGTCCAGGGTGGCCCGGAGTCCGTCGAGGACCCGGTAGCCCGGCTCGTGGGGCGAGCCCCACATGCCGTCGGGACCCTCGTGGTCGGGAACCGACACCACCCAGCCCTCGGCGAGCGCCGCGGCCATCAGCAGGTACTCGAACTGGGCCAGCGAACCGACGGCACGGGCGCGTCGGCGCAGCGCATAGGACGGAAAGCAGCGCGAGGTGACGGCGTCGATCGCGCATTGGTAGGAGACGACGTGGCGGGGTTGGTGGCGCGCATGCGCGGCCGGCACCAGCACCGTGGTGACGGCGGCCTGGGGCTCGCCGTGCCGGTCGGTGCTGCGATAGAGCAACTGGGTGGCCCGGACCCGCTGGGGGATCAGGCCGAGGAAGCCGAGTTCGACGTCCCGGGAACGCAGCACGGTTCCGGGTTCGGCGTGCTGAAAGCCCGCCGGTGCCTGGTAGAACGGGTCCTTCGAGGGCAGCACCGGCCGCTGGCCGCGCTGCAGGTCCTCGTGCGGCACGCAGCCGATCCACTCCGGACTGAGCGCTCCGTTAGCCGTTGTCATCGCATCATTCTTACCTTAAGAAGGCTCTAAGAAGCCAGTCGGGCGCTCGGTGGGCATCAGCGTGGCGCGCTGGGAGGACTCAGCGTGGCACGCTCGGTGGACTCAGCGCGGCGAACTCGTCGGTGACCCGATAGCGGGATTCGGTGAACCGGTAGAGCTTGGCCGGTCGGCCGCCGTTGGGCCCCGGAGGCGTGGTGGTGCCGGTCGGAGTGATGACGCCGCGACGGGCCAGCACCCGCTGCAGGTTGGTGGCATCCACCGGGTAGCCCAGGGCGGCGCTGTAGATGTCCCGCAGGGTCGAGAGCGCGAACTCCTCGGGTGCCAGCGCGAAACCGATATTGGTGTAGGACAGCTTGGCCACCAGCCGGGTGCGGGCGTATTCGACCATCGGGGCGTGGTCGAAGGCCATCGGCGGCAGCTCGCCGACCGGATGCCAGCGGGTGTCGGGCGGCAGTGCGGGGGTGGCGGGGGAGGGCACCAGGCCCAGGAAGCTCGATGCGATGACCCGTGCGCCGGGCACGCGGGTGGGTTCGGAGAACACGGCGAGCTGTTCGAGGTGCGCGACTTCGCGCAGGTCGACCTTCTCGGCTAGTTGGCGGCGCGCCGAACTCATCAGATCCTCGTCGTCGGCGAGCCGGCCGCCCGGAAGGGACCATTTGCCGCGTTCGGGGGCCATCGCCCGCTGCCATAACAGCACGTTGAGGCGGGGTTTGCCGGAGTCGCCGGGACCGATCGGAGGGCCGGGCACCGAAACGGCCGGTGGACCGACCTGGAATACGACGGCCAGTACCTCGTGTTCGGTGCTAGTATGTGGCATGTTTTCGATTCTAGATCGAAAACCTCGGTAACGACAGGAGGCGGCGATGACCGTCACGGAACAGATGGACCTGACCGGCGGCGCCGCGGGTCTGGCCGCCCGCATCGTCGACGGCCCCGGCGGGTTCACCGGCGTGGCCGGCGATGCCCTGTGGGCTGACGAGATCCGGCGGCTTGCCCGGCTGCGGGGAGCGACCATCCTGGCGCACAACTATCAGCTGCCGGAGATCCAGGACGTCGCCGACCATGTCGGCGACTCGCTGGCGCTGTCCCGGATCGCCGCCGAGGCGCCCGAGGACACCATCGTCTTCTGCGGTGTCCACTTCATGGCCGAGACCGCGAAGATTCTCAGCCCGGACAAGACCGTGCTGATCCCCGACCAGAGGGCGGGCTGCTCCCTGGCCGACTCCATCAGCGCCGAGGAACTGCAGGCGTGGAAGGACGAGTACCCGGGGGCAGTGGTGGTGTCGTATGTCAACACCACCGCGGCGGTGAAGGCGCTGACCGACGTCTGCTGCACCTCCTCGAACGCCGTGGACGTGGTGGCGGCCATCCCCGCCGACCGCGACGTGCTGTTCTGCCCGGACCAGTTCCTTGGTGCCCACGTCAAGCGGATGACCGGGCGGGAGAACATGCACATCTGGGCGGGCGAGTGCCACGTCCACGCCGGCATCAACGGTGACGAGCTCGCCGCGCAGGCGCGCAGCCACCCGGATGCCGAGCTGTATGTGCACCCCGAGTGCGGTTGTGCCACCTCGGCGCTCTACCTCGCCGGGGAGGGGGCCTTCCCGGCCGACCGGGTGAAGATCCTCTCCACCGGGGGCATGCTCGACGCTGCGAGGGTTTCGCATGCCAAGCAGGTCCTGGTGGCCACCGAAGTGGGCATGCTGCACCAGCTGCGCCGGGCCGCACCGGGGGTCGACTTCCAGGCGGTCAACGACCGGGCGTCCTGCCGGTATATGAAGATGATCACCCCGGCCGCGCTGCTGCGCTGCCTGCTCGAAGGTGCCGACGAGGTCGTCGTCGACCGGCCGACCGCCGATCGGGCGCGGGCCAGTGTGCAGCGGATGATCGAGATCGGCCAGCCCGGCGGTGGGGAATGACCCGCCGGGTGTCCGGGGCCGGCCGCCCGGCGGGAGTCGCCTGCGGCGGCAATCATGCCGGGCTGGACTGGCAGCAGCGCGCCGACGTCGTCATCGTCGGCACCGGGGTCGCCGGACTGGCGGCGGCGCTGGCCGCGCACCGCAGGGGCAGCCGGACGGTCATTCTGAGCAAGGCCACCGAGACGGCGACGTTCCACGCCCAGGGCGGTATCGCGGTCGTCCTTCCGCACACCGAGGATTCCGTCGACGCCCATGTTCGCGACACCATGGTGGCCGGCGCCGGACTGTGTGACCCCGACGCGGTGCGCTCCATCGTCGCCGACGGATACGGCGCGGTGGCGGACCTGGTCGCCGACGGTGCCCGCTTCGACGAAAGCGCCCCGGGCCGGTGGGCGCTGACCCGCGAGGGCGGGCACTCCCTCCGGCGGATCATCCACGCCGGCGGCGATGCGACCGGAGCCGAGGTGCAGCGCGCGCTCGATCACGCCGCCGCCACCCTGGAGATCCGGCGAAACCACGTCGCGCTGGAAATCCTGCACGACGATTCGATGGTCACCGGTGTGTTGGTTCGCAACTCCGACGGACTCGGTGTGGTGCACACGCCGTCGGTGACCCTCGCCACCGGTGGGCTGGGCCACCTCTACAGCGCCACCACCAACCCCGAGGGGTCGACCGGTGACGGGATCGCGCTGGCGCTCTGGGCAGGTGTCGGGATCAGCGACATCGAGTTCATCCAGTTCCACCCGACGATGCTGTTCGACCGCGGCGCCCGCGGGCGCCGGCCGCTGATCACCGAGGCGCTGCGCGGCGAAGGGGCGGTGCTTCGCGATGCCCGCGGCGAATCGGTCACCGAGGGTGTGCACCCGATGGGTGACCTCGCGCCACGCGACGTGGTGGCGGCGGCGATCGAAGCCCGGCTCCGCGACACCGGAGACGAGTGCGTGTTTCTGGACGCGCGCGCCGTCGAACGGTTCGAGCAGCGGTTCCCCACGGTCACGGCCGCCTGCCGCGCGGCCGGGATCGACCCGACCCGGCAGCCGATCCCGGTCGTCCCGGGGGCGCACTACAGCTGCGGGGGCGTCCTGACCGACGTGCACGGCAGAACCGAACTGCCCGGTCTGTTCGCCGCGGGTGAGGTGGCTCGCACCGGAATGCATGGGGCCAACAGGCTGGCCTCCAACAGCCTCCTCGAGGGGCTGGTGGTGGGCGGCCGCGCCGGTCGGGCTGCCGCCGAGCACGCCCGGATCGCGGGCGCTCCGATGGCGAACGTCGAACTGCACCGGCGTCACTCCCATGATCGTCAGGATCTTCAGCGGGCGATGACCACGTGGGCATCGGTGGTCCGGGACGGTGACGGTCTGCGCGACCTCGCCGCCGTCCTCGACGATGCGCCGGCCCGGCCGATCCGGAACCGGGCCGACTTCGAGGACGCCGCGTTGACCGCCACCGCTCAGGTGGTGACCGCCGCGGCGCTGGCCCGGACCGAGAGCCGCGGATGCCACCACCGCAGCGACTATCCGGGCACCGATCCGTCGCAGTCCGTCAGCCGCACGATCTACGACCGGCCCGCCGTCGCCGCGCCGCTGCCATGACCCTGACCGACGACGAGAAAGCTGAGGCGCTGGCCGTCATCCGCCGCGGGCTTGAGGAAGATCTGCGATACGGCCCGGACGTCACCACACTGGCCACCGTGCCCGCGGACTCCGTGTCCGAAGCGGTGATGGCGGCCAGGGAGGGCGGTGTCGCCGCGGGTGTCGACGTGGCACTCATGGTCCTCGACGAGGTCCTCGGGCCTGACGGCTATCGGGTGCTGGACCGTGTCCCGGACGGTGCACGTCTGCGACCCGGCGATCCGCTGCTGCGTTTGGAGGCGCCCACCGGCGGCCTGCTCACCGCCGAACGCACCATGCTGAACCTGGTCTGCCACCTGTCCGGGATCGCCACCGCCACCGCGCGGTGGGTGGACGCGGTCGAGGGCACCAGGGCGAAGATCCGTGACACCCGAAAGACACTGCCCGGACTGCGAGTCCTGCAGAAGTACGCGGTCCGGGTCGGCGGCGGGGTGAATCACCGGATGGGTCTGGGCGACGCCGCGTTGATCAAGGACAACCACGTCGCCGCCGCGGGATCGGTGCTGGCCGCACTGCGCGCGGTGCGGGCCGCGGCACCGGACCTGCCCTGCGAGGTGGAGGTCGACACCCTCGAGCAACTCGACGAGGTGCTGGCCGAGGACGTCCAACTAATCCTGCTGGACAATTTCCCCGTCTGGCAGACCCAGATCGCCGTGCAACGCCGGGATGCCCATGCCCCGGGGGTGCTGCTGGAGTCCTCCGGCGGGCTCTCTCTCGACACCGCCGCCGACTATGCCGGCACCGGGGTGGACTATCTCGCTGTCGGCGCGCTCACCCATTCGGTGCGGGTGCTCGACATCGGTTTGGACATGTGAACCCGCACGCGCATGGGTCTCATGATGCGCCCGGTGCGCCGCGGCGCACCAGGGAGAGCAGCACCGCCGCGGTGGCGAACAGCACCGACATGATGCGGTTGACCGCCCGTTGCTGGCCCGGCGTGCGCAGCCAGCCCACCAGCCGAGCGGCCAGTCCGGTGTAGCCGGCCATCACCACGATGTCGACGACGAGCATGGTGGCCGCGATCATCAGGTATTGCGGCAGCAGGGATTCGGTCACGACGATGAACTGGGGAAGCACCGCGAGTAGGAAGACCAGCCCCTTGGGATTGCTGACGTTGACCAGGAAGCCCCGGGTGAGCAAGGTCACCCGGCCGCCCTCGACGGTCGTTCCCAGCTGGTCGCCGAGGTCGCCCACCGCGCTGCGCCACTGGCGTACGGCCAGGTAGACGAGATAGAGCACGCCCAGCCACTTGATCACGGTGAAGGCCAACACCGATTTGGCCACCGCGGCGCCCAGCCCCACCGCGACCAGCGCCAACTGCAACATCAGGCCGGCCTGCAGACCGGCGATACTCCAGAAACCGCGACGGAGCCCATGGGTCAGGCCGGTCGCCATCGATTGGATGGCACCCGCACCCGGCGAGACACTGATCGCGATCGCAGCCCCGAGGAAGGCCAGCCACAGTTCCCACCGCATACGCCGCAGTATCCGGGCCGGACCCACCGGGACCCAAATGATTTTCATTCGGGTGCACCGATCGGTGACAATTGAGCCGATGACCAGCTTCGCCATGACCCGTATCGACCTGCGCGGCCGCACCCTGACCGCCGCGCAACTGCGCTCGGCGTTACCCCGGGGCGGAGTTGACGTCGACTCGGTACTGCCGGCCGTGCGACCTATCGTCGACGACGTCGCGCGCCGCGGTGCGCTCGCCGCCCTCGATGCCGGCGAGCGGTTCGACGGTGTCCGGCCCGCGGCCGTGCGGGTGCCGGTCGCCGAACTCGATGCCGCGCTGAGCCGCCTCGACCCGAGTGTCCGGGCGGCGCTCGAGGTCGCCATCGACCGCACCCGCGCCGTCCACGCCGACCAGCGCCGCACCGACACCACGACGCTGTTCCCCTCCGGCGCCGCAGTCACCGAACGATGGGTTCCGGTGGAACGGGTCGGCCTGTACGTTCCCGGCGGCACCGCCGTCTATCCCTCCAGCGTGGTCATGAACGTGGTGCCGGCCCAGGCCGCCGGGGTGCCATCCCTGGTCGTGGCCAGCCCGCCGCAGGCCGCGTTCGGCGGACTTCCGCACCCGACCATCCTGGCCGCCGCCGCGCTGCTCGGGGTGGACGAGGTGTGGGCCGTCGGCGGTGCGCAGGCCGTCGCGCTGCTGGCCTACGGCGGTGTCGACACTGACGGGTCCGAACTCGCCCCGGTCGACATGATCACCGGGCCGGGCAATATCTACGTCACCGCCGCCAAGCGGATCTGCCGCTCCCAGGTGGGCATCGACTCCGAGGCAGGGCCGACGGAGATCGCGATTCTGGCCGACCACACCGCCGACCCGGTGCACGTCGCCGCGGACCTGATCAGTCAGGCCGAGCACGACGTGATGGCGGCCAGCGTCCTGGTGACCGACAGCATCGACCTGGCCGACGCCACCGATGCCGAACTGCGCGCCCAGTTGGAGACCACCGTGCACCGCGAACGGGTGACCACGGCACTGACCGGATCGCAGTCGGCCATCGTGCTCGTCGACGACATCGACACCGGGGTCCGGGTGGTCAACGCCTACGCCGCCGAACACCTCGAGATTCAGACCGCCGACTCCGCCGGTGTGGCCGCCCGGATCAGTGCCGCCGGAGCGATTTTCGTGGGCGCGTGGTCACCGGTCAGCCTGGGCGACTACTGCGCCGGCTCCAACCATGTGCTGCCGACCGCGGGGTGCGCGCGGCACTCCAGTGGCCTGTCCGTGCAGACCTTCCTGCGCGGCATCCATGTCATCGACTACACCGAGGCCGCCCTGAAGGACGTCGCCGGCCACGTGATCACGCTGGCCAACGCCGAGGATCTGCCGGCGCACGGGGAAGCGGTGCGCCGGAGGTTCGAACGGTGACCGATCGCACCCCCGGGGCCCGCGTCGGACTGGACGATCTGCCACTGCGGGACAACCTGCGCGGCAAGTCCCCGTACGGCGCCCCGCAGATCGCCGTCCCGGTGCGGCTGAACACCAACGAGAACCCGCACCCGCCCAGCAGCGAACTGGTCGACGATGTCGCGGAGTCGGTGCGTATCGCCGCCGCCGAACTGCACCGCTATCCCGACCGCGACGCCGTCGACCTGCGATCGGACCTCGCGGCGTACCTGACAGCCACCACCGGGGTGCCGCTGACCACCGAGAACGTCTGGGCGGCAAACGGTTCCAACGAGATCCTGCAGCAGATTCTGCAGGCCTTCGGCGGGCCGGGGCGCACCGCGCTCGGCTACGTGCCGTCCTACTCGATGCACCCGATCATCGCCGACGGCACCCAGACCCGGTGGATCGAGGCCGTTCGATCCGGTGACTTCAGCCTCGACCCGGACGCCGCGGTCGCGGCGATCCGTGCCGAACGGCCCGACGTGGTGTTCCTCACCAGCCCGAACAACCCGACCGGCCAGAGCACGTCGATCGCGGAGTTGCGGCGCCTGCTGGATGCGATGACGGGCGGGGTGCTGGTCGTCGACGAGGCGTACGGCGAGTTCTCCAACCGGCCCAGTGCCGTCACGCTCCTCGACGAGTACCCGGCACGGCTGATCGTCAGTCGCACGATGAGTAAGGCGTTCGCGTTCGCCGGTGGCCGGCTGGGGTATCTGGTGGCGGCATCCGCCGTCATCGAGGCGATGCTGCTCGTTCGGCTGCCCTATCACCTCTCCGCACTGACCCAGGCCGCCGCACGGGCGGCACTGCGGCACGCCGACCAGACGCTGGCATCGGTGGCTGCGCTGGTCGCCGAACGCGAACGGGTCTCGGCGGCCCTGGCGGAAACGGGTTTCCGGGTGATCCCCAGCGACGCGAACTTCGTCCTGTTCGGCGAGTTCGCCGATGCCCCCGCGGCATGGCGGAACTATCTTGAGGACGGCATCTTGATCCGCGATGTCGGTATTCCCCGGTTCCTGCGCGTCACCATCGGATTGCCCGCCGAAAACGACGCCTTCCTGGCTGCCAGCCGACGGCTCGCCAGGACCGATCTCGCCCAGCCGTTAGGAGCACCATGAGTGGCAGCACCCCGCGCCGTGCGCGGGTCGAGCGACGGACCCGGGAGTCCGACATCGTGGTCGAACTCGACCTCGACGGCACCGGGCAGGTCTCGATCGACACCGGGGTGCCGTTCTTCGATCACATGCTGACCGCCCTCGGCAGCCACGCCAGCTTCGATTTGAGCGTCACCGCCCGCGGTGACGTGGATATCGAGGCGCACCACACCGTGGAGGACACCGCGATCGTGCTGGGCACGGCCCTGGGTGAGGCTCTGGGCGACAAGAAGGGCATCCGCCGCTTCGGCGATGCGTACATCCCGATGGACGAGACGCTGGCGCATGCCGCGGTCGACGTCTCCGGGCGTCCCTACTTCGTGCACACCGGTGAGCCGGACTACCTGGTGAGCTACACCATCGCCGGTTCCGGGGTGCCGTACCACACCGTGATCAACCGTCACGTCTTCGAGTCGCTGGCCACGAATGCCCGGATCGCCCTGCATGTCCGGACCGTGTACGGCCGCGATCCGCACCACATCACCGAGGCGCAGTACAAGGCGGTGGCCCGCGCGCTGCGTCAGGCGGTGGAGCCCGACCCCCGGGTGACCGGGGTGCCGTCCACCAAAGGTGTTCTGTGACACAACGATCGGTCGTTGTCCTGGACTACGGCTCGGGCAATCTGCGCTCGGCCCAGCGCGCACTGGAGCGGGTCGGGGCCCGCGTCGAGGTCACCTCGGACCGCGGTGCCGCACTCAACGCCGACGGTCTGGTGGTCCCCGGTGTCGGTGCTTTCGACGCGTGCATGCGCGGGCTGCACGCTATCGGCGGCGACGCGATCATCGCCGACCGGGTCGCCGCGAACCGCCCGGTACTCGGGGTGTGCGTCGGCATGCAGATCCTGTTCGACCGCGGGGTGGAGTTCGGGGTCGAGAGCCGCGGGTGCGCGCAGTGGCCCGGTTCGGTCACCCGGCTGGAGGCGCCGGTGATCCCGCACATGGGTTGGAACGTCGTCGAACCGGCAACCGGCAGCAGGCTGTTCGCCGGTATCGACCCCGCGACCCGGTTCTACTTCGTGCACTCCTACGCCGCGCAGAAGTGGGAGGGCGACCCCGAAGCCCTGCTCACCTGGGCTACCCACCATGTGCGGTTCCTGGCGGCAGTCGAGGACGGGGCGCTGGCTGCGACACAATTTCATCCGGAGAAGAGCGGCGACGCCGGTGCGGCGCTGCTCACGAATTGGGTTGAGGGACTGTGACTAAATTGATTCTGCTGCCGGCTGTCGACGTGGTCGAAGGGCGCGCGGTGCGACTCGTGCAGGGTAAGGCCGGTAGCGAGACGGAGTACGGCTCCGCGTTGGAGGCCGCACTCACCTGGCAGCGCGATGGTGCCGAATGGATCCACCTGGTGGATCTCGACGCCGCGTTCGGACGGGGCAGCAACCGCGAACTCCTGGCCGAGGTCGTCGGAGCGCTGGACGTCAACGTCGAGATGTCCGGTGGCATCCGCGACGACGAGTCGTTGCGCGCCGCGCTGGCCACCGGCTGCGCACGGGTCAATATCGGTACCGCCGCTCTCGAAGACCCGCAGTGGTGCGCCCGGGCGATCGCCGAATACGGGGACAAGGTCGCGGTCGGCCTGGACGTCCAGATCGTCGACAACGAGCACCGGTTGCGTGGCCGCGGTTGGGAGACCGACGGTGGCGACCTCTGGCAGGTGCTGGAACGTCTTGACAGCGAAGGCTGTTCACGGTTCGTGGTCACCGACGTGACCAAGGACGGCACCCTGACCGGGCCCAACCTCGATCTGCTGGAGGGCGTGGCAGAGTGCACCGATGCCCCGGTGATCGCCTCCGGCGGCGTCTCCAGTCTGGACGATCTGCGTGCCATCGCCACCCTGGTGGACAGCGGAGTGGAGGGGGCGATCGTCGGAAAAGCGCTGTACGCCGGGCGGTTCACCCTGCCGGAGGCGCTGGCCGCGGTCAGCCGGTGACCGTGCTGAATCTCGACGTCCTGGTCAGTACGGCGGCAGCCGTCCTCGACGAGGTGTCGATGGAGTTCGTCGAGGGCCATCGGGCCGATCCCGCGGTCCGGAAGAAGGGCAACGACTTCGCCACCGAACTGGACCTGTCCATCGAACGGCAGGTGGCCGAATCGCTGAGGTCGCTGACCGGTATCGACGTGCACGGGGAGGAGTACCGGCAGGCCGACCTCGACGTCCCGCTGGTCTGGGTTCTCGACCCGATCGACGGGACATTCAACTACGCGGCGGGCTCCCCGATGGCGGCCATCCTGCTCGCCCTGCTGCACGACGGCGAACCGGTGGCCGGGCTGACCTGGATGCCGTTCACCGACCAGCGGTACGTGGCGACATCCGGTGGCCCGGTGGTCTGCAACGGTGCCGAGTTACCGCCGCTGACCACCCGTTCGCTGGCGGATTCGATCGTCGGGGTCGGCACCTTCAACGTCGACTCCGGCGGCCGGTTGCCGGGCCGGTACCGGCTGGCCATCTTCGAACAGCTCACCCGGGTGTGCTCGAAGACCCGGATGCACGGCTCGACTGGGATCGACATGGCCTTCGTGGCAGCCGGAATCCTCAGCGCCGCAGTCAGTTTCGGCGGGAAGGTGTGGGACCACGCCGCCGGGGTGGCGCTGGTGCGGGCCGCCGGTGGGATCGTGACCGATATCGCCGGACAGCCGTGGACACCGCAATCCCGGTCGACCGTGGCCGCGGCCCCGGGCGCCTACGAGGAGATCATGGACATCATCGACGGTGTCGGATCGCCGGAGGACTACCGCTGATGGACGTGGCGGTGCGGGTGATCCCCTGTCTTGACGTCGACGCCGGCCGGGTCGTCAAGGGAGTGAACTTCGAAAACCTCCGGGACGCCGGCGATCCCGTCGAACTCGCCGCGGCCTACGACGCCCAGGGCGCCGATGAACTGACGTTCTTGGACGTCACCGCGTCCTCATCGGGCCGAGCCACCATGCTTGAGGTGGTTCGCCGTACCGCCGAGCAGGTGTTCATCCCGCTGACGGTCGGCGGTGGGGTGCGATCGGTCGCCGATGTCGACTCGCTGCTGCGCGCCGGCGCCGACAAGGTGTCGGTCAACACCGCCGCGATTGCCCGCCCGGAACTGCTGGCCGAACTGTCCCGCCAGTTCGGCTCCCAGTGCATCGTGCTCTCGGTCGATGCCCGGACTGTGCCCGCAGGCCAACCCCCGACCCCGTCGGGTTGGGAGGTCACCACCCACGGCGGACGGCAGGGCACCGGCATCGACGCGATCGAATGGGCCAGGCGCGGAGCCGAACTCGGTGTCGGCGAGATTCTGCTGAACTCGATGGACGCAGACGGCACCAAGGCCGGGTTCGACCTGCCGATGTTGCGGGCGGTGCGGGCCGCGGTCAGCGTCCCGGTGATCGCCAGCGGGGGAGCCGGGGCGGTCGAGCATTTCGCGCCCGCTGTACAGGCCGGTGCCGACGCCGTGCTGGCCGCCAGCGTGTTCCACTTCGGGGAGTTGACGATCGCTCAGGTCAAGGTGGCGATGGCGGCCGAGGGGATACCCGTCCGATGAGCGCCAGCGAAGAGGACAAATCCGATACCCGTCCGATGAGCGCCAGCGAAGAGGACAAATCCGATACCCGTCCGATGAGCGCTCTCGACCCCGCGATCGCGGCGCGACTCAAGCGCAATGCCGAGGGTCTGTTCGCGGCGGTCGCCCAGGAGCACGGCACGGGAGCGGTGCTGATGGTGGCCTGGATGGACGACGAAGCCCTGGCCCGGACCCTGGCCACCCGGGCGGCCACCTACTTCTCCCGGTCCCGCGGCGAGTACTGGGTCAAGGGCGCCACCTCCGGCCACACCCAGTACGTGCACTCGGTGCGTCTGGACTGCGACGGCGACACGGTGCTCCTGGAGGTCGACCAGGCCGGCGGTGCCTGTCACACCGGCGACCACACCTGCTTCGACGCCGACGTCCTGCTAACACCCGAGGGCTGAGCCACCGGTCGTTGCCCCGGCGGCTACCGCGATCTGAGTACTTCGAGTGCGCGGTCGGCGTGGGTGTCCATGTTGACCTCGCTGGAGATGACCTCCAGCACCGTGCGGTCGGTGTCGATGACGAACGTCGTCCGCTTGACCGGCATGAACTTGCCCAGCAGGCCACGCTTGACTCCGAAGATCTCCGCGACCCGTCCATCGCTGTCGGAGAGCAGGGGATAGTCGAAGTGCTGCGAGTCGGAGAACTTCGCCTGCTTGTCGATGCTGTCGGTGCTGATGCCGACCCGCGACCCGCCCGCGGCGGCGAACTCCTTACCCAAATCGCGGAAATGGCAGGCTTCCTTGGTGCATCCGGGCGTCATCGCGGCGGGGTAGAAGAACAACACCACCGGTCCGCCTGTCAGCAGGCTGGTCAGCGAACGAACCGTCCCGCTCTGGTCGGGCAACTCGAAGTCCGGAACGCGGTCCCCAGGTTTCATGCCGCCACCGTACGCCGGTCGGAACCGACGCTGGGGTCGGGGAAGTCAGACGCGGTCTGGGAAGATGAAGCCGTGCAAACCACCACCCGCGACGAGTTCCGCATGCTTGCCGCCGAGCATCGGGTGGTGCCGGTGACCCGCAAGGTGCTGGCAGACAGCGAAACTCCGCTGTCGGCGTACCGCAAACTCGCGGCCGACCGACCCGGCACCTTCCTCCTGGAGTCCGCGGAGAACGGGCGATCCTGGTCCCGGTGGTCATTCATCGGCGCCGGATCGCCGTCGGCGCTGACCGTTCGCGACGGCCACGCGGTCTGGCTGGGTTCCACCCCGGTCGGCGCTCCGACCGGCGGCGACCCCCTGGAGGTGTTGAGTCAGACGATCGCCTTGCTCTCCACCGGACCGCTTGCCGGTATGCCGCCACTGTCCGGCGGAATGGTGGGCTTCATCGCCTACGACTTCGTCCGGCGCCTCGAGCGGTTGCCCGAATTGGCCGTCGACGACCTGCACCTGCCCGACATGCTGCTGCTCCTGGCCACCGACCTCGCGGCGGTCGACCACCACGAGGGCACCATCACCCTGATCGCCAACGCGGTCAACTGGAACGGCACCGACGAGCACGTCGACGCGGCCTACGACGACGCGATCGCCCGCCTGGATGTGATGACGCGGGCCCTGGGACAGCCGCTGGGATCGACGGTGGCCACCTTCGACCGGCCCGCCCCCCGCTACCGGTCTCAGCGGACGATGGAGGAGTACGGGGCGATCGTCGAGAAACTCGTCGGCGATATCGAAGCCGGTGAGGCCTTTCAGGTGGTGCCTTCGCAGCGCTTCGAAATCGACACCGCCGCACGGCCCATCGACGTCTACCGGATGCTCCGGGTCTCCAACCCCAGTCCGTACATGTATCTGATGCACATCCCCGACGAGTCGGGGGAGACGGCGTTCTCGATCGTCGGTTCGAGCCCGGAGGCGCTGGTGACGGTCCAGGACGGTTGGGCCACCACCCATCCGATCGCCGGCACCCGGTGGCGCGGCAGCACCGAGGAAGAGGACCTGCTGCTGGAGAAGGAACTGCTGGCCGACGAGAAGGAGCGCGCCGAGCATCTGATGCTGGTCGACCTGGGCCGCAATGATCTCGGCCGGGTCTGCGTGCCCGGCACGGTGCGGGTCGGGGACTACAGCCACATCGAGCGCTACAGCCACGTCATGCACCTGGTGTCCACGGTGACCGGCCTGCTGGCCCCCGGTCGGACGGCGCTGGACGCGGTGACCGCGTGTTTCCCGGCGGGAACGCTGTCCGGTGCGCCGAAGGTCCGGGCGATGGAACTCATCGAGGAGGTCGAGAAGACCCGCCGTGGCCTCTACGGCGGTGTCGTCGGATACCTGGACTTCGCCGGTAACGCCGATTTCGCGATCGCCATCCGGACGGCGTTGATGCGCGACGGCACGGCGTATGTCCAGGCGGGCGGCGGTGTTGTGGCGGACTCCAACGGCCCCTACGAGTACACCGAGGCGAGCAACAAGGCCCGCGCGGTGCTCAGCGCCGTCGCCGCCGCCGAGACGCTGGCCGCCCCGTGATCCGGGTCGCGCAACTCCTGTTGATCCTGGCCGCGGGCGGGCTGTGGGGTGCCTCCCGGATGACGTGGGTGTCGCTTCGAAGCTCCGACGGACTGGGCTTGCCCACGACCTCGACGCTCGACGGCGCAACCTGGTCCACCGCGCTGATCCCGATCGCGGTAATGCTGTTGGCGGCCGCTCTGGCGGCGTTGGCGGTCCGCGGTTGGATGCTGCGGGCGGTGGCGATCCTGGTGGCCGTCGGCTGCCTCGCACTGGGTTATCTGGGTGTCAGCCTGATCGTCATGCCCGATGTCGCGCCCCGGGGCGCCGCGCTGGCCGAGGTGCCCATCGTGGAACTCGTCGGCAGCCAGCGCCACGTGTTCGGGGCGGTACTCACCCTCGTCGCCGCGCTCGTCGCGCTTGTCGCCGCGGTGTTGCTGATGCGGTCGGCGGCCAAAGCCGATGCGACCGTGGCTCGTTACCAGGGCAGCGGGAACGGAGCCGGACAGCCGGCGCTCTCCGGGCGGGGGATGTGGGATGCCCTCGACGCCGGCGACGACCCGACCGACACCGAGGGGCGGTGACGGGGTCCGGCGGGCGGGCGGCTACCCTTTCACGCACGTCCACGAGTTCGCCGGCTACTGCAGGAGGGAAGCGAGCCGTCATGAGTTCGGCAACAGTGCTCGACTCCATCCTGGAGGGAGTCCGCGCTGACGTCGCCGCCCGCGAGGCCCGCGTGAGCCTGGCGGAGGTCAAGGCCGCCGCCGAAGCCGCTCCGCCACCGCGGGATGTGCTGGCCGCCCTGCGCGCTCCGGGAATCGCCGTGATCGCCGAGGTTAAGCGGGCCAGTCCCTCCCGCGGACAGCTCGCCCCGATAGCCGACCCCGCCGACCTGGCCCGTGCCTACCAGAGCGGCGGCGCTCGGGTGATCAGCGTCCTGACCGAAGAGCGCCGGTTCAAGGGTTCGCTCGCCGACCTCGACGCGGTGCGGGCAGCGGTGTCGATTCCGGTGCTGCGCAAGGATTTCATCGTCCGCCCCTATCAGATCCACGAGGCCCGGGCCCATGGCGCGGACATGCTGCTGCTGATCGTCGCCGCCCTTGAGCAGTCCGCCCTGGTGTCGATGCTCGACCGAACCGAGTCGCTCGGAATGACCGCACTGGTGGAGGTTCACACCGAGGAGGAGGCCGACCGCGCGCTCCAGGCCGGGGCCAAGGTCATCGGTGTGAACGCCCGCGACCTCAAGACCCTTTCGGTGGATCGGGACTGTTTCGCCCGGATCGCCCCGGGTCTGCCCTCGAACACCATCAGGGTCGCCGAGTCCGGTGTCCGCGGGCCCGCGGACCTGCTGGCCTACGCCGGGGCCGGGGCGGATGCCGTCCTGGTCGGCGAGGGCCTGGTCACCAGCGGCGATCCCCGCGGCGCAGTAGCCGATCTGGTCACCGCCGGGGCACACCCGTCGTGTCCAAAACCGGTGCGCTGACGCCCCTCACAGCTATGGCCGATACCTCCACTCCCAACATGCCCCGCGCCAGCGCGGCGGTCGCCGAACCGACCCGGCACGAACCCGACGCCCGCGGGCACTTCGGTGTCTACGGGGGTCGCTACGTGCCCGAAGCTCTGATGGCGGTGATCGAGGAGGTCACCGCCGCCTACGAGAAGGCCCGCAGCGATCAGACCTTCCTCGACGAACTCGACCGCTTGCAGACCCACTACGCCGGCCGGCCCTCCCCGCTCTATGAGGCGGCCCGGCTCGGCGAGTACGCGGGCGGAGCCCGGATCTTCCTCAAGCGCGAGGACCTCAACCACACCGGCTCGCACAAGATCAACAATGTGCTGGGTCAGGCGCTGCTGGCGCGTCAGATGGGCAAGACCCGGGTGATTGCCGAGACCGGGGCAGGTCAGCACGGTGTGGCGACGGCGACCGCGTGCGCCCTGCTGGGTCTGGAGTGCGTGATCTACATGGGCGCGGTGGACACCGCCCGGCAGGCGCTCAACGTGGCCCGGATGCGGCTCCTCGGAGCGGAAGTGGTTGCCGTGCAGTCCGGTTCGAAGACGCTCAAGGACGCGATCAACGAGGCGTTCCGGGACTGGGTCACCAACGCCGATGCCACCTACTACTGCTTCGGCACCGCTGCCGGGCCGCATCCCTTCCCGATGATGGTCCGCGACTTTCAACGCGTGATCGGCATGGAGGCGCGGACGCAGATTCTGAACCAGGCGGGCCGGCTCCCGGACGCGGTGACGGCCTGCGTCGGCGGTGGGTCCAACGCGATCGGAATCTTCCATGCGTTCATCGACGATCCCGCGGTACGGCTGATCGGATTCGAAGCTGCCGGAGACGGTGTGGAGACCGGCCGGCACGCGGCGACTTTCACCGGCGGGTCTCCCGGTGCCTTCCAGGGCTCCTACTCGTATCTGCTGCAGGACGCCGACGGCCAGACGATCGAATCCCACTCGATCTCGGCCGGTCTGGATTACCCCGGCGTGGGCCCGGAGCATGCGTTCCTCAAGGACATCGGCCGAACCGAGTACCGCCCGATCACCGACTCGCAGGCGATGGACGCCTTCCGCCTGTTGTGTCGGCTGGAGGGAATCATCCCGGCCATCGAGACCGCCCACGCCGTCGCCGGCGCGGTCGCACTTGCCGCTGAACTCGGCCCGGAGTCGATCATCATGGTCAACCTGTCCGGGCGGGGTGACAAGGACGTCGAGACCGCGGCGCGGTGGTTCGGCCTGTTCGACGAGCCGGGACAGGGCACCGAATGACCCCGCAACACAGTCCGCCGGGCCGGCTCGGCCCGGTGTTCGCCGCCTGCCACAGCGCCGGCCGCGCGGCATTGATCGGCTATCTGCCCACCGGCTACCCGGATGTGCCGACCTCGATCGAGGCGATGGTGGCGCTGAGCAGCACGTGCGACATCATCGAGATCGGGGTTCCCTACTCCGATCCCGGCATGGACGGCCCGGTCATCGCGACCGCCACCGAGGCTGCCCTGCAGGGCGGGGTCCGGGTCCGGGACACCCTGCGGGCCGTGGAGGCGGTCAGCGGCGCGGGCGGTAATGCGGTGGTGATGACCTACTGGAACCCCGTGCTGCACTACGGGGTCGAGTCGTTCGCCCGCGACCTCGCCGCCGCCGGCGGCCTGGGCCTGATCACCCCCGACCTCATTCCCGACGAGGCCGACGCCTGGCTGGCGGCTGCCGAGCAGCACGATCTTGACCGGATTTTCCTGGTAGCGCCCTCCTCGACGCCGGAGCGGCTGGCCCGCACGGTGGAAGCCTCACGCGGATTCGTCTATGCGGCCTCCACCATGGGGGTGACCGGCGCGCGGGACGCGGTCTCGTCATCGGCTCCCGAACTGGTGCGTCGGGTGCGAGAGGTGTCCGATATCCCGGTCGGCGTGGGCTTGGGCGTTCGCTCCCGCGAGCAGGCCGCCGAGATAGCCAGTTATGCCGACGGGGTCATCGTCGGCTCCGCACTGGTATCCGCCCTGGCCGACGGGGTCACCGCCGCGCGAAGCCTCACTGAGACCCTGGCCGCCGGGGTGCGAGAAAAGGTGCCTGCCACGTGACGACGACGGTGCTTGCCTACTTCCCGAGCCCCGGGCAGGGCGTCTGGTACCTCGGGCCCGTCCCGATCCGCGCGTATGCCCTGTGCATCATCGCCGGGATCATCGCCGCCCTGATGATTGGTGACCGGCGCTGGGCCGCCCGTGGCGGGGAGCGTGGTGTCATCTACGACATCGCCCTGTGGGCGGTGCCGTTCGGCCTCATCGGTGGCCGGGTCTACCACTTGATGACCGACTGGCGTACCTACTTCGGTCCGGGCGGTGCCGGGATCGGTGCTGCGCTGCGGATTTGGGAGGGCGGCCTGGGAATCTGGGGCGCTGTGGCGCTGGGCGGTGTCGGCGCCTGGATCGCCTGCCGCCGGCGGGGGATTCCGCTTCCGGCCTTCGGAGACGCGGTCGCGCCCGGCATCGTGTTGGCCCAGGCGATCGGCCGGTTGGGCAACTACTTCAACCAGGAACTCTACGGTCGGGAAACGACCGTGCCGTGGGGGATGGAGATCTTCTACCGGCGAGATTCCTCCGGGGTGCTGGATGTGCACTCCCTCGACGGGGTGTCCACCGGTCAGGTCGCCGCCGTCGTCCACCCGACGTTTTTGTATGAGTTGCTGTGGAACGTCGGCGTCTTCTTCGTCCTGATCTTCGTCGACCGGAAGTTCCGGATCGGGCACGGTCGGCTGTTCGCGCTGTACGTGGCGTCCTACTGCGTCGGCCGGTTCTGGGTGGAACTGCTGCGCGATGACACCGCCACCCTCATCGCCGGCATCCGCATCAACGTTTTCACGGCCACATTCGTCTTCATCGGGGCAGTGGTCTACATCCTGCTCGCGCCCAAGGGCCGGGAGGATCCCGCGACGCTACGCGGTCATGAACCGGTCGAAGGCCCGGTCGAAGAGGCGGTCGAGGAGTTCACCGAGGATCTGCTGGTGGCCGCGGCCAAGGGCAGCGGGTTGATCGCCGCCGTGACCGTCGCCGGCGAGCATGAGGACGAGGATTCCGGCAAGACGGCTCCGACGGAGCCCGATGCCCCGGAGGCCGACGCAGCCCCGCACGAGAGCGAGGTCGAGGCGGAGCCTTCTGAGACCACTGTCGAGGTCGAGACTGTCGAGGTCGAGTCCGCCCAGATGGACGAGACCGCCGCGGGGGAGGAGTCCGACACCACGACGGCGGCAGCGCCCGAGGACGCGACGCCCCCGAAGTTCAGCAGCGCTCTTCGCCGTCTGCTCTGGGGCGCTCAGAGCCGCGACTGACGCGGCCTTCACACCCGGCTCTGGCATGCTGAGCACATGACCGAACCGCCGTTCGGGGGCTCGGAGGCGTATCCCGGCCAGCCTCCCTTCCCGCCGCCGTACAACCCACCGCCACCGCCTGGCCAGTACGGAACTCCCGGGCCGTTTCCGCCCCCGCTGTACCCGCCGCCCGGCTTCTACCCGGACCCGATGGCTCCGTACGGCCGCCATCCCCTCACCGGCGAGCCGCTGTCGGACAAGTCGAAGTTGGTCGCGGGGCTGCTTCAGCTCCTCGGACTGGCGGGAGTCCTCGGCGTCGGTCGGATCTACCTCGGCCAGACCAGCTTCGGGGTGGCCCAACTGGTCGGCTGCCTGTTGTTCGGCATTGTCACCTGCGGGTTCGGTTTCATCGTTCCGGTGATCTGGGCGATCGTCGACGCGGTGCTGATCTTCACCGACAGGGTTCGCGACCCGATGGGCCGGCCGCTGCGCGATGGCCTCTGATTCGGTAAAGAGCCGCCGGCCGGTCGTGCTCGGCGGCACAGCGCTGGGGGTGGCCGCGCTGGGCTATATCGGTTTGGCCGATCCGCACCGTCCCGGTTCACTGTTCCCGCCGTGCCCGTTCCGGATGCTCACCGGCTGGTACTGCCCCGGCTGCGGCGGGCTGCGGATGACACATGACGTCCTGCACGCCGACCTTCAGGCGGCGGTCGCCGACAATGTGTTCCTGTTGACCGGCCTGCCGCTACTGGCGGTGTGGTGGCTGTGGCGGCGATCCCGGCGACGGCCGGCGTTCTCCGTTCCGGTCGTCATCGTCATTTCCGTTGCCGCCGTGGTGTGGACCGTCGTCCGCAACATGCCGGGCTTTCCCCTGGTTCCCACGATGCTTGGCTCTTAGCCCGCCGGGCCCGCCGCAGCCGACTATGCTCAGGCGTCGTGACGCGGCGCGGCAAGATCGTCTGCACTTTGGGCCCAGCAACCGGTACCGACGAGATGGTCAGGGCCCTCGTCGAAGCCGGGATGGATGTGGCCCGGTTGAACTTCAGCCACGGGGAGCACGCCGACCACGCGGCCGCGTATCGCCGGGTGCGGCACGCCTCCGACGTCACCGGCCGCGCGGTCGGTGTGCTGGCCGATCTGCAGGGACCCAAGATCCGCCTGGGCCGCTTCGCTGAGGAAAAAACCGTCTGGGCGAACGGTGAAACGGTGCGCATTACCGTCGAGGACTGCGTCGGCAGCCACGACCGCGTCTCCACCACCTACAAGGAGTTGGCTGACGACGCCCGGCCGGGTGACCGGCTCCTGATCGACGACGGCAAGGTTGCCCTCGTCGTCGACAAGGTCGACGGTAACGACGTGGTGTGCACCGTGACCGAGGGCGGACCGGTCAGCAACAACAAGGGCCTGTCCATGCCGGGGATGAAGGTCTCGGTACCCGCGCTGTCGGAGAAGGACGTCGCCGACCTCGAGTTCGCCCTGAATCTGGGTGTCGACATGGTGGCGCTGTCCTTCGTGCGCTCGGCGGCCGACGTCGATCTGGTCCATGCGGTGATGGATCGGATCGGACGGCACGTCCCGGTGATCGCCAAGCTGGAGAAGCCCGAGGCGGTGGCCGATCTGGAGGCCATCGTGCTGGCCTTCGACGCCATCATGGTGGCCCGCGGGGACCTCGGGGTGGAACTGCCACTCGAGGAGGTGCCGCTGGTGCAGAAGCGGGCGATCGAGATCGCCCGGGAGAACGCCAAACCGGTGATCGTGGCCACCCAGATGCTCGAGTCGATGATCGACAACTCCCGGCCGACGCGTGCGGAGGCCTCCGACGTCGCCAACGCCGTCCTCGACGGGGCCGACGCGGTGATGCTGTCGGGAGAGACGTCGGTGGGCCGGTTTCCGCTGGAGTCGGTGCGGACGATGGCGCGCATCATCACCCGGGTGGAACAGGATTCCACCGGCGCGCCGTTGGTGCACGTTCCGCGCACCAAGCGGGGGGTCATCTCGTACGCGGCCCGCGATATCGGTGAGCGACTGGACGCCAAGGCCCTGATCGCCTTCACCTCGTCGGGTGACACCGTGCGCCGGTTGTCGCGGCTGCACAGCAGGCTGCCGTTGCTGGCGTTCGTCACCGAACCGGATCTGCGCAGCCGGCTGGCCCTGACCTGGGGCACCGAGACGTTCATCGTGCCGGAGAAGGCGAGCACCGACGACATGATCCGGCAGGTGGATCAGGAGTTACTGAAACTGGGCCGCTACGAGCGGGGCGACCTGGTGATCATCGTCGCCGGTGCACCTCCGGGCACAGTAGGCTCGACTAACTTGATCCACGTCCACCACATCGGGGAGGACGATCACTGATCCGGCGGGAGCGCATGTGGTGTCCAGATCGGACTTCGACGAACTTCTGGACATCCTGGAGCTCACCCCGGCCGGTCCGGACGTTTTCCTAGGTCGCCACCCGCGGAAGAACCCGGTGCGGACCTTCGGCGGTCAGTTGATGGCCCAGGCCTTCGTTGCCGCCAGCCGGACCCTGACGGAATCGTTGCCCCCCAGCGCGCTGTCCGTGCACTTCATCGCCGGTGGCGATCCGGCCCGCGATATCGAGTTCACCGTGGTGCGGCTGCGTGACGAGCGCCGCTTCGCCAACCGGAGGGTGGACGCCACCCAGGATGGCAAGCTGTTGGCCACCGCATTGGTGTCCTACCTTTCCGGCGGAACCGGTATCGAGCACAACTTCGCCATGCCGGAGGTTCCCGAACCGGATGGACTGCCGTCGATCGACGCACTGCTGGTGGGCTACGAGGAGGTCGTGCCCCTGTTCGTCGAGGCGATGCGCCCGATCGAATGGCGCTACACCAACGACCCGGCCTGGGTGATGCGGGAAAAGGGCGAACGACTGGCCCGCAATCGGGTGTGGATGACGGCGCGGGGAGATATGCCCGACGACCCGGTGGTCCATCAGGCGGCGATGATCTACTCCTCAGACACCACGGTCCTGGATTCGATCATCACCACGCACGGCCTGTCGTGGGGATGGGACCGCATCTTCGCGGTCACCATCAACCACTCGGTGTGGTTTCACCGCCCCGTCGACTTCTCCGACTGGGTGCTGTACTCCACCGCCTCACCGGTGGCCGCCGAGTCCCGTGGGCTGGCCATGGGGCACTTCTTCAATCGGAACGGGCAGGTGGTGGCGACGGTCGCCCAGGAGGGCATCGTCAAGCACTTTCCGGGCGCCGCCCGCTGAATCGCCTATCCGGGCGTCGCCCGCCGAATCGCCTTTCGGGGCGGAGCCCGCTTAATCGCCTTTCCGGGCGGAGCCCGCTTAATCGCTAGGGCGTGGGCGTGATGGAGAACTTGCTCTCCACCGACTCCTGGAACCGGTCCGAGCACTCCTGGACCAGGGTGCGATCCTGGCCGGCTTGCTGGAGGCAGTCGAGGTAGTCACCGGCACCCACCTCGTTGAACAATCCCACCCAGAACGCCGCAAAGATCAAACTGGCGATGACGGCGAGGACCCCGACGATGACACCTGCCAGGGCCACCCCACCGTTGGTGGCCTCACCGCAATGCCGCTCAGTTAGCGGTGTGACGGGTGGGGCAAGTGTGACACACGGTGTCGGGTTCATGTAAGACAGCGGAACTCCCGGTATTGATGGGTTGTCCTCGCAAGACGCCCGTCTCACCAGGGAGTTCCGCTGTCTGTTCAGTCTGCCATCGCTGGCCCGGCCAAGGTGCCGGCGGGTCCGTTCGCCCCCGGTCATCTCGGTGAATTAACCCAGATCGTGTCGTTCG
>JAKOYE010000171.1 GCA_029780675.1 Actinomycetes bacterium
ACTAGGTGGGGGGATTTGCCGCACCCCTGTCCCCTCAGTCGTGGAGGAGGCTATTTCAAACTCGAAGCTGGAGGACTCGCGGTCCTTCGGGTCGAAGCAGCGGTGGAGCTGGCCCAGCTCGCCATCGAGCAGCCGCAACGCAGCCCGGATCGTCTTGCGGTCTGTCAGGCCGGTGTCCAGCAGCAGGTCTCGCTCAGGGCAAGGCACCCGCAGCAGCCCGGTGCGCGACATCCGGTCCAGCAGCGCGTGCCCGACGAGCAGCACCGCGTGCCGACGGCGCAGGGACAGGCTCCAGCCGATCGTGCGGAGCCGGGTCCGCGCCTGGTCCACCGCGGCCGCCACGCGTGGATCCAGCGGCGGCCGCGGCGGTTGGTAGTCGGCGTCGTCGAGGACGGCGCGGTTCCACACCCACTGAACCCAACGCCGGCGGTCCGCCCGCGCGTGGTCCATCGCGTGCGGATGCGCCTTCTGGATCGCCTCCCACGCCTGCTCCGCCGACCACCCCGCCCGCACCATCGAGGCCGTCGCGATCGCCTCCCACGTCGAGCGGGTATGCGCCGGGGCCCCCGGCGCCGGCTCACGCAGCGGCGGGCGTTCACCGGTGTCCAAGAAGTGCTGCCACGCCGCCGGCAGCGCCCGCTGCTCGCGCCGGCGTGTCGGTTCCAGCGCGGCCACCGGAGGGCGCCGCCGCCGTTTGGTCTGTTTGCTCGGGGCTCGGCGCGGCGCCGGTGCGGGCGCTGTATGCCAGGGCTGGGCTTCCAACCGGGACAAGGCGACGTCGGCCTCGAAGGGACTGGTGTGCGCGCCGGTGCGGTGGGGCGCCGACAGCGGCCGCACACTCGTGCGCAAATCGATCGAGGTCCGCCCACCCGGATTCGATCTACGCAGGCCGTCGAGGAATGCCTCCAGGGCCTCTCGACGGGCCTGTGGGGCGATGAACACGTGACAACGGCCCTCAGCACCCCCTGAGGGCCGTACCAGGTGCCACAGGCCCTCCCGGACACACCACTGCGACAGCGACTCGGTGACCGCCCACCCCGGCTCACCGGCCAGGTCGACGTCGACGACCACCACCTCGGGACGCAACCGGCCCACGATCGTGGCCACCGCCCCACGACCCACCAACTCCAGGCCAGCCTCCAACGAGGCCACGACCACAGCCGGCACCCGCTGGTTGCGTGCGTCAATCGCGAACCAACCCGAAGAGGCGAACAGGGCAGCGTCCAACCGTCGTACGTCCGCGACACGCGGAGTACGTCCGGATATCCGGTTCTTCTGTCCGCCGCTCCCACTGGCTATAGTGGGCAGCACAGAGCCTCCTTCCTACGAAGGCAACCTCAGCGAATGGCTGGAATATCGGAGGTCCGGGTGAGAGCCGGACGCTCAATCTCGGACTTGGGTCCCCGTTGGCGCGGGGGCCTTCGTCATGTCAGGGCACTGCCCCGAGTCCCTTGTCAGGCCGTCATCGACTCCTGGTGGTAGCGGTGCTCGTCGAGCTGTCGAGGCTGGGGGGCCAGGTCAGTTAGGCCCTCACGCTCAGCCAGTACGGCGGCGATGTAGTCGCTCAGCGACTCATATCCCTGCGCGATGGCGCTGGCCTCACACGCCTCACGGACGAGCCGGTGGGGCCGGGTGTACGTGACGACGCGGTCGCCCTTGCTGGGACGACCAGTATTTGGGCGACCTGCTCGGTTCATGCTCCTCACCCTAGGGTCGGCTGGTCTTTCAGCAAGCGCGGCACGCCGCAGCCGCGTCTACCTTTCGCAGCCGGGTCCGGGTCGGTCGGCGCTGAGGCTGGGTGGGGGAGTGCGGTCTTGATGGCTTCGGCCGGTACTGGTGCTGGCTGCCCGGGGGTGTTCGAGGCCGGCGGCGGCGCGCATCGCGTCGCGGGCGGCCTCGATGGTGGTCTCGAGGTTGGCGCGGTAGTGCCCCAGGGCCAGGGCGGGGATCTCCACGGGCCGGTTGTCGGCGATGTCGCGGGGGTTCACGAACGCCACGTCGTGGCCCAGGTCCTTGTCGGTGCCGGCGGATGCGGGATCGGTGGCCATGCTGACGGCGTTGACCGCGCGAGCCGCTCCGTGCAGGGGTGTCGAGTCCAGGGTGTCGCGCATGAGATGCGCCAGGTCCACGCCCGTAGCTAGCGATTGGCCGACCGTGGCCTCGACCCGGCCCAGGTCGACGCGGGCAACGATCGCGGCGGGGCTGGCGGGGCCGGTCCGGTCGTGGGTGAGTTCGCGCAAGGCGGCGCGGGCTTCGGCGGCCGCCGCGGACATCTCTGCCGTAGGACGACGCTGGCTCGACGGGGTCAGCTCGGTCCAGGCGCGGGCGGTGGCCGCCCAGGCAGCGTGGGCGGCGTCCAGGGCGGGGGATAGGCGGCTGTGGTAGTCGGGCAGGCGCCCGGCGAGGGCACCAGCCTGCAGCAGCACCTGGCTGGCTCCGGTGATCATGGTCTGGGTCTGCGCGAGCAGCATCAGATTCGCGGCGGTGGGCTGGCTGGACAGGGCACGGTGAGCCTGGACGTCCCAGCGGGCCAGGGCCTCAGCAAGCCGGTCAGGAGCCGGCGGGAGGCGGTACTCGCCCTGCAGGGCGTGGGGGTAGCTGCGGGCCACGTAAGCGCCGGTGAGCTGCTCGAACGCGGCCAGCCGGTTCTGCGCCGACCGGACGGCGGCCAGGCTTTGAGTGGGGGAGATCCACCCCTTAGCGTCGAAATGGGATTGCAGCTCGCGGGCGTGCGCGCCGACGGCCAGACCTACACCGTGGCAGGCCACATACAGGGTGTGCATCAGGCGGGTCTTGGCTGCGGCCAGGTCCGCCCGCGTCGCGTGCCGGTTAGGCCGGTTCGGCTCTGCGGCCCTGACCAGGTCGGCGGCGCGGGTCAGGTTGTCGGCGATCGTCGACAAGCGCGTATCGGCAGGTCCGTTCCCGGGCCAGGATTTGCCGCGGATGCTGCGGTGCAGGGAGGAGTTCATCTCCTGAAGACGGGCCATCATGTACGCCTCACCGTCGTTGCCGTGGGCGCCGCCCTTGGAGACGGGCAGGGCGTCCCACAGCTCGCCGGCGGCCTGGACGACTTCGCCCCAGGTCCGCAGCATTGGTTCCGCCTGCAGATCGGGGCCGTCGAAGAGGATGTCGCGGGCGGTGAAATCGCTGTCCAGCAGCAGCTCCCCGACGCTGCGTTCATCCCGCGGCCCGCTCATGCCGGGTGCTCCCGGATCAGGTCGCAGATCCCGACGATCAGCTGGGACGCCCCGGCCGGGAAGGCCTCGATCGGCACGCGCCTGGTCAATGCCTCGGCCGCGCGCAACGCCTGGACCGGATCGTCGTACCCGACGACGATCTCGTCGACATCGGCCGTCGTCGGCAGCAGATGCATCGCCTCATCCGCCAGCAGCTGGGCCCCCAACCCCAACGCCGCTAGCTCCTCACCAGGCACAGCGCCGGCGAAGGCCAAGTCCGTGCACCGGCAGAGCAGCCGCACCACCTGCGCCAGCACCTGCAAGCTCTGATCCTGCAGCTCATCCGTCGTCACCATCGCACTCACTCCTTCACCTGATCCGCCGAGCCTCGTACGCCCACCACCCTGGCCCGCCCACCCAGACGGCGGCGGACCCAACGCGGGGGCTGTGGACAGGTCCCGGCGGGTTGTCGGTGGTGGGGATGAGACTGGGCCACGTAGGTCATAAGCCGGGCCGTCAGGCCTCAGCGGACACCCCCCGGCACATTCGACCTGTCGGCACTAGTGCAAGTCAGTCAGGAGGTGGTGGTGGTCCAGCTGCGTAAGGCATTGGCGATGACGGTCCCCGTCGGGGCCAGCACGACGATCACCGTGCTGGTCGGTGCCCTTCTGCCCGGGCCAGTGGGGTTCACGTTGTTCGTCGGGGGCTTGGCGGTCGCGGCGGTCCTGGCCCTGGGTATACGTGAGGACCTGGCTGCTGCCGTCTTGCTA
>JAKOYE010000173.1 GCA_029780675.1 Actinomycetes bacterium
TAGCAAGACGGCAGCAGCCAGGTCCTCACGTATACCCAGGGCCAGGACCGCCGCGACCGCCAAGCCCCCGACGAACAACGTGAACCCCACTGGCCCGGGCAGAAGGGCACCGACCAGCACGGTGATCGTCGTGCTGGCCCCGACGGGGACCGTCATCGCCAATGCCTTACGCAGCTGGACCACCACCACCTCCTGACTGACCTGCACTAGTGCCGACAGGTCGAATGTGCCGGAGAGCGTCCGCTGAGGCCAGACGGCCCGGCTTATGACCTACGTGGCCAGTCTCATCCCCACCACCGACAACCCGCCGGGAACTATCCACAGCCCCCGCGTCGGGTGCGCCGCCGTCCGGGCGGGCGGGGCCAGGGTGGTGGGCGTACGAGGCTCGGCGGATCAGGTGAAGGAGTGAGGGCGATGGCGACGACGGATGAGCTGCAGGATCAGAGCTTGCAGGTGCTGGCGCAGGTGGTGCGGCTGCTCTGCCGGTGCACGGACTTGGCCTTCGCCGGCGCTGTGCCTGGTGAGGAGCGAGCGGGGTTGGGGTTGGGGGCCCAGCTGCTGGCGGATGAGGCGATGCATCTGCTGCCGACGACGGCCGATGTCGACGAGCTCGTCGTCGGGTACGACGATCCGGTCCAGGCGCTACGCGCGGCCGAGGCATTGACCAGGCGCGTGCCGATCGAGGCCTTCCCGGCCGGGGCTTCCCAGCTGATCGTCGGGATCTGCGACCTGATCCGGGAGCACCCGGCATGAGCGGGCCGCGGGATGAACGCAGCGTCGGGGAGCTGCTGCTGGACAGCGAGTTCACCGCCCGCGACATCCTCTTCGACGGTCCCGATCTGCAGCCGGAACCAATGCTGCGGACCTGGGGCGAAGTCGTCCAGGCCGCCGGCGAGCTGTGGGACGCCCTGCCCGTCCCCAAGGGCGGCGCTCACGGAACCGACGGGGAGGCGTACATGATGGCCCGTCTTGAGGAGATGAATTCCTCCCTGCACCGCAGCATCCGCGGCAAATCCTGGCCCGGGAACGGACCTGCCGATACGCGGTTCTCGACGATCGCCGACAACCTGACCCGCGCCGCCGACCTGGTCAGGGCCGCAGAGCCGAACCGGCCCAACCGGCACGCGACGCGGGCGGACCTGGCCGCAGCCAAGACCCGCCTGATACACACCCTGTACGTGGCCTGCCACGGTGTAGGTCTGGCCGTCGGCGCGCACGCCCGCGATCTGCAAGCCCACTTCGACGCCAAGGGGTGGGTCTCCCCCACTCAAAGCCTGGCCGCCGTCCGGTCGGCGCAGAACCGGCTGGCCGCGTTCGAGCAGCTCACCGGCGCTTACGTGGCCCGCACCTACCCCCACGCCCTGCAGGGCGAGTACCGCCTCCCGCCGGCTACGGACCGGCTTGCTGAGGCCCTGGCCCGCTGGGACGTCCAGGCTCACCGTGCCCTGTCCAGCCAGCCCACCGCCGCGAATCTGATGCTGCTCGCACAGACCCAGACCATGATCACCGGAGCCAGTCAGGTGCTGTTGCAGGCTGGTGCCCTCGCCGGGCGCCTGCCCGACTACCACAGCCGCCTATCCCCCGCCCTGGACGGCGCCCACGCTGCCTGGGCGGCCACCGCCCGCGCCTGGACCGAGCTGACCCCGCCGAGCCAGCGTCGTCCTACGGCGGAGATGTCCGCGGCGGCCGCCGAAGCCCGCGCCGCCTTGCGCGAACTCACCCACGACCGGACCGGCCCCGCCAGCCCCGCCG
>JAKOYE010000192.1 GCA_029780675.1 Actinomycetes bacterium
CTTGTGGTTGGGCAGGAAGATCACGCCCGCGGCCACGATCGCCAGCGCGATCGGGACGTTCACGTAGAAGATCCATTGCCAGTTGTGCGCGCCCACGATGTCGAGGATCAAACTCCCCGCGGACGCCCCGAAGATGTTCGCGATGCCGTACACGCCGCCGACCAGGCCGAGCGCCATGCCGCGCTTCTCCTCCGGCACCTCTGTGCCGAATTCCGCCGTCGCGATCGGGATGATCCCGCCGCCGCCGACCGCCTGCAGCGCCCGCGCCGCGACCAGGAATTCGAAGCTGTGCACGTCCTGGCTCAGGCCGCACAGTAGAGATCCGATGCCGAACAGGGCGATGGCGACGAGGTAGATGCGCTTGCGTCCGAACCGGTCGGCCAGCTTGCCCATCACCGGGATCGCCGCCGCGTACGCCAGCGTGTAGATCGTGATCATCCAGATGCCGGTCTGCTCGGTTACCCCGAGGTCGTTCTGGATGATCGTCCGCCCCGGCGTCACGATGCCCGTGTCGATGGCGCCCATGAAGATGCCCAGCAGGTACAGCGCCATGATCATGGCGACGTTCTTGCGTCCCGACGCCGTTGGCGCGGCCTGGTCCGCGGTCGCCGGATCGGTCCCGGCGGGGACCGGCGCCTCCCCGGCCACCGGCGCATCTGACGTGTCACTCACGATCGGCGACTCTACTAGATAGTTCAATCACTGAACAGTAAGGTCTCCCGGTTTGGTGGCCGTGGCCGCGGTGCCGGACCTACCCCTCGGCGACTGAACCCCGATGTGCGCACTCTCACCGCACCGATCCCTCGCCCGGGGCACCACATCAGCACTGACAGTGCGCAAAATCGGGTTGCGGTCGTTCTCGCCATCCAGCCCAGCTGGAAGCGCCCAGTGATCGGCCGGCAGCAACGTCCGCTGCGACACGCTCGGGCGTCCGCCGATCAGCGTGGCAACACCATCGGAACGACCCCGCAGACAGCCGCGCGGGGGCGTCAGGCGCCGACGCGATTCCGGACCGGCGGTTCGGCCGCGACCCACGCGCCGAAACAGCGGGCGTTAGGCTGGCGCCGTGCCCGAGGCCGATGATCGTCCCCAGCTGAGCCAACCGCGTGGCCATCGCGTGGCCATCGTCGGAGCCGGACCGAGCGGCCTCTTCGCCGCCCAAGCCCTGACCGCCGACGACGGCGTCGAACGCGTCGACCTTTACGACCGGCTGCCGACCCCGTTCGGACTGCTCCGCTACGGCGTCGCCCCTGATCACGGCAACATCAAGCTCGTCGGCGACGCGTTGGAGAAGGTGCTCCGCCACGACCGGGTCGGCTTCTATGGCCTCGTCGACGTCGGCGTCACCCTGCCGCTGGACGACCTCCGCGAGGCCTACGACGCGGTGATCCTGGCGTTCGGCGCCGGCGGTGATCTGCTGCTCGACATCCCCGGCGAGGAGTTGCACGGGTCGCGCTCCGGACGCGAGTTCGTCGAGTGGTACGGGGGGCATCCGGACGCGGCGCACCAGTCGCTCGCGGACGCGGACGCCGTGGCCGTCATCGGGGTCGGCAACGTTGCGGTCGACGTGGCGCGGGTCGTGCTCAAGGACGTTGCCGCGCTGGCCACGACCGACATGCCCCAGAAGGTCTTGGACGAACTGGACGCCCACCGTGAGGCGGCGGCGTCCGGACACGACGTCTACCTGATCGGACGCCGCGGCCCCCAGCACGCACCCTTCACTACCAAGGAGCTGCGCGAGCTCCTCGACCTGCCCGGGCTGAACGTGTCGCTGTCGGACGGTGCGCTGGACGGGCTGGACAAGTCCGCCCTCGACCGCCGCGCG
>JAKOYE010000198.1 GCA_029780675.1 Actinomycetes bacterium
CCGCCATCTAATGCCCCGTCCCGAACCGAACGCCGATGGTCGTGAAGATCACGTTGACGGCGAAGAGTGCCACCACGCAGAGGACCAGAGTCTCATTCACCGCGATGCCCACGCCCTTGGCTCCACCGCCGACCGTCAGCCCGCGATAACAGCCGACCAGCCCGGCAATCAGGCCGAAGGCGATCGCCTTGGCGATGGAGATGAGCACTTCGGGCAATCCGGTGATCAGCGTCAGAGTCTGCAGGTAGGCGCCCGCGGAGATGTTCTGCAGGCCTACCCCGAAAATGAAGCTGCCGACCAGGCCGATCGTGATCACGGCACCGTTGAGCAGGACTGCGACGAACATCGAGGCGAAGACCCGTGGCACCACCAGGCGGTGGATCGGGTCGATGCCGAGAACCTCGAGGGCGTCGATCTCCTCGCGGATGGTGCGGGCACCCAGGTCGGCGCAGATGGCCGTCGACCCGGCGCCGGCCACGACGAGCACGGTGACCAGTGGACCCAGCTGGGTGACCGAGGCGAGCGCGGCACCCGCGCCAGACACGTCGGCAGCGCCGAACTCCTGGAGCAGCAGGTTGAAGATGAAGATGATCAGCACGGTCAGCGGGATCGACATCGCGAAGGTGGGCAGCAGCGCCACCGTCATGAGGAACCAGCTGTACTGGATGAACTCTTTCCACTCGAACGGGCGGGTCAGGGCCTTGCCGACCATCACGCACATCTTGAAGAAACCGCCCATGGCCTGCATCGGGCCGTTGAAGCGTTTCTTCAGATAGGTCGAGGTCGTCATGGGAGCCGTCCCGTCGTACAGGCGCGCTCGTCGCGGTGCGACGCGGTAGAGATCGGCACACGCCCTCCTTGCCCAGAACCGCTCAGCGTGATCCACGCCTCGCCTACGCGCGGTAGTAACGCAGACCACAGGAATGTACCCGATGGTTTGGGGACCCTACGCCGCAACCGCACTATTAGCCTCCCGCTCGGCCGTCCTGGCCGCCGAAAATCGATCTGAGCTCGGTTTTCAGAACCTTGCCCGCAGGGTTGCGGGGCAGCGCCTCGACGATCTCCAGAACTTTCGGGTGTTTGTAGCGGGCCAGCCTCTCGTTGAGGAAATCGGTGAGGTCCGCCAAGCGCAGACCGGGCTCGGTGACGGCCGCGACGGCGACCGGCACCTCACCCCAGGTGTCGTCCGGGCGACCGATCACCGCCACCTCGACGATGCTGGGGTGGGCCGCCAGAGCGTTCTCCACTTCGGCGCAGTAGACGTTCTCCCCGCCGGAGATGATCATGTCCTTCTTGCGGTCGACCACCCAGATGTAGCCCTCGTCGTCACTGCGGACCAGGTCGCCGGAGTGGAACCAGCCCCCGGCGAACGCCTCGGCAGTGGCCTGCGGGTTGTTCCAGTAGCCGGCCATCAGGGTGGGCGCGCGGTAGACGATCTCGCCGACCTGACCGATCGGCACGTCGTTCATGTTCTCGTCGACGATCCGCGCGGCGACGGTGGGAATGACCTTGCCCACCGAACCGAGCTTTCGCAGCGCATCCTCGCCGAGCAACATGCAGGTCACCGGCGACATCTCGGTCTGGCCGAAGGCCGCGACGATATTGCAGCCGGGGAAGGTGTCGGCCATCTGACGTAACAGGGTGTCCGATGCCGGGGCGGCGCCCCAGGACAACGTGCGCAGTGCCAGCGGCCTCGGCCGGGCCTGCTGCTCGGCGCACACCGCCTGCCACTGCGCCGGCACCAGGAAGATCCCGGTCACCTTCTCGGCGGACAGCACATCGAGCAGATTCCCCGGATCGAATCCGCCGAGGGGGTGGATGACGGTGGGAGCGCCCAGCATCAGGGCGGGCAGCACGTTGCCGATCCCGGCGATGTGGAACAGCGGCACTCCGATGAAGCCGACGTCGTGACCGAGTTTCGGCGGGTTGGTGTAGATGGCCGTCATCGCCTGCCCGGCCAGGTTGGCGTGCGTGAGTACGGCGCCCTTGGGCCGACCGGTGGTTCCGGAGGTGTACATGATCAGCGCCGGGTGGTCCGGGGGGATGTCGACCGGCGGTGCCGGGTCCCCGGCCTCGGCGATCAGATCCTCGTAGCCGAGTGCAACGTCGCCGGTTTCGGCGCCCGCCACGATCACCTCGGCCAGGCGCGGCGTCAGGTCCCGGACCGCCGCCGCGGCCGGGGCCAGCATCGGCTCGGTCACCATGACCGCCGATCCGCAGTCCTCGACCAGGAACGCCAGTTCCGGTGGCGCCAACCGGAAGTTGACCGGGACGGCGATGGCCCCGAGTTGATTGGCGGCCAGGGTCGCCTCGACGAACTCGGGCCGGTTGAGCGTGAGGATCATCACCCGGTCACCGGCCGCCACCCCGCGCCGGTGCAGCGCCGCCGCCAGCGCGGAGACCCTGTCGTGCAACTCCGCCCAGGTGGTGGTCGCGCCGTTGAACCGCAGAGCGGTCGCGCCGGGCTGCATCAGGGCGTGCCGGGACAGCTGGGTTATCCAGTTCTGCCGCCGGGACAGGTAGGGCTGCTCTGTGATCAGGGAACCGGCGGTGATGTCCATCACGTCACACCATAAGCCGCGACCCGAGCCGGGGCCGCTTAGCTCCCGGCGAGTTGCTCGGCGCGGGCCTTGAGGTTTCCGGCCAGGTGGTCGAGCGCGTCGTTCACCAGCTTCTTGACCATCAGGTTCGGTACCCCGGGCAGGGAGATCTCGACGTCGAGGTCCACGGTGAGCAGGCTGATCGGCCCCATGCCGACCACCGAGAAGAGCTGCTCCTGTTTGCTGAACAGGTCGCCCTGCTGCATGACAGTCTGGATCTGACCGGGACCGGGGTAGTACACCGCCTGGATGAAGGTGCCGGGATGCCCCTGGACCTCGGTGTCGATGCGCAACTGACTGGGCCGGCCGTCGTCGTAACGGGCCAGGATGTAGACGGACTTGACCTCGTCGTTCCACTCCGGGTACGTCTCGAAGTCGGCGACGATACGCAGGATCGAACCCTCGTGGGCGTCGACCTCGACGGTCTTACTCACCAATGGCATCAGCTTTCCGCCTTCGTATCGCCGATCGGGCACTCGACACGGATCTTCTCGTCGCGGATCAGCCCGCGCAACAGTGCGGTGCTGAACTCCGCGGCGATCTCCTTGGCGGTGCGCCGGCCGTCGGGCCGCAGCCACCGGTAGGCGCCCATCGTCATCCCGATGTAGCCCAGCGCCACCACGTGTGAGTCACATTCGAAGAACTCCCCGCTGGCGATGCCCCGGTCGATCACCCCGGTCACATGCTCGTAGACCTGGGCTTCCTTCTCCCGGACCTCGACGACCTGTTCGGCGGTGAACCACTCGGCGATGTAGGGCTGCTCCTGCCAGTACACCGCGGCACCCTCGGTGTTGTCGGCGATGTTGCTCAGCAGTCGAACGGTGTACTGATAGAGCGCCTCCCGCGCAGTCCAGGAGGGATCGTCGTGCACCGCGGCCAGGGTGTTCTCCGCTGCCCGGCGGTAGATGTCGAACAGGATCAGCGATTTGCTGGCGTAGTAGTGGTAGACCGTGGCCTTGTTCAGGCCCACCACCTCGGCGACATCGTCCATCCGGGTGCCGTGATAGCCCCGGGCGGCGAACAGCTTGGTCGCGACGTCCAGTAACTCCTCGCGACGCGTTGTCCCGTTCTCCGCTGCCATGGTGGGTCCTCCCTATCAACTGGTTGGAAGTCTAGGCAATCGGGCGGGATCCTCCTGCACTCCGGCGTCCGCAGGCTAGGCTGAGGGCGCAAGCCAGATGGAGGTTGACATGGACTTCGACCCGCAGCCCGACTACGACGGGACCGACGAGATCGAGTACTTCTTCAGCTGGCTGCCGTGGGCACTGCGCGGCACCGACTGGACCGGCACTCCGTCGTACCCGCCGGTTTAGGCCCTAGCGGCCGGTTTCGGTCTGCTTGCCAGCCTCGGTCGGCCCCCATGCATAGGCGTCGGCCGCGGTGTCCAGCCGTATCGGCGCATCGTCGGCTTCCCTGATCAGCAGCGGCCTGTCCGCATCGGTGCCGATGTAGGCGACCAGGGTTCCCGCGTCCGCCACCATCCATGCCGGTGCGGGCGCGTCACCGGGCGTCTCGGCCACATCCCGCCGGTTTCCGTTCTCGATGATCGCAATGTCCTTGCGGCGCTGGTCCCCAGTCCACACCGTGACGGCCACCGCTCCCGCAGGTAGTGCCTGTACGTCGGCAAACGCTTCGGCTCCGGCGAGCAGCGGCACCGGCCGCTCTCCCGGACCCACCGAATAGATGCCGGCCTCGCGGAGTTCGAAGGGGATGTCCGCGAAGGCGCTTCCGGTGGCATCGGCGTTGGCGAAGACCACGCTCCGTCCGTCCGGCGAGTAGCTGACCGCCGTGGCGTTGGTGTCCCGGGCCACCGGAGTCGACGTCTCCCCCACGGTGTAGATCGAGACGTCCACCGGGCTGACGTCGCTGCGCCCGCCGGACCAGGCGATCCGGCGTCCGTCCGGCGACCAGGAATAGCCGAAGTCGGCGAACAACGGTTCCGGCGGGGCGGTCACCTCGCCGGTGTCGGCGGCCGCGGTCAGCAGGAATCCCCCACCGCCGTACGTCGCCTTGAGGAAGGCGATCCGGTCTCCGGCCGGCGACCATCGGGGGGTGGTGATCTGCGTCTGGTCACCGTCGAACCTAGGCACCAGCGCGGCCGGATCGACCAGTCTCCGAGACTCCCCGGAGGAGATGTCCAGCACCCGCAACTCGCCACCGGGTTCCTCCGGATTCATCCGGTGCACATAGGCGACCCGGCGGCCGTCCGGCGAGACCGTGGGGTCGGTGTCGCCGGGTCCGTCGGTGAGCGCGCGGGACGGGCTACCGGCCGGTTCGCTGATATGGAGCGCACCGTTTTTGGCGAAGACGAGCGCGGGCAGCCGGTCCGGGACCGGCGGCACGCCGGCCTGCTCGGGGGCCGTGGTTCCCGAACAGCCGGCGATGAGCGCGGCCGCCGCGAGCACTCCCAGGACCCGTTTACGCGACACGGCGCCACTGTAGCCAGGTATCACCAGTTCGAGGGCCGATAGTCCTTGAGGAACACCCCGTAGAGGTCGACGCCGGCTTCTCCCTGCACGATCGGGTCATAGACCCGGGCCGCCCCGTCGACGAGGTCGAGTGGGGCGTGAAACCCCTCTTCCGCCAGGCGGATCTTGGTGGGGTGCGGGCGTTCGTCGGTGATCCATCCGGTGTCGACGCTGGTCATCAGGATTCCGTCGGCCTCGAACATCTCACCCGCGCTCGTCCGGGTCAGCATGTTGAGAGCGGCCTTCGCCATGTTGGTGTGCGGATGGCCCGGCCCCTTGTAGCGACGGGAGAAGACGCCCTCCATCGCCGAGACGTTGACCACGTACTTGCGACGGGCCGGTGCGGCGGCCATCGCCCCGCGGAGCCGGCTGATGAGCAGGAACGGCGCGGTGGTGTTGGCCAGCTGAACCTCGAGCATTTCCAGCGGCTCAACCTCGTGCACGTGCTGTGTCCAGCTGTTGACGTCGTGCTCGTCGGGAATCAGCCCCCCGGCGTCGATGGCCGTCCCCGCGGCCAGCCGGTCCAGTGAGCTCGAGCCGGCGGTGAGCGCGGAGCTCGTCAGCTCATCCGCGCGCTGCGCCGCCGCGGCCAGAATCGGGTGGCTGGCGACCGAGGCCGCCAGGGCCTGCGGGTGGGCGTCGTTGGTGTGCCCGAACGTGAGCAGTTCCGGAATCGGCCCGTCGGGCAGCGGGGCGAGTTCAGCCTCCGCCAGCGGAGCGTAGGCGCCAGGTGAACGGCGCACCGTCTGGGCGGCGTTGTTGATCAGGATGTCCAGTGGCCCGGCGGCGGCGACGGCATCGGCGAGCCCCACCACCTGTGCCGGATCACGCAGGTCGATGCCGACGATCCGCAGCCGGTGCAGCCAGTCGGCGGAGTCCGGCAGTCCGGCGAACCGGCGCACCGCGTCCCGGGGGAACCTGGTGGTGATCGTCGTGTGGGCCCCGTCGCGGAGCAGTCGGAGCGCGATGTACATGCCGATCTTCGCGCGACCGCCGGTCAGCAGGGCTCGGCGCCCGGTCAGATCGGTGCGCGCCTCGCGTTTGGCGTGGCTGAACCGTGCGCACTCCGGACACAGCTGGTGATAGAAGGCGTCGACCTGGGTGTAATGCGTCTTGCAGATGTAGCAGGCCCGCGACCGGCGCAGGGTGCCGGCGCTCGGCGCGGTCGTCGAGGTGGACAGCGGGACGCCGCGGGTCTCGTCGTCGATGCGATCGGGGGCGCCGGTGGCGGTGGCGGCGACCACCGCGCGGTCGGCATCGGCGATCTCGGCCCGCTTCTCGTCTCGACGCGCTTTTTTCGCCGCCTTGAACATGTGGGCGGTGGCCCGGCGAACGGCGATGAAGTCCGGATGCTTCTCGCTGAGGAGGTGCAGTTCGGCCAGCACCTCCAGCGTCACCTTCAGCCGGTCAGGGTCGATACCGTCGGAACGCACAGCAGAGTGTAGCGAGATTAGGCTCCCTGACTTGTGACCGATCCGACGCCCGAGTGGACGACGACCGCAGCCCGCCCCGACCCGATCCGCCTGCGACTGGAGTCCTATCCGGTGGTCGACGAGATCGCCGCCAGGTACGGCGATATGGACGCCAACGCACACCTGAACAACCTCGCCCTGGAGTCGCTGCACGAGAACGCCCGGGCCACCATGAACCGGCGACTCTTCCCCGACGCATACCGGACCGGTCCCGACCGCCTGCGGCTGGTGACGTCGCAGAATGCCGCGCATTTCCTGGCCGAGGCGCATTGGCCGGCACTGATCACCACCGGCGCCGGCGTCGGACGGATCGGCCGGACCTCCTTCATCGCCTCGACCGGGCTGTTCATCGACGGCTCGTGCATCGGGGTGTGTGACACCGTGCTGGTGCTGGTGGGCGATGCCGGCCCGGTACCGCTGCCGGCGGATTTTCGGGAGGCCCTGCAGGGCGTCCTGCTGCGATCGGG
This sequence comes from Actinomycetes bacterium, assembly GCA_029780675.1. Classification (GTDB taxonomy): domain Bacteria; phylum Actinomycetota; class Actinomycetes; order Mycobacteriales; family Mycobacteriaceae; genus Mycobacterium. The sequence goes on from JAKOYE010000198.1 coordinate 7,008, forward strand.
ACCGGATTTGTCGTAGGCCACACCTAGTATCGAATGTATGTTCGATACCAGGTTGGGCGGTCTGACCGAGGCGGAAGTGCTCGCCGAGATGGCGTCGGCCCAGCGCGCCGAGCGGACCGCTGTGGCACGACGGCTGTTCGCCGCGGGGCGGTTGTGCCAGCTTCGGATGAGCGGGGTCACCGAGGACCAACGGCTCAACTGGTGCATCGACAACTGGGAGGCGGTGGCCGCCGAGGTCGGTGCGGAGCTCGGCATCAGCCGACGGCGTGCCTCTGTCCAGATGGAGCACGGGCTGGCCCTCCTGGAGCGGCTACCGAAACTAGGTGCGGCCCTGGCCGCCGGGGACGTCGAGTTCCGGGTGGTGGCGGTGGCGCTGTACCGCACCGCGCTGATCACCGACCCGGACCTGCTGGCCACCATCGACACCGCCCTGGCCCGCAACGCGCCGGGGTGGAATGCGCTTCCCCAACGCAGGATCGCCGAATGTATCGACTGGCGGGTGCGGGAACTCGACCCGGCCGCAGAACGCGTCGCCCGCCAGTCCAAAACGGATCGGCACATCGAGATCGGCCCGGGCCGGGACGGATTGGCCACCGTCTGGGGATCGGTGCAGGCTCCGGACGCCGCCGCACTCGACCGCCGGCTCGATCAACTCGCCGCCACCGTCTGCCCCGGCGACTCCCGCACCAGACAACAGCGGCGGGCCGACGCG
>JAKOYE010000211.1 GCA_029780675.1 Actinomycetes bacterium
CCACTGCGCCTCCAAGCGCACAGACGGCCCTCCCGGCGGACTCCGCCTAAAGAGAACCGGGAGGGCCGTCGCCTACAACGACGTCATCACCGTGCCGCCCCGGCACCCCAAGCACCAACTCAGACCCGACCCCACAACGAGCCGCTCACCGTCAACGCCGGACAGCTACCCCGTGCTGCTCAACCGGAATGCCCCCGAACAGTTCGTAAGCGATGTCGTAGTTGGTCGTCACGTTCTGGACGACAGAGAGGGCTGCCAGCAGCAGGTGCGTGGGCGCCACACCGTCCACGGCCACCTTGGCCACGATGCGGTCTTCGAGTTCCTCTCTGCCGAGTTCCTCTTGGATTTCCTGGGCGATCTGCTGCGGCGTACCCGTGCGAAAGTCGAGCGCGCGGGGGGAGACGTCTGACAGCAGCGTCCTCCAATCCGGAACGCCCAGGGGAACACTCACACCAGATCCGAGAAACAGCGATAGCTCGCTGCGTGCAGCCCTGCTCCCGAGATTGTCAGCGACAGCCAGGTGTTGTGCGAGGAGGGGTTGCTCTCGTTCGAACTCGTCCCAATAGTCGCTTCGGACGGCTTGTACCGCGGCGTGGTCGCGGTCGTCGATCAGGACGAGTGCGACATCCACGTCGTGTTGTCGGGCGGCCCGCATCATCGCCGGCACCAGGGCGTGAATGAGGACGCCTCGAGTTGTCTCGAAGCCGCCGGCTCCCGTTCCGACCAGTGGAAGACCTATCAGCGGCTTCACCCGGCCGGCCGGCAGGGGGAGCTCCCGCCCCGACAAGTCTGCGATCGCGTCAGCGACACCTTCTGCCACCCACTGGGCTCTTTTGTCGGGGGTGTCGTGTCTGTCGTCGTCGGCGGTGACGACGAGTCGGACCCACTTTCCGCCGACGGGGGCCACGTCGGTGAAGCGTCTTGTTCCGCCGCCACCGGTCAGGGGTCTCCATCCGTAGGGATCAGGCGCTTCGAAGCGATCCTCCGGAAGAAGTGGAGCCCAGTGGTCCCACACGACCTTCCAGCGGCTGTCGCAGGGGATAAGGACTGCGCTGCAGCGCAGCTGTTTCAGATCGCCCCGCAGGACAAAGAGATGCCCACCCATGGTTGCTCATTGAACCGGAACACGAGTGGTCCGTTCTCTTGTGCCCGTCGGCGCTTTCCGGCCGCAGGCCGACACCGCACGCCCCTTGTGGGCAACCTCAAACCCCGCGATTCACGTTCAGCGGGCACGATGGAGGCGATGGACGTACTTGTGGTGGGCGCCGGCCCTGCGGGCATGGCGTTGGCGGCTGCCTGCAGCCGGCTCGGGCTGGACACCGGCGTGCTCGACCCCGGCCCGGACCGGCCCTGGACGGCGACCTACGGGCTCTGGAGTAAAGAGTTGCCGGCCGATCTGCCCGGTGACGTCGTCGCCGCCCGCGCCGAGGGCCGGGCGATCGCGCTCACGGAGCATCGGCTGGGGTGGGAGTACGCCGTGCTCGATGTGCCCGCACTCCAAGCCCACCTCGCCGGACGTGCCGGTGGCGTGCGGTTCCACGTCGGGCGGGCCATCGGTGCGCCGGAACCGGGCGTCGTCGCCCTCGCCGACGGGTCGCATCTTCGCGCCGCCGTCGTCGTGGACGCCGGGGGCCGGTGGCGCCCGCTGGACCGCACCCCCTCCACGCAGGTGCCGGCCGAACAAACGGCGTTCGGCGTGATTCTGGACGCGGAGACGGCCGCGCCGTTCGTCAGCGACGGTGAGGCGTTGTTCATGGACTGGCGGCCCGAACACGGTGAGACCGGGTGGCCGACCTTCTTCTACGCCGTCCCCCTCGGTGGCGACCAGGTGCTGGTGGAGGAGACATCGCTGGCCCGCCGGCCCGGGCTGCCGTTGGCCACGCTGCGCCGGCGGCTGCACGCCCGACTTGCTCGCTACGGCATCGAGGCGCCGAAGAACGCTCGGGCCGAGCGCGTTTCCTTCCGCGTGGACCATCCCCGACACCGCGGCTCCGGGGTGCTCGGATTCGGTGCGGCCGCACCGCTGATTCACCCGGCGACCGGCTACAGCCTGGCCGCATCCCTCCAGCTGGCACCCCGGGTCGCCGAGGCGTTCGCGGCGCACCTGCCGGGCCATCCGGACCGGGCGCTAGCCGCGGCACAGGACACCGTGTGGCCACGGGCCGCAGAGGTGATCCGTCGCATCCGGCTGATCGGTTTGGAAGCGCTGCTGCGGTTACCGCCGAACGATGTTCCCGGCTTCTTCGAGCAGTTCTTCGAGCTACCGGATTCACACCGATGGACGTACCTCACCTCCCGCGACGACGTGCGGGGCACCCTCGCCGCGATGAGCCACTTGTTCCGGGAGGCGAACAATCGGCTGCGCTGGCAGTTGGTCGCCCCCGTACTGCGCCGACCCCTGCCGGCCAACGAACCCCCGTCGGCCAACGAGGTGTCGGTCGGTTAATCGAACGCTGGAACCTACGGGTGCATGTTCCACTGGCCGCAGTCCTGGGCCAGGACGTCGTTGACGTCGACTTCGATCCCGCCGACCAGCGGGCCCGGGTTCGACGCGGTGCTCACCACGCGCTGGTAGAGCACCGCGGCGGGGTCTATGCGATTGCCGGACCAGGCCCGGGTCTGCCAGGACCACCGGCGCCCGGGCGTGCGCGAGGCGCCGATGACGCCGTCGGCGGCGGCCCACTGGCACACGTCGATACCTCCGTAGACGCCCGTGCGCTGAACGCCGAGTACCGAGTTGATCCCGCGAAACCACGGCAGCGCGAGCGTGTTCCAGGTGTTGCGGTCGATGTCGTCGTCGACGCTGAAGAAGATCGGTGCGCTCTGACCGCCGCCCGCCGCGGTGTGTAACTGCCAGGCGGTGCGGGCGTCGGCAATCCCGCCGGCGAGCCCCCGGGTGAAATCCGACGGTGCGGTTCCGCCCGGTTTGCCGTACTGGTAGTTGCTGACGATGACCAGTCCCGCGGCCGTCAGCGATTCGGCGTAGGGGCGGGTGATCGGCTTGGCGCCGAAGGATGATCCGGGCCGCGACAACGACACGTAATTGATCACTCCGGCGTAGCCGGCGGCGCGAATGTGCTCCGCGGGGATCTGACGCATCGCGTAGTCGATGAGTTGGGGAGCGGCCGCCGCGGCGACGGGCGAAGCGGCGCTTGCCGATGCCGCACCGAGCCCGGCCAGAGCCGCCGCGGCGGCGCCGCGGAGTGCGTCCCGGCGGGAGACCGATAGCGACCGTCCATGGCCGGTGGTACCCGCGTCCCGCACCGCCCGATGTTAACAATGGGACTGGTGTTAACAGTGGGACGCTCGCCGGCCGGGTGTCCCGGCCGTCCCGGTAGCCGGCAGATCTGTCTCACTTTCGTCACCGGGACGTCGGGGTGTCCGATGCGATAATTCGAGGGGCTGCAACGACGGAGGTGAGAACGCTGGCGACGCTATTCCCGGACCAGGTGACGCTGGAAGGCGTTCTCGACGTCGCCGCCCGTGCACCGTCATCGGGAAACCTGCAGCCCTGGATGTGGCAGGTGAACGAGTCCGCTCTGCACTTGTTCGCCGACTGGCGTCGGCAGGCCGGTGGATCACCGGCGGATCGGCGCGACGTTCTTCTCAGCTGCGGGGCGGTTCTGGACCATTGCATCGTGGCGCTTGCCGCCGCGGGCTGGTCCCCGCGAGTGCGGCGCTTCCCGGACGGCGCGCGTGACAGCCACCTGGCGATTCTGGAGGTCGTCGAGCAACCGCCCACCGCCGGCAATCTGGAATTGGCCGGGGCCATCTCCCGGCGCAGGGCCGACCTTCGCCGTTATTCGCCCCGCCGGATCCCGGCCGCCACGGTGGAGATGTTGCACGTTCGCGCCGCCCGACTGGGCGTCGAACTGGCCGTCGTACCCCGGTCCCGGTGGGTCCGACATGACGACGGCAAGGTGGTGCTGTGTTTTCCCGAGGCCGCTGAGGGGCCGGCCGACGACGCGGTCCTGCTGGTGCTCGGCACCCGCCGGGACGACGACAGCATGCGACTGCGGGCCGGTGAGGCGCTCAGTCACATCACCTTGACGGCCACCGCGATGGGTCTGGCCACCTGCCCACTCACCGAACCCCTGAATGACATGCGCAATCGTCTCGCGTTGGCGTGCGAGGTGTTCGACGGTGAGGCGTATCCGCAGACGCTGATCCGGCTCGGGCTTCCCCCGGCGGAGGGAACGCCGCCACCACCGACCGAGCGCAGGTCGGTGCGTGAAACCACCATGTGGGAATGACGGAACCGATCCCGACTACGAGCGCCGGTCAGGCCCTCTGCTCGATGGACCGCCAAATCCGCGCTCTTTGGTTACGCTTCCGCAAGGAAATATCCGATGGCTGAAGGTGACCTGATGAGCCCGAATACCGGCACGGCTTCGTTCCCCGCCCACGACCCCGCCGGCTGGCGACAGTTGCCGGCCTCCTACACCCCACTCGACCCCGCCCGGGTGGAAGCCCTGATGGCCCAGGAGTGGGAGCGTTACGCCAAGACCACCACCGGATCGGCCGACCACGCGGCACGGTCGGTCAAGACGCTGCCGCTGGGCGTGACCAGCAGCTTCCAGTACTGGGATCCGTACCCGATGGGCGTGAAGTCCGCGCGCGGCGCCTACGTCACCGACTGTGACGACCGCCAGGTCCTTGACCTGTCGATGGGCTTCGGTGCGATGCTCGTCGGCCACCTCAATCCCACTGTGGTCGCCAAGGTCAAGCACTCCCTGGACGAGATCGGCACGCTGTTCGTCACCCCGTCGCCGATCTCCACCGACATCGCCGAGCGCTTCAAGGAGCGTTTCGGTCTGGACATGTTGCGGTTCACCAACTCCGGCACCGAGTCGACGATGTACGCGGTGCGCGCCGCGCGGGCGTACACCGGCCGCAAGGCGATCATCAAGATCGAGGGCGGCTACCACGGCGGGTACGACGGCCTGTCGGTGTCGGTCAAGCCGGGCATCGACGAGATCGGTCCCGCCGACGACCCGACACCGCAGGTGCCCTTCGACGTCGAGGCCGGCGTCGTGCACACCGTCGCCTACAACGACCTCGGCCAGATGGAGCGCAAGCTCGCCGCCCACGCCAAGGATGTCGCGTGCGTGGTCATGGAGCCGGTCATCGAGAACCTCGGGATCATCCTGCCCGACGCCGGTTACGTCGCCGGGGTGCGCAAACTATGCGACGACCACAACGTTCTGCTGATCTTCGACGAGGTGAAAACCGGCCTGACCGCGGGCGCCCATGGCGCCGCGGCGCGCCTCGGCGTCAAGCCCGACCTGATCACGCTGGCCAAGTCCATCGGCGGCGGCCTGCCGCTGGCCGCGTTCGGCGGCACCGAGGAGGTCATGCAGGTCGTCGTCGACAACAGGATGGCCCACTTCGGCACCTACAACGGCAACCCGCTGTGTATGGCTGCGGCCGCCGCGGTCGACGAGGTCGCCACTCCGCAGGCGCTTGCCGCGGCCGAACAGGTCAACGACAACGCCATGGAGGCGATGGACACCATCATCCGTGAGTACGAACTGCCGGCCCACACCGTCGGCTTCGGGGTGAAGGGTTCGGTGACATGGTCGCCCACCCCGATCCGCAACTATCGCGACTGGAAGCTGGTCACCGATTTCCACGCGGCCGAGCTGGGCTGGCTGTGGGGTATCAACCGCGGCGTCCTGACGCCCCCGGGCATGGATGACCAGTGGCTGGTGTCGCTGGCCCACACCGATGAGGACATGGGCAAGTGGGTCGAGGCCTTCGGCGAACTGGCTAAGGCGCTGCGCGCGTAGTCACCGTCCACGTCACCTTCGACGGCACCGCCGACCGGTTTCGGTCGGCGGTGCCGTGTCGAATCGGTTGCGCAGCGCCAGGGAGACGTAGACCAGGGCGACCAGGACCGGGACCTCGATGAGGGGTCCGACGACGCCGGCGAGCGCTTGTCCGGAGGTGGCGCCGTAGGTGGCGATCGCCACGGCGATGGCGAGTTCGAAGTTGTTGCCGGCAGCGGTGAAGGCCAGGGTGGTGGTGCGGGAGTACCCCAGGCCGAGCGAGGCCCCGAGTAGGTAGCCGCCGCCCCACATGATGGCGAAGTAGGCCAGCAGGGGCAGGGCGATGCGGGCGACATCGAGGGGACGGTTGGTGATCTGCTCGCCCTGCAGTGCAAAGAGAATGACGATCGTGAATAGCAGTCCGTAGAGCGCCCACGGCCCGATCTTGGGCAGGAACGTCGTGTCGTACCACTGTCGGCCCTTGGCGCGTTCGCCGAGACGGCGGGAGAGGTAGCCGGCGAGCAGGGGGATGCCGAGGAAGATCAGTACGGATTTGGCGATCTGCCAGGGCGAGGCGGCGATCGTGGTCTGGGGCAGACCAAGCCAGCCCGGCAGGACCGAGAGGTAGAACCAGCCGAGCACGGCGAACATCAGGACCTGGAAGATCGAGTTCAGGGCGACCAGGACGGCGGCGGCTTCGCGGTCCCCGCAGGCGAGGTCGTTCCAGATGATCACCATGGCGATACAGCGGGCCAGGCCCACGATGATCAGTCCGGTGCGGTACTCGGGCAGGTCGGGCAGCATCAGCCAGGCCAGGGCGAACATCAGTGCCGGGCCGAGCACCCAGTTCAGGACGAGGGAGCTGATCAGGAGCCTGCGGTCGGCGGTGACGGTGTCGAGGCGGTCGTAGCGCACCTTGGCCAGGACCGGGTACATCATGATCAACAGGCCCAGGGCGATGGGCAACGAGATGCCGTCGATCTGCACTTTCTGAAGTGCGGTGTTCAGGCCCGGGATCCAGCGTCCCAGCAGCAGCCCCGCGGCCATGGCGATGCCGATCCATACCGGCAGGAACCGATCGAGGGTGGACAGTCGGCCCGCCACCGGGGTGTGGGGGTCGGCGGCGGGTACCGCGGTCATGAGGAGGTACCGGTGGGTGCGTCGGTGCAGCAACTGGCGGCCTCGGTGAGCGGCAGGGTCGCGAAGGCCGGCGGGGTGCCGAAGTTCTCGGTGTCGGCGAGTTTGGTGTAGACCTCCCAGCGTTCGCCGCCGGGACCGGTGACCCAGACCTTGTCCTGGGTGGCAAAGCAGCAGGTGGTGCCGATCTCTTCCTCGGTGAACATGCCGGCGTCGGTGAGTCGGGCGATCTCGGCGTGTACCTGTCCGCTGGACTCGACCTCGACGCCGAGGTGGTTGAGGGTGCCGCCGTGGCCGGGGTTTTCCAGCAGCACCAGTTTCAGCGGCGGCTCGGCGATGGCGAAGTTGGCGTAGCCGGGCTTGACCTTGGCCGGGGTGGTGTTGAACAGCGTGGAGTAGAACGCGATGGCCGCGTCGAGGTCATCGACGTTGAGCGCCAACTGGATTCGGGACATGAGGGTTCCTCCTGGTGGTGTGCCGGGCTGGTGGTGTGGCGGGGTTCAGCGGTGGGTGGTGTCGGGAAGCAGTTCGGCGATGAGGTCTTCGACGCGGGCCTTGATCTGGTCGCGGATCGGGCGCACCGCCTCCACTCCCTTGCCGGCGGGGTCGTCGAGGACCCAGTCGCGGTAACTCTTGCCGGGGAAGAACGGACAGGTGTCGCCGCAGCCCATCGTGATCACCACATCGGAGGCCTGGACCGCGTCGGTGGTCAGGATTTTCGGGTTCTGGGTGGAGATGTCGATACCGACTTCGGCCATCGCCGCCACCGCGGCGGGGTTGACCGCATCCGCGGGCGCACTGCCCGCCGAGCGGACCTCGATGGCATCCCCGGCCAGTGCCGAGAGGAACCCGGCCGCCATTTGGGAACGTCCGGCGTTGTGGATGCAGACGAACAACACCGAGGGTTTCGCGCTCATCGACAGGCATTTCCGGTTGGGGTGGCGGGCGGGACGCCGGAGCCGGGGGCCAGGACCGCCGACAACCGTTCAAGGGCTGCGGGGATCACCCAGTAGTAGACCCACGTGCCACGACGCTCGCAGTCGAGAAGACCGGCCTCGCGCAAGGTCTTGAGGTGATGGGAGATCGTCGGCTGGGACACCTCGAAGGCCGGGGAGATCTCGCACACGCAGCACTGGCCGCCCTCATGGCTAGCGACCAGACTCAGGATCCGCAACCGCACCGGATCACCCAGCGCCTTGAACATCCGGGCCAGTTCGCCGGCCGAATCGGAGTCCAGTGGTTCATCAGCCAGTGGGGCGCAGCACGGGTCGGCCCGGCCGGGCGCAAGTATCGACATGCGTCTATATTGATAGTAATCAATTCAGCCGTCAACCCGGCGGCGCGACGGACGGAGAACTTCCATGGCGACGATCGCGGTGTTCGAACCGGCACTGTGCTGCAACACCGGGGTGTGCGGTGAGGATGTCGACCAGAATCTGGTCACCTTCACCGCCGACATGGCCTGGCTGCTCGAACAGGGCGCGACCATCACCCGCCACAACCTGGCCAACGACCCACTCGCCTTCGCCCACAACGAAGCGGTCCGGAAATTCCTGGAGATCGCCGGATCGGCCGGGCTGCCTCTGGTGGAGGTCGACGGTGTCACCGTGGCAACCGGCCGCTATCCCACCCGGGCGGAACTGGCCCGCTGGGCCGGCCTGGACACCCCCGCGTCGGTGCCGGCCGGTGCGATCAACCTCGGGCTTTCCGAGGGGACCGAATCGTCGTCCTGCTGCGGCGACTCCGGTTGCTGCTGACCCCACCCCGACTCTGCTCGAAACCCGCACCACTCCTGGAGACCTGACCAATGTCGTCTGCTGATCTGGCGTTCCTCACAGACCCGCCCCGGTTCCTGTTCTTCACCGGCAAGGGTGGGGTTGGCAAGACCTCCATCGCCTGTGCGGCCGCGCTGGCCTTGGCGGGATCGGGCAAGAAGGTGCTGTTGGTGTCGACCGACCCCGCCTCCAACGTCGGGCAGGTGTTCGGGGTGACGATCGGCAACCACATCACCGCGATCCCCGCGGTGGATGGGTTGTCCGCACTGGAGATCGACCCCGAGGCCGCAGCCGCCGACTACCGTGAGCGCATCGTCGGCCCGGTACGGGGCTTGTTGCCCGAGGCCGAGATCGCCTCCATCACCGAACAACTCTCCGGTTCGTGCACCACCGAAGTGGCCTCCTTCGACGAGTTCACCGCCTTGCTCACCGACACCGAGGGCACTGTCGGCGGTTTCGATCACATCCTGTTCGACACCGCGCCCACCGGGCACACCATCCGCCTGCTGCAATTACCGGGTAACTGGACGGAGTTCCTGCAAACCGGCAAGGGCGACGCCTCGTGCCTGGGCCCGCTGGCCGGGTTGGACAGGCAGAAGAGCACCTACGCCGCTGCGGTGGAAGCCCTCGCTGACCCGCACCGCACCCGTCTGGTCCTGGTCACCCGCCCCACCCGGTCGGCGCTGCGCGAAATCGACCGCACCCACACCGAACTCGTCTCCCTCGGGATGACGTGCCAGTACGTCGTCGTCAATGCCGTCATGCCCAGGCCGTCCGAGGACACCGACCCGTTGGCCAGTGCGGTGTACCGTCGCGAACAGGCCGCTCTTGCCGACATGCCGTCCGCTCTGCGGGTGCTGCCCCGGGACCACATCGATCTCAAAGCCGACAACATGGTCGGCCTTCAGGCGCTGCGCGGCCTGTTCGACACCACGTCCGTGGTCGCTTCGGGGGAGACCGGTCCGTCCGACCCGAAGGCCGTGGCGATCGCGCCGTTGCGTGATCTCGTCGACGAGATCGAACGCGGCGGCAAGGGGTTGGTGATGTGCATGGGCAAGGGCGGGGTGGGAAAGACCACCATCGCCGCCGCCATCGCCGTGGCCCTGGCTCGCCGCGGTCACGACGTCCACCTGAGCACCACCGACCCCGCCGCACATCTCGCCGAAACTCTGCACGGCGGCGTGGAGCACCTGCGCGTCTCCCGCATCGACCCTGCCGAGGCCAGTCGGCAGTATCGCGACCGCGTCATGGCCGGTAAAGGCGCCACCCTCGACGAGGCCGGACGCGCAACCCTGGCCGAGGACCTGCGTTCGCCGTGCACCGAGGAAGTCGCCGTCTTCCAGGCGTTCTCGAAAGTCATCCACGAATCCCGCAGTACCTTCGTCGTCCTGGACACCGCGCCGACCGGACACACCCTCCTGCTGCTCGATGCCACCGGCTCCTACCACCGTGAGATAGCCCGGCAGATGGGTGACGGCGGGCATTACACGACACCGCTGATGCGACTTCAGGACCCTGAACTCACCAAAGTGCTGCTGATCACCCTGGCCGAAACCACACCGGTGCTCGAGGCCGCGGACCTACAAAACGATCTCCAGCGCGCCGGCATCCATCCGTGGGCATGGGTCATCAACAACTCCGTTGCGGCGGCGGCCCCCAGCAACCCGCTGCTGCGCCGAAGGGCTGCCGCTGAAATCAGCCAAATCGACACCGTCAGAACCACATACGCCGACCGCTACGCCGTCATCCCGCTGCTGGCCGACGAACCCGTCGGCGTCCCCGCGCTCGAGAATCTCACCGCACGCGGATAGCCGTGGCCATCACGCGGTGCCGTGACGAGTACCTTTCAGGGGCTGGAGGAATGGGAAATCCGTGACAGCCCTGATGACAGCTCCGTTCCGCGACAGCCCCGGAGGAGACGGACCAATGCGGTACCGCGATCAACCCACCGTCGAAGCCGTACAACGACTGACCTGCGACGTTGACACCGCGTGGCGGTACGTCACCGATATCACCCTGCCCGCGCGGGTCTCCACCGAACTGGCGGGTGTGGAGTGGCTCGATGGCGCCGATCATGTGGCGGTCGGCGCTCGCTTCACTGGCCGGAATCGCCATGCGGCACTGGGCGAGTGGGAGACCGTCTGCGAGATCGTCGAGGTCGAGCCAGGTCGGCGCTGGGTGTGGAATGTCCGAACCCCGGCCGGGGTGGGTGCGACGTGGGGCTTCGAGGTGGAGCCGTCTTCACAGGGTTCCCTCGTCCGTCAGTGGGCCCGGATGGGCCCGGCGCCGTCGGGTCTGACGTTCGCCATCAACGCCCAGCCCGACAAGGAAGCCCGCATCGTGGCGCGGCGCCTCGAGGAGTGGCTGACCAACATGCGGGCGAACCTGGCCTACATCGCCGAGCAGACCGGCGGCGGCTCGCCGTGAGGATCGGCCTGGCCGTCGAACCGCGACTTCCCGGGTCCGCTGAATTCGCGAGGAGCGCTGAGCAACTCGGCGTCGACTCACTGTGGGTGCCCGAGGTGTGGGGCTATGACGCCCTCACCGGACTGTCCTATCTGGCGGCGTGCACCGAGAAGATCCGGCTGGGCACCTTCGTCGTGCAACTCGGTTCCCGCAGTCCCGCCCTGCTGGCCACCTCGGCGCTGAGCCTCCAGGAACTGTCCAACGGCAGATTCCTGCTCGGCATCGGGACATCCGGACCCCGAGTCATGGAGGGCTGGCACGGCATCCGGTTCCGCCGACCCGTTCAAACCACCCGGGAGACCGTGGAGATCATCCGCATCGTCTCCCGCGGGGATCGCCTCGAGCACCCCGGTGAGATCTATCCCCTGCCGCTACCCGACAGCAGGGGCGCCGCCCTGCAGCCTCTCGTGCGACCCCGACCGGTGCCGGTCTACATCGCCGCGATGGGTCCGCGGAACCTGCGCCTCACCGGCGAAGTCGCCGACGGCTGGCTCGCCAACGCCTTCATCCCCGAATCCGCCGGGGTGTTCCTCGACCCCCTGCGGCAGGGCGCGGAATCAGTCGGACGCACCCTCGCCGAACTCGACCTGGTCGCCCCCGTCGCCGTGGAGTTTCACGACAGTGCGCACGCGACCGCTGAGGCCGCCCGTCGCCACGCCGACGGATACGCCTTCACCATCGGCGCCATGGGCACCGGTGGAACGAACTTCTACAACGACGCCTTCAGCCGGTTGGGCTACGCCGAACAGGTCGACGATGTCAGTCGCCTGTGGCAGTCAGGACGCCGCGATGAGGCCCGTGCGGCGGTGCCGCTCGATCTGGGCCGGCTGACCAATCTCCTCGGTGGCACAAACGAAGTCGCCGAGCGCATCGCCGCATACCGGGACACGGGGATCGGCACCCTGCTCGCCAAGATCGACGGTGACCACAGCCGGCAGTTGCGCACGGTCGAGCGCCTGCTCGAAGCGGTGGCACTCAGCCGGTGAGGTCATCAGAAATCCGGTGTCAGCGCTGAACCCCAGGCCAGCGGGTTCAGCGACCGGTAGGGGTCGGTGGCGCGGAGGCGCTGCAGATCATCGAGGTCGCCTTGCAGCTGCTCTTGGGTGCGCTCCTTGACCTGACGGACCCAGGTGTCCTCGGCGACCCGGGGCGGCTTGGCGGTGGCGATCGGTGGGCCGAAGCGCAGGTACATGCGCTGGGGGTGTGGCACCGGGGTGAATCCGATACCGCGCGTGAGAGGGATGGCCATGCCGTCCTGCCCGGTCAGCCGCCGGCCGATCCATTCACCAGCCCGGCCGAAAAGTCCGTCGCGAGTGGTGAGGCTGGTGAAGGCGTCATCACCGCCGAGGAGGGCCGCGGTGAGGATCGGGTAGCGGTGTTGCACGGCGAGTCGGGCGAATCCGTACCGGTTGTCCCAGCGCAGCGTGTTCTGTTCGCCTTTGAACTTCGGGATTTCCCGCCCCCCGCCGGGGAATACGAGGATCGGCTCATTCGCCCGCATGAGTTCGGTGGCGGACTCCGGGGAGACGATGACGGCGCCGTAGGCGGCCAGGAGGTCCGCTTGCAGTCGGCCCCCTTTGCCGAAGTTGCGATCAGCGAGGGGGCGCAGTTGTCGTCCGATGGTGTGGCGCACGAAGTACGGGAGCAGGATGATCTCGGCAGCCGCGAGTTGGGTGTGATTGCCGACCAGCAGAAATCGCCCGTCGGCCGGAAGGTTCTCCAGCCCCTGCACATAGGGCTTGTACAGAGCGATCAACGGGCCCAGGCCGTCGGCGGCTGCCGCCAGCACCCGCCGCAACATCCGCTCGCCGGTTGACCGGGTCGCGGGAGCGTTGCCCTTCGGTGAACCGGGCACCGTCGCCGCGCGGCCATCGGACCTGGGTGTGGTCGCCATCGTGATTCCAGCCTATCGAGGTGCAGATGGCCGAGTAGGGTGCGCCTTCGTGACGCGACATGTGATGACCTTTTCCGGCGAACCCGAACCGGTCCTGTCCCAGCGCCGATGACACTCACCTCGTTGCCGCGGAGGGTGTTTCGCGG
>JAKOYE010000226.1 GCA_029780675.1 Actinomycetes bacterium
GGTGATTCAGCAGGAATCGCGGCTCAAGGTTGCCGACAACACCGGTGCCAAGGAGATCTTGTGCATCCGCGTTCTCGGTGGCTCGTCGCGGCGCTATGCCGGCATCGGCGACATCATCGTGGCCACCGTCAAGGACGCGATCCCGGGCGGCAACGTCAAGCGGGGCGATGTCGTCAAGGCCGTCGTGGTGCGCACGGTCAAGGAACGCCGCCGGCCGGACGGCAGCTACATCAAGTTCGATGAGAACGCCGCGGTGATCATCAAGAACGACAACGACCCGCGCGGAACCCGCATCTTCGGGCCGGTCGGCCGCGAACTGCGTGAGAAGCGCTTCATGAAGATCGTCTCGCTGGCCCCGGAGGTGCTGTGATGAAGGTCCACAAGGGCGACACCGTGCTGGTCATCGCCGGTAAGGACAAGGGCGCCAAGGGCAAGGTCCTGCAGGCGTTCCCGGAGCGCAACCGGGTCCTCGTCGAGGGCGTCAACCGGATCAAGAAGCACACCGCGCAGTCGGCGAACGAACGCGGCGCGTCGTCGGGCGGCATCGTCACCCAGGAGGCTCCCATCCACGTCTCCAACGTGATGGTGGTCGACTCCGACGGCAAGCCCACCCGGATCGGTTATCGCATCGACGAGCAGTCCGGCAAGAAGGTTCGCATCTCCAAGCGCAACGGCAAGGACATCTAGAGATGACTTCGGTGGAAGAGAAGACCCAGCCCCGGCTGAAAGAGCGCTACCGCGCCGAAATCCGGGACTCGCTGCAGAAGCAGTTCAACTACGTCAACGTGATGCAGATCCCGGGCGTGGTGAAGGTCGTCGTGAACATGGGTGTCGGTGACGCCGCCCGCGACGCGAAGCTGATCAACGGGGCGGTCAACGACCTGGCCCTGATCACCGGCCAGAAGCCGGAGATCCGCAAGGCCACCAAGTCCATCGCGCAGTTCAAGCTCCGCGAGGGTATGCCGATCGGCGCGCGGGTCACCCTGCGCGGGGACCGGATGTGGGAGTTCCTGGACCGCCTGGTCTCGATCGCACTGCCGCGTATCCGCGACTTCCGGGGTCTGAGCCCCAAGCAGTTCGACGGACACGGCAACTACACCTTCGGCCTGGCCGAGCAGTCGGTGTTCCACGAGATCGACGTGGACTCCATCGACCGTCCGCGCGGTATGGACATCACCGTCGTCACCTCGGCGACGACCGACGACGAAGGGCGAGCGTTGCTGCGGGCCCTGGGCTTCCCGTTCAAGGAGAACTGAGCAATGGCAAAGAAGGCTCTGGTCAACAAGGCCAAGAAGAAGCCGAAGTTCGCAGTGCGCGCCTACACCCGGTGCAACAAGTGCGGCCGGCCGCACGCGGTGTTCCGCAAGTTCGGGCTGTGCCGTATCTGCCTGCGTGAGATGGCGCATGCGGGCGAGCTGCCCGGCGTGCAGAAGTCCAGCTGGTAAGGGAGTGGGGTCAGACATGACTGCGATGACGACGATGCGGAGCGCAGCGACGAGGAGGAGCAGCGCCAAATGACTATGACGGATCCGATCGCGGACTTCCTGACGCGACTGCGTAACGCCAACTCGGCGTACCACGACGAGGTGACCCTCCCGCACTCGAAGATCAAGGCGAACATCGCCGAGATCCTCAAGAACGAGGGCTACATCACCGACTACCGGACCGAGGACGCCCGGGTGGGCAAGTCCCTGGTGGTCAAGCTCAAGTACGGACCCAACCGGGAGCGCAGCCTCGCCGGTCTGCGCCGGATTTCCAAGCCCGGTCTGCGGGTCTACGCCAAGTCCACCAACCTGCCGCGGGTGCTCGGCGGCCTCGGCGTGGCGATCATCTCCACGTCGTCCGGTCTGAGGACCGACCGCCAGGCCGCCCGCGAGGGCGTGGGCGGCGAAGTCCTCGCGTACGTGTGGTAGCGGGACGGGAGAAATAGAGACATGTCGCGAATTGGTAAGCAGCCCGTGCCGGTGCCGGCCGGGGTGGATGTGACGATCGACGGGCAGAACCTGTCGGTCAAGGGGCCCAAGGGCACCCTCGAGATGGCGGTCGCCGAGCCGATCACCGTGTCGCGCAACGACGACGGCGCCATCGTGGTGAGCCGGCCCGACGACGAGCGGCGCAGCCGTTCACTGCACGGTCTGTCGCGCACGCTCGTCGCCAACCTCATCACCGGTGTCACCGAGGGGTACACCACGAAGATGGAGATCTTCGGCGTCGGCTACCGCGTGCAGCAGAAGGGGAGCAACCTCGAGTTCGCCCTGGGCTACAGCCACCCGGTCGTCATCGAGCCGCCGGAGGGCATCACCTTCACGGTGGAGGCTCCGACGAAGTTCACCGTGTCGGGCATCGACAAGCAGAAGGTCGGCCAGATTTCGGCGGTCATCCGTCGCCTGCGCCGCCCCGACCCCTACAAGGGCAAGGGCGTGCGGTACGCGGGCGAGCAGATCCGTCGCAAGGTCGGAAAGACAGGTAAGTAAGCCATGGCGAATACGAATTCCACCGCGACCACCATCGATCGCAAGCCGCTCGGCACCACCGTGTCGGCCGCCCGCCGGTCCTCCCGGCTGCGCCGGCACACCCGGCTGCGCAAGAAGGTGGTGGGCACCGAGGAGCGTCCGCGCCTCGTCGTCAACCGTTCCTCGCGGCACATCCACGTGCAACTGGTCAACGACGCGAACGGCACCACACTGGCCGCGGCATCGTCGATCGAGCCCGATGTGCGGGCCGTGGAGGGTGACAAGAAGGCCCGCGCCCGCCGGGTCGGCCAGTTGATCGCCGCGCGTGCCCAGGCCGCCGGTATCGAGGCCATCGTGTTCGACCGCGGTGGCAACACCTACGGCGGGCGGATCGCCGCCCTCGCCGATGCCGCCCGCGAGAGCGGACTGAAGTTCTAGCCCGCGGGCAGGAGCGAAGCGACATGGGGATTGACATCTTGACTGACCTGAATGACAACGGAAGGACCGCGTGATGGCGGAGCAGACTGCGGCCACCCCGGTGGCTGAGGGAACGGCACCGGACACCGGTGCGCCGTCCGCGGGTACCCGCACCGACGAGCAGCGCGGCGGCCGCGACGATCGCGGCGGCCGGGGCCGGCGCGACGATCGCGGTGGCCGTGGCGGGCGTGATGATCGCGAGAAGAGCCAGTACCTCGAGCGCGTCGTCACGATCAACCGCGTCTCCAAGGTGGTCAAGGGTGGCCGCCGGTTCAGCTTCACCGCGCTGGTGATCGTCGGTGACGGTCACGGCATGGTGGGCGTCGGATACGGCAAGGCCAAAGAGGTCCCGGCCGCGATCGCCAAGGGTGTGGAGGAAGCGCGCAAGAACTTCTTCCGCGTTCCGCTGATCGGCGGCACCGTCACGCACCCGGTGCAGGGTGAGGCGGCGGCGGGTGTGGTCATGCTGCGCCCGGCCAGCCCCGGTACCGGTGTCATCGCCGGCGGCGCGTGCCGCGCGGTGCTGGAGTGTGCCGGCGTGCACGACGTGCTGGCGAAGTCGCTCGGCAGCGACAACGCGATCAACGTGGTGCACGCCACCGTTGCCGCGCTCAAGCTGCTGCAGCGCCCTGAAGAGGTGGCCGCCCGTCGCGGTCTGCCTATCGAAGACGTCGCGCCGGCCGGCATGCTCAAGGCGCGGCGGGAGAGCGAAGCGCAGGCGCGTCATGCCGTCGCGGCTGCAGAAGGACACGCATAGCCATGGCCGAACTGAAGATCACCCAGGTCCGCGGCACCGTCGGGGCGCGCTGGAAGCAGCGTGAGTCCCTGCGCACGCTCGGCCTGCGCAAGATTCGCCAGTCGGTGATTCGCGAGGACAACCCGCAGACCCGCGGGCTGCTCAAGGTCGTGCATCACCTCGTCGAGGTTGAAGAGGTATAGCCACATGAGCGTCATCAAACTGCACGACCTGCGCCCCGCGCCCGGCGAGAAGAAGGCCAAGACCCGCGTCGGTCGTGGCGAGGGCTCCAAGGGCAAGACGGCCGGCCGCGGTACCAAGGGCACCGGCGCCCGTAAGAACGTCCCCGCGGCGTTCGAGGGCGGGCAGATGCCCATCCACATGCGGCTGCCCAAGCTGAAGGGCTTCCGCAACCGGTTCCGCACCGAGTACGAGGTGGTCAACGTCGGCGATATCGCCCGGCTGTTCCCGGAGGGCGGCGACGTCACCCTGGAGGATCTCGTCGCCAAGGGCGCGGTGCGCAAGAACACCCTGGTCAAGGTGCTGGGCGACGGAAAGTTGACGGCCAAGGTCAACGTCACCGCCCACAAGTTCAGCGGTAGCGCCCGGGACAAGATCACCGCCGCGGGCGGATCGGCGACCGAACTGTCCTGATCGGTGACCGGTAGCTTGGGGGGCATGTTCGCCTTCCTGCCCGGGGTGCCCGACGAGGTACGCGGTCTGGTCCGCCGGATCGACACCGCCCGCCACAACGGCGTTCCCAAGGGCTGCATCCTCGAATGGGATCTGCAGTCCGCGCCGCCGGAGGTGGCCGGATTCGATCCGGTTCGTCTGATCACCGGCGCCGGCCGCCCCATGCGCGTCCGAGATGCCGTCGATGCGCTGCACCGGGCCGCGGAGGACCCCAGGGTCGCCGGGCTGATCGCTCGGGTGCAACTCCCGGCGGTGGCACCGGCGGTGGTGCAGGAACTGCGCGATGCGGTCGTGGCGTTCAGCGCGGTGAAGCCGACGTTGGCATGGGCGGAAACCTATCCCGGCACCCTGTCGTACTACCTCGCCTCGGCGTTCGGTGAGGTATGGCTGCAGCCCTCGGGCACCGTCGGCCTGATCGGCTTCGCCACCAACGCGCTGTTCCTCCGTGACGCCCTGACCAAGGTCGGCATCGAGGCGCAGTTCGTGGCGCGTGGCGAGTACAAGTCGGCCGCGAACCTGTTCACCGAGGACCGCTACACCGACGCGCACCGCGAGGCCGACAGCCGGCTGATCGAGAGCCTGCACACCCAGGTGTGGCAGGGGATCGGTGAGTCCCGCGGTATCGATCCGGCCGAACTCGACACGCTGGCCGACCGGGCTCCGCTGCTGCGTGACGACGCGATCGCGGCCAAGTTGGTCGACCGCATCGGATTCCGCGACG
The DNA here is from genome assembly GCA_029780675.1 of Actinomycetes bacterium. GTDB lineage: Bacteria > Actinomycetota > Actinomycetes > Mycobacteriales > Mycobacteriaceae > Mycobacterium. The sequence goes on from JAKOYE010000226.1 coordinate 5,081, forward strand.
AGGCGTACCGCCGGATCGCTGAATTGTCCGGCGCCGGTGATCCCCGGCCGGGTGCCGACGAGGATGACGCGCCGCCGCGGCTCTATCTCTCCCGCTACGCCGAGACCCGCTCGGCAGGATTGCCGCTGCCCGGTCGTGGCGGCAAGCCCGTCATCGCCCTGGTGACGGTGGCCGGCCCCATCGTCTCCGGCCGTGGTGGCCCGCAGGTCATGCCGCTCTCCCGGTCGAGCGCGGGCGCGGACACCATTGCCGCGGCGCTGCGGGAGGCCGCCGCCGATGACGACGTCAAGGCCGTGGTGCTCCGTATCGACAGTCCGGGTGGATCGGTGACCGGTTCGGAGACCATCTGGCGGGAGGTGAGCCGCACCCGGGCCGCCGGAACGCCGGTCGTGGCGTCGATGGGTGCGGTGGCCGCCTCGGGGGGCTACTACATCGCGATGGCCGCCGACGCGATCGTCGCCTCCCCGGGCACCGTCACCGGTTCGATCGGAGTGGTGACCGGCAAGCTGGTGGCCCGGGAACTGAAGGACCGGCTCGGAGTCGGCTCGGACGCGGTGCGCACGAACGCCAACGCCGACGCGTGGACCGCCAACGCACCGTTCACCCCCGAGCAGCGGGCCATGGTCGAAGCCGAAGCGGACCTCTTCTACGACGATTTCGTCTCCCGGGTCGCCGAGGCCCGCGGCATGACCGTCGAGGCGGTCGACGAGGTGGCCCGCGGCCGGGTCTGGACCGGGGCCGACGCCCACGATCGCGGGCTTGTCGACGAACTCGGCGGTCTGCGCTGTGCGGTACGCCGCGCCAAGGTGCTGGCCGGCCTCGATGCCGATGCCGACGTCCGGTTGTCCGGCTACCCCGGCTCGTCGATGCTCGACCTGATGCGCCCCAAGGCGTCGTCGGAGCCGGCGGCCGTCTCGCTGCCCGATGCGTTGGCCGGCCTGGCGGCGCAGACACTGATCCGGGTTCTCGACGGCGTCGACACCGGGGCGCAGCGGTCGGTGTCCGGAATGTCGGCGCTCTGGCTGGGGGACTGCCGGTTCTGAGCCGGCGGGGCTCCCAGCCAGGTCAGTTCAGCATCGGTTCAGCGTGGCGGAGATGTACTGGAAGCCGGCGAACCTCTCGTCCATCTCGTCGTCGGTCTCGGTGGGTTGTTCGATGCCGTACGTCTCGAACAACCCGTCCACCGGGCTCGGCGTCACCGACCAGCCGAGTCGCTGTAAGTACTCGATGACGTTGGTGCGCTCACCGGGGTAGACCAGTCCGGCGAGGTCGTCCTTGAAGCCCATCCGCCGCCACCGGCTGCCACCGTCGTCCCCCGGGTCGGTGAAGGCGGCCATGTTCGGCACGAATTCGGTCGCCACTCTGCTGCCGGCGGCGCTCAGCGCGGTGATGTGGTCGAACAGCCGGTCCTGGGCCTCGGCGGGCAGGTACATCAGCAGACCCTCGGCGATCCACGCGGTCGGGGTGGTCGAGTCGAAACCGTTGTCCGCCAGTGCCGCGGGCCAGTCGTCGCGTAGATCCACACCGATGGTGCGAACCGTCGCGGTCGGGCGGACCCCCAGAGCGGTCAGGGTGGTGGCTTTGAACTCGACGACAGCGGGTTGATCGAGATCGAAGACGGTGGTGCCGGCGGGCCAGTTCAATCGGTAACCGCGGGTGTCGAGACCGGTGGCCAGGATGACCATCTGCCGGATCCCGGCGTCGGCGGCGGCCAGCATGAACTCGTCGAAGTATCGGGTGCGGACCGCCATCCCGAGGGTGAGCCGGTGCTGGTCGGCCTGCGCGGCGGGACTGTCCAGAAGTCCCAGGAAGTGGTCATTGCCGACCGCCCGGACCAGCGGTTCGGCCCAGGGGTCGTCGATCACCCGAAGGCGATGGGCCAGCGCCCGCGAGGTGGCCACCGCGGTCGCGGTGGCACCGACCCCGGATGCCAGGTCCCAGGTATCGCCGTCGCGCCGGGTGCTGAGGGGTTCGGTCATAGTTAGCCAAATTAACCACCGCGGGGGTCCCGGCCGCCGCTGGCCCCGCGATTCGGGTCGGGCCTGCACCAACTGTTAGTCTCGTAGACTGTCCGAAACGCTCGGCTCGTCGGCGGTGCATCCGTCGGCTGTCGGCGGGGGACAACGACTTAACCCGGGTGCTGGTCCAGCCAGCGACACCGGCACGCCGCGACCTCGTCGCGCTGTCAGGAGGAAGAGTGCTTTCGGCTTTCATCTCGTCGTTGCGTACGGCTGACCTGAGGCGGAAGATCCTCTTCACCCTGGGCATGATCGTCATCTACCGGATCGGCGCCGGTCTGCCCTCGCCGGGCGTGAACTACCAGAACGTCAATCAGTGCATCGAGCAGCTCAGCGGCGGCGCCGGGGCTCAGCTCTACTCGCTCATCAACCTGTTCTCCGGCGGCGCGCTGCTGCAGCTGTCGGTCTTCGCCATCGGCGTGATGCCCTACATCACCGCGAGCATCATCGTGCAGCTGCTGACGGTGGTCATCCCGCGCTTCGAGGAGCTGCGCAAGGAAGGCCAGGCCGGCCAGGCCAAGATGACGCAGTACACCCGCTACCTGTCGGTCGCGCTCGCTGTTCTGCAGGCCACCAGCATCGTCGCGCTGGCCGCCAACGGCGGGTTGCTTCAGGGCTGCACGGAGGAGATCCTCTACAACCAGAGCATCTTCACCCTGGTGGTGATCGTGCTGGTGATGACCGCCGGCGCGGCCCTGGTGATGTGGATGGCCGAACTGGTCACCGAGCGCGGCATCGGCAACGGTATGTCGCTGCTGATCATGGCCGGTATCGCCTCCCGCATCCCGATCGAGGGCAAGAACATCCTGGACACCCGCGGGGGGCCGGTGTTCACGGCGGTGTGCATCGGTGCGCTGATCATCCTGGTCGGTGTCGTGTTCGTCGAGCAGGGCCAGCGCCGCATTCCGGTGCAGTACGCCAAGCGCATGGTGGGCCGCAAGATGTACGGCGGCACCTCGACCTACCTCCCGCTGAAGGTCAACCAGGCCGGCGTCATCCCGGTCATCTTCGCCTCCTCGCTCATCTACGTGCCGCACCTGATCACCCAGTTGATCCAGAGCGGGCGGGGCGGGCCCGGCAACGGCTGGTGGGACCGCTTCGTCGCCGACCACCTGACCAATCCGGCCGACACCGTCTACGTGGCCCTGTACTTCGGGTTGATCATCTTCTTCACGTTCTTCTACGTCTCGATCACCTTCAACCCGGAGGAGCGCGCGGACGAGATGAAGAAGTTCGGCGGCTTCATCCCGGGTATCCGCCCGGGTAAGCCCACTGCGGACTATCTGAGCTACGTGCTGAACCGGATCACCCTGCCGGGTTCGGTGTACCTGGGCATGATCGCGGTGTTGCCGAACCTTTTCCTTCAGATGGGCAATACGGGTAGCGTGCAGAACCTGCCGTTCGGCGGCACCGCGGTGCTGATCATGATCGGCGTCGGTCTCGACACGGTGAAGCAGATTGAGAGCCAGTTGATGCAACGGAACTACGAGGGATTCCTGAAGTGAGAATCGTTCTGCTGGGCCCGCCCGGCGCCGGCAAGGGGACGCAGGCCGTCAAGCTGGCTGAGAAAATCGGTGTGCCGCAGATCTCCACCGGAGACCTCTTTCGGCAGAACATCAGCCACGGCACAGAGCTCGGCTTGGAGGCCAAGCGGTATCTCGATGCCGGCGACCTGGTGCCCTCGGAGTTGACCAACGCCCTGGTGGACGATCGCCTCAACGACGAGGACGTCGCCGGCGGGTTCATCCTGGACGGCTTCCCGCGTTCGGTCGAGCAGGCCGAAGCGCTGCACGACATGCTCGCCCGGCGGGATCTGAAGCTCGACGCGGTGCTGGAGTTCCGGGTTCCCGAGGAGGAACTGGTCGCCCGGCTGGCCGGCCGTGGCCGCGCCGACGACACCGAGGACGTGATCCGCAACCGGTTCAAGGTGTACCGGGACGAGACCGCACCGCTGCTTGACTACTACCGCGACGAACTCAAGACGGTCGACGCCGTCGGCAGCCTCGACGAGGTGTTCGAGCGGGCTGTGCACGCGCTCGGCCGCTGACCCCCCGATGGTCTCCCTGCCCGGACGCCGGGGCCGCAAGACGGTTCCCGCGCGAACTGAGGGCGAACTCGACGCGATGGCCGCGGCCGGCGCGGTGGTGGCCGCCGCACTCCGGGCCGTCCAGCGGGCCGCGCTGGCGGGGGTGTCCACCAAGGATCTCGACGAGGTCGCCGAGACGGTGATCCGCGAGGCCGGGGCCACCCCGTCGTTCCTCGGCTACCACGGCTTTCCGGCGAGCATCTGCTCCTCGGTCAACGACCGGGTGGTGCACGGCATCCCCAGCCCCGATGAGGTGCTGGTGCACGGCGATCTGGTGTCCATCGACTGCGGTGCGATCCTCGACGGCTGGCACGGCGATGCCGCCGTCACCTTCGGCGTCGGTGAACTGATCCCCGCCGATGAGGCGTTGTCGGCCGCCACCCGGCAGGCGATGGAGGCCGGGATCGCCGCGATGGTGCCCGGTAACCGGCTCACCGACGTCTCGCACGCCATCGAGAGAGGTACCCGCGCCGCCGAACGTGCCCACAGCCGCCGCTACGGGATCGTCTCGGGATACGGCGGCCATGCCATCGGCCGGGAGATGCATATGGAGCCGTTCCTGCCCAACGAGGGCCAGCCCGGGCGTGGTCCGGTGCTGGTGGCCGGTTCGGTGCTGGCCATCGAGCCGATGCTCACTCTCGGCACGGTGCGGACCCGCATCCTCGAGGACGAGTGGACCGTCGTCACCACCGACGGCTCCCGGGCTGCGCACTGGGAGCACACGGTCGCGGTGACCGACGACGGGCCTCGGGTACTGACCCTGGGGTAGTCAGCGACTCGCCAGCCCGCCCACAGGGGCGTTCCAGGCTGTCGGCCTACGGTCGGAGAAATGAGCACTCGCACACTGCGGACGTCCTGTGCCGCCGCCGCCCTGGCCCTCGTGGGCCTCGCAGGGGTGGCGCTGCCCGCTGGGACGGCGTGGGCCGGCACGCCGCCGACCATCACCGTCCAGGACCAGGGCAGCCATGACGGTGCCGGTATCGACACCGACGGCACCCAGGGTGAGTTCCACCCCGCTGTGACGGGGACCGTCACAGGCCCGCTCATGGACGCCGCTCCCCAGTACAAAGCCGGCTGACAGCCCAGGCTTTCCGGGGGGCTCCGCGCACTGCGATTCGGTTCGCGTCCGCGGCGGCGATACTGTTCGCCTGATGTCCGGAAAACCCGATCCGATCGCCGCCGCCCACACCAACTGGGTTCGCGCCGGCTGGGGTGACGTCGCCGACGGGATGGTGGCGGTGACCTCGGTGATGCGCGCCCACCAGATTCTGCTGGCTCGGGTCGAGAACGCGTTGCGGCCCTACGACCTCAGCTTCTCCCGGTTCGAACTGTTGCGCCTGCTGGCCTTCAGCCGCACCGGGGCGCTGCCCATCACCAAGGCCTCCGACCGGCTTCAGGTGCACGTCACCAGCGTCACGCACGCCATCCGCCGACTGGAGGCCGATGGACTCGTCGAGCGGGTGCCACATCCCACCGACGGCCGCACCACGCTGGTGCGTCTCACCGACCTGGGCCGGTCCACCGTGGAGGACGCGACCGCGACGCTGAACGCGCGGGTGTTCGCCGACATCGGGATGTCCGATGGTCAGGCGCGCGCTCTGGTCGACGCGATCGAGACCCTTCGCCACCACGCCGGAGACTTCTGACCCAACCCCGTGAACCGGGCTGGGAGCCGCTCAGCGCAGCGTCTGGATGACCGCGCTGAAGTCCAGATCGGCGTGCTGCTCGGCGAACGCCGCGTAGATCTGCGCGGCGTGGCTGCCCAGCGGGGCAGAGGCCGCGGTGGAGGCCACGGCGGCCATCGCCAGACCGAGATCCTTGTTCATCAGCGCGGTGGCGAAGCCCGGCTTGAAGTCGTTGTTGGCCGGGGAGGTCGGAACGGGACCGGGCACCGGACAGTTGGTGTGCACCGCCCAGCAGTTGCCGGTCGCGCCGGTCACCACATCGAAGAGCGCCTGCGCGGACAGACCCAACTTCTCGGCGAGCACGAACGCCTCACCGACGGCGATCTGCTGAACCGCGAGCAACATGTTGTTGCAGAGCTTGGCGGCCTGGCCCGCACCGGAATCACCGCAGTGAATGATCTTGCCCGCCATGGGCTCCAGCACCGGTCGTGCGGTCTCCAGCGCCTCGGACTCGCCACCGACCATGAAGGCCAGTGTTCCGGCCACCGCACCCTTCACCCCGCCCGACACCGGGGCGTCAAGCTGTCCGAAGCCGCGGTCGCCGGCATATGCGTGTACCGCACGCGCATCGTCCACGGCGATCGTGGAACTGTCGATGAACAGCGTGCCCGGCTTCGCGGCCGGAAGGATCTCGGTGTAGCACTCCTTGACCAGGGTTCCGTTGGGCAGCATGGTGATCACCACATCAGCGCCCGCCACGGCGGCCGCACCGGTGTCCGACAGGGTCACCCCCTTGTCTGCGGCGGCCTGGCGGGCGGCGGGCATCGGGTCGAACCCGACGACGGTGTAGCCGGCGTTCACCAGATTCCCCGCCATCGGGGCGCCCATGTTTCCCAGCCCGAGAAACGCAACAGTCGTCATCTCACTCCTCATGTGACGATCAGGCCGACGCCCGGACCCGGGTCGCCTCGGAGCGCCCGATCACGACGCGCATGATCTCGTTGGTGCCCTCCAGGATTCGGTGCACCCGCAGATCGCGAACGATCTTCTCCAACCCGTACTCGCGCAGGTATCCGTAGCCGCCCAGAAGCTGCAGTGCCTTGTCGGCCACCTGGAAGCAGGAGTCGGTGATATACAGCTTCGCCATCGCGCACAACGGCACCTTGTCGGGATCGTCCTGATCGAGAGCGGTGGCCGCGCGCCACAGCATCAGCCGGGAGGTCTCCAGCGCGGTCGCCATATCGGCCAGGGTGAACCGCACCGTCGGCTCGTCGATCAGGGCGCCGCCGAAGGCCTGCCGGTCGGCGACGTACCGCGAGGCGCGGTCGTAGGCGTACTGGGCGCCGCCGAGCGAACAGGCGGCGATATTGAGCCGTCCGCCGTTGAGCCCGTTCATCGCGATACCGAATCCGGCGCCCTCGCCCTCCGGTCCGCCCAGCATCGCCGTCGCGGGCACCCGCACACCCTCGAGGATCACCTGCGCGGTGGGCTGCGCATGCCAGCCCATCTTCTCCTCGCTGGGCCCGAAACTCAGCCCCGGCGTTCCCTTTTCGACGATGAACGCGGAAATGCCGCGCGGGCCGGCGGCGCCGGTGCGGGCCATCACCACGTACACGTCCGACGCGCCCGCCCCGGAGATGAACTGCTTGACCCCGTCCAGGACGAAGTGGTCGCCGTCCCGAACCGCCCTGGTGCGCAACGCCGCTGCGTCCGATCCGGCACCCGGTTCGGTCAGGCAGTAGCTGGCGATGGACTCCATCGAGGCCAGCCGCGGGATCCACATCCGCCGCTGGTCCTCGGTGCCGTAGGTGTCGATCATCCAGGCGCACATGTTGTGGATCGAGATGAACGACGCGATCACCGGGTCCGCGACCGACAACTGCTCGAAGATCCGGACCGCGTCCAGGCGCCGCAGCCCCGAACCCCCGACATCGTCGCGGCAGTAGATGGCGGCCATCCCGAGTTCGGCCGATTCGCGCAGCACATCGACGGGGAAGTGCTTGGCCTTATCCCACTCGAGGGCATGGGGCGCAATGCGTTTGGCGGCGAAATCAGCCGCCGTCTCGCTGATCACCCGTTCGTCGTCGTCGAGACTCACAAAGCTCGGCATGTTCCGGCCACCTACTTCATCGTCGGGATGACGAATTCGGCGCCGTCCTTGATCCCCGACGGCCAGCGCTCAGTGACCGTCTTGGTCTTGGTGTAGAACAGGATCGAGTGCGGACCGTGCTGGTTGAGGTCGCCGAAGCCGGACCGCTTCCAGCCGCCGAAGGTGTGGTAGGACACCGGCACCGGAATCGGCACGTTGACCCCGACCATGCCGACCTGAACCCGGGAGACGAAGTCCCGTGCGGTGTCCCCGTCGCGGGTGAAGATCGCCACGCCGTTGCCGTACTCGTGGGCGTTCGGCAGGGCGAGGGCTTCCTCGTAGTTCTTGGCGCGCACGATGCACAGCACCGGGCCGAAGATCTCGTCGGTGTAGATCGACATGTCGGTGGTGACGTGGTCGAAGAGGGTGGGGCCGATGAAGAAACCGCCCTCGAGGCTCTCGTCGCCGAACGTGAGTTCGTCGCTGCCCTTCTCGCGACCGTCGACGACGATCTCGGCACCTGCGGCCACACCGGCGTCGATGTAGCCGCGCACCCGCTCCAGGGCGGCCTCGGTGACCAGCGGGCCGTAATCGGCCTTGGGGTCGAGGCTGTGGCCGACCCGCAGGTGCTCGACCCGTTCGGCCAGCCGGTTGCGCAGCCGGTTCGCGGTTTCGTCCCCGACGGCGACCGCGACGCTGATGGCCATGCAGCGCTCGCCGGCGCTGCCGTACCCGGCGCCGATGAGGGAGTCGACCGCCTGATCGAGATCGGAGTCCGGCATGACGATCATGTGGTTCTTGGCACCGCCGAAGCACTGCGCGCGCTTGCCGTGTGCGGCCGCGCCCGAGTAGATGTACTGCGCGATATCGGAGCTGCCGACGAAGCCGACCGCCTTGATGTCCGGGTGGGCCAGGATGGCGTCGACGGCTTCCTTATCGCCCTGGACGACCTGGAACACGCCCGCCGGCAGGCCCGCCTCGATGAACAGTTCGGCCAGTCGCAGCGGCACCGAGGGGTCGCGCTCGGAGGGCTTGAGAATGAAGGCGTTGCCGCAGGCCAGGGCGGGGCCGGCCTTCCACAGCGGGATCATCGCCGGGAAGTTGAACGGGGTGATGCCGGCCACCACGCCGAGCGGCTGGCGGATGGAGTAGACGTCGATACCGGGACCGGCGCCCTCGGTGAACTCGCCCTTCATCAAATGCGGTATGCCGGTGGCGAATTCGATGACCTCGATACCGCGCTGAATGTCACCGAGGGAATCGCTGACGGTCTTTCCATGCTCGATGGAGAGCAGTTCGGCGATCTCGTTGGCATTGGCGTTGACCAGTTCGATGAACTTCATCAGCACCCGGGCCCGCTTCTGCGGGTTGTAGGCAGCCCACTCCTTCTGCGCCTCCGCCGCCGAGGCGACGGCGGTGTCGACGTCGGCCTTCGATGCCAGCAGCACCTGCGCCTGCACCTTGCCGGTACTGGGGTTGAACACGTCTGCGGTGCGGGTACTGGCCAGGTCGGTGCGCCGGCCGTCGATGAAGTGCTGGATCTTTCCAGTCATGGGTGCCTCCGAGGCGGAAAAGGGATTACTTGGATATCCTAGTAATGTCGGTTCTGCCTGCGCAAGCGCCGTTTCACCGATCGCGCAGCCCGGCGAGGAAGGTCTGTGTCTGCGACCACTCGGGTAACACCCCGGCCGCCCGTACCTCCGCCAGCGTCGGTGCGACCCGGTCCCGGTCGGACATCAGGAGTTGGCCGGCCGGCAGTGGCCACTCGATGCCGATCTCCGGGTCGGTCGCGGCGATGGTGTGTTCGCGGGTGGGGGAGTAGGGCTCCGAGCACAAGTACATGACGGTGGAGGAGTCCTTCATGGCCAGGAATCCGTGGGCGAGACCCTCCGCCAGATAGACCGATCGGCGGTTGACGTCGTCCAGCATGATGCCGTCCCATTGGCCGTAGGTCGGTGAGCCCACCCGGATGTCCACCACCACGTCGAACACCGCGCCACTGGGGCAGGTGACGTACTTGGCCTGGCCGGGCGGCACCTCGGCGAAGTGCAGTCCCCGCAGCGCCCCGGTGGAGGACACCGAGCAGTTGGCCTGACGCATCCGGAACGGGTGCCCGGTCATCTCGGCGAACCCGCGCTCGGTGAACCACTCGAAGAATCCGCCGCGAGAGTCTCCGTGCACCGTCGGGGTGATCTCCCACGCGCCGGGGATGCTCAGCTCCCGCCAGCCCTTGCCGTCGTTCGGTTTCACCGCTGTGTCTTCTTCGTTCGGTTTCACCTCACTGTCCCCGTTCGGAGTAGCGGCTCTCGACGGCGGCCTTCAACGGAGCCCACCACCACTCGTTCTCCCGGTACCACGCGATGGTCGCGCGCAGGCCCTCGGCCAGGTCGGTGTGCCGCGGAGTCCAGCCGAGTTCGTCGCGAAGCTCGCGGGCGTCGATCGCGTACCGCAGGTCATGGCCCACCCGGTCGGTCACATGGTCGAAATCATCGGGGTCGCGGTCCATCAGCGTCAGGATCAGCCGCAACACCGAGAGGTTGTCGCGTTCACCGTCGGCCCCGATCAGATAGGTGCGTCCGATCTCGCCGTCGTCGAGGATGCGCCAGACCGCACTGTTGTGGTCCTCGACGTGGATCCAGTCGCGCACATTGGCGCCCGCGCCGTACAGCTTGGGGCGCCGGCCGGTCAGGATGTTGGTGATCTGGCGCGGAATGAACTTCTCGATGTGCTGGTACGGGCCGTAGTTGTTGGAGCAGTTGGAGATCGTCGCCGCCACGCCGTAGGACCGCACCCAGGCCCGCACGAGCATGTCGGCGGACGCCTTCGACGCCGAGTACGGGCTTGACGGGTTGTAGGGCGTGTCGGGGGTGAACCGCAGGTTCTCGCCCTCCGGCCCGGCCAGGGGCAGGTCGCCGTAGACCTCGTCGGTCGAGATGTGGTGCAAGCGGACGCGGTGCGCGCGGACCGCCTCGAGGACCGCGAAGGTGCCGACGATGTTTGAGCGGATGAACGGGGACGGATCGCTCAGCGAGTTGTCGACGTGCGTCTCCGCGGCGAAGTGGACGACGGCGTCGGACTCGGCGACCAACCGGTCGACCAGTGCGGCGTCGGTGATGTCACCCTCGACGAGGCGGATCGAGTCGTCGACGGCTCGCAGCGACTCCCGACTGCCCGCATAGGTCAGGGCGTCGAGCACCGTCACCGAGGCCGCCGGACGGTCCCGTAGCGTGGCGTGCACGAAATTCGCTCCGATGAACCCCGCGCCCCCGGTGACCAACAATCGCACCGCGTCACCATAGCGGCGGGCCGTCGCACCGGGGCTTCCGGGCGGGGCGGCCCGGGCGCGGTTTTGTCTGGACGCCCGGGGCGGGTATCCTAAGTCCACGGTGCAGTTTTGCGCCGACTCTTTCGTGCCCAGTCCCTGGAGCGGTTTGCAGTCGGGGCCCATGCTGCCCCAGGACACGACGTAGAAATCAGAGGACATGGGCAAGAAAGACGGCGCCATCGAGGTCGAGGGCCGCGTGGTCGAGCCCCTGCCCAATGCGATGTTTCGCATTGAGTTGGAGAACGGCCACAAGGTGCTCGCCCACATCAGCGGCAAGATGCGGCAGCACTACATCCGCATCCTGCCGGAGGACCGGGTGGTCGTGGAGTTGTCTCCCTACGACCTCACCCGTGGCCGCATCGTGTACCGCTACAAGTAATCAGAACCAGACGAGAACAGGACCGACTCAGCCGTGAAGGTGAACCCGAGCGTCAAGCCGATCTGTGACAAGTGCAGGGTGATCCGCCGGCATGGGCGGGTCATGGTGATCTGCTCCGATCCGCGGCACAAGCAGCGACAGGGCTGACCCCGGTGCGATGAGCGCCGGGGTGAACACCCCAGCGCAATGTCGCACCGTGTGGCCCGCAGACCACAACTGAAACAAGACCTCCCAGAACCACCGCGCACTTCGCGCGGCCACGCCCGGAACGGAGGCCGGGCCCCGACATCGTCGGGAACGGCCTGGGAACGACACCTCCGCATAGAAGAAGGAATACAGCCCTGTGGCACGTCTAGTGGGCGTTGATCTTCCGCGCGACAAGCGCATGGAGATCGCGCTGACCTACATCTACGGCATCGGCCGTACCCGCTCCCAGGAGATCCTGGCGGCGACCAACATCGATCGGGACCTGCGCAGCAAGGACCTCACCGACGAGCAGTTGACCCAGCTGCGCGACTACATCGAAGCCAACATCAAGGTCGAGGGCGACCTGCGCCGCGAGGTGCAGGCCGATATCCGTCGCAAGATCGAGATCGGCTGCTACCAGGGCCTGCGTCACCGTCGCGGCCTGCCCGTCCGCGGTCAGCGGACCAAGACCAACGCGCGCACCCGCAAGGGCCCGAAGCGCACCATCGCCGGCAAGAAGAAGGCTAAGTAACCATGGCACCTCCGAAGAAGGCCCAGGGCGCCGCGAAGAAGGGCAAGACCACCCGCCGCCGGGAAAAGAAGAACATCCCGCACGGTGCCGCGCACATCAAGAGCACCTTCAACAACACGATCGTGTCGATCACCGACCCGCAGGGCAACGTGATCGCGTGGGCCTCCTCGGGCCACGTCGGGTTCAAGGGCTCGCGGAAGTCCACCCCGTTCGCCGCCCAGTTGGCGGCCGAGAACGCCGCCCGCAAGGCCCAGGAGCACGGGGTCAAGAAGGTCGACGTGTTCGTCAAGGGCCCGGGTTCGGGCCGCGAGACCGCGATCCGCTCGCTGCAGGCCGCCGGCCTCGAGGTCGGCGCGATCTCCGATGTCACCCCGCAGCCGCACAACGGCTGCCGTCCGCCCAAGCGGCGCCGGGTCTAGGCCGGATAAGGAAGGTCTGAATACAGATGGCTCGTTACACCGGACCCGCCACCCGCAAGTCACGTCGTCTCGGCGTCGACCTCGTCGGTGGTGATCAGTCATTCGAGAAGCGCCCCTACCCGCCCGGTCAGCATGGCCGTGCCCGGGTCAAGGAGAGCGAATACCGCACTCAGCTGCAGGAGAAGCAGAAGGCCCGCTTCACCTACGGCGTGATGGAGAAGCAGTTCCGCCGCTACTACGAAGAGGCGAACCGCCAGACCGGCAAGACCGGCGAGAACCTGCTCCGCATCCTGGAGAGCCGGCTGGACAACGTCATCTACCGCGCCGGTCTGGCCCGGACGCGGCGGATGGCGCGGCAGCTGGTCAGCCACGGCCACTTCACCGTCAACGGCGTCAAGGTCAACATCCCCAGCTACCGGGTGTCGCAGTACGACATCATCGACATCAAGGACCGGTCGATCAACACCCTGCCGTTCCAGGTCGCGCGGGAGACCTCGGGTGATCGCCCGATCCCGTCCTGGCTGCAGGTGGTCGGCGAGCGTCAGCGGATCCTGATCCACCAGCTGCCGACCCGCGAGCAGATCTCGGTGCCGCTCACCGAGCAGCTCATCGTCGAGTTCTACTCCAAGTAACCCTCAGGGGGCTCCGCCCCCCGAGTACCCCCCGAGAGATGTTGGACCCCCTTCGGGGGGCTTCATCTCAACAGTGAAGTGAAACCGCCTACGGCATCAAATAGCGGGTGCCGAGAAGGAGACAAGAATTCATGCTGATTTCTCAGCGCCCCATCCTCTCGGAAGAGGTCATCGCCGAGAACCGTTCGCAGTTCATCATCGAGCCCCTGGAGCCGGGTTTCGGCTACACCCTGGGCAACTCGTTGCGGCGCACGCTGCTGTCGTCGATTCCCGGCGCGGCGGTGACCAGCATCCGCATCGACGGGGTGCTGCACGAGTTCACCACCGTTCCTGGGGTGAAGGAGGATGTCACCGACATCATCCTGAACCTGAAGAGCCTGGTGGTCTCCTCCGAGGAGGACGAGCCGGTCACCATGTACCTGCGCAAGCAGGGCCCGGGCGCCGTCACCGCCGGTGACATCGTCCCGCCGGCCGGGGTCAGCGTGCACAACCCGGAGATGCACATCGCCACGCTGAACGACAAGGGCAAGCTCGAGGTCGAGCTCGTCGTCGAGCGGGGCCGTGGCTATGTTCCCGCGGTCATGAACAAGGCCTCGGGTGCCGAGATCGGTCGCATCCCGGTCGACTCGATCTATTCCCCGGTGCTGAAGGTGACCTACAAGGTCGAGGCCACCCGCGTCGAGCAGCGCACGGACTTCGACAAGCTGATCCTCGACGTGGAGACCAAGAACTCCATCAGCCCGCGGGATGCGCTGGCTTCGGCGGGCAAGACGCTGGTCGAGCTGTTCGGCCTGGCCCGCGAGCTCAACACGGAGGCCGAGGGCATCGAGATCGGTCCGTCGCCGCAGGAGGCCGGTCACATCGCGGCGTTCGCCCTGCCGATCGACGACCTGGACCTGACGGTGCGCTCGTACAACTGCCTCAAGCGCGAGGGTGTGCACACCGTCGGCGAGCTGGTCGCCCGTACCGAGTCGGACCTGCTCGACATCCGTAACTTCGGCCAGAAGTCCATCGACGAGGTGAAGATCAAGCTGCACCAGCTTGGTCTGGCGCTGAAGGACTCCCCGGCCACGTTCGATCCGTCGGAGGTCGCCGGGTACGACGTCGCGACCGGGACGTGGACCACCGACGCCGCATACGATTCGGCCTACGAAGCCGACAGCGACGCGGACTACGCCGAAACCGAACAGCTCTAAACCCGAGCAGCGTCACACCCGAGCAGCCCGGCACGATTTCGTCCCGGTCCTACCTGATACGGGGGCCGGCCCCACATAGGAGATAGTCGCATATGCCCAAGCCCACCAAGGGTCCTCGCCTCGGCGGATCCTCCTCGCACCAGAAGGCGATCCTGGCGAATCTGGCCACCTCGCTCTTCGAGCATGGCCGGATCAGGACCACCGAGCCCAAGGCCCGGGCGTTGCGACCCTACGCTGAGAAGCTCATCACTCACGCCAAGAAGGGCACCCTGCACAACCGGCGCGAGGTGATGAAGAAGATCCGGGACAAGGACGTCGTGCACGCCCTGTTCGCCGAGATCGGGCCGTTCTTCGCCGACCGCGAGGGTGGATACACCCGAATCATCAAGGTCGAGGCGCGCAAGGGCGACAACGCCCCGATGGCCGTGATCGAACTGGTCCGCGAGAAGACCGTCACGTCCGAAGCGAACCGGGCCAAGCGTGCCTCCGCTGCCAAGAAGGCGGCCGAGGCACCGGCGGCAGCGGCAGCACCGGCCGCAGCTGAGGAGGAAACTCCGGTGGAGGCCGTCGAGGCTGAGGACGCCGCGATCGCCGACGCCCAGACGGCGGAGGCGGCCACCGACGAGGCTGTTGCCGACGAGCAGGGCGAGTCTGACAAGTCCTGATCCACTGGTCGCGACGCGACTGGATCCACCCGTCGCAACGCGATTGCGACTGGACATCGCCTATGACGGAACCGATTTCACCGGCTGGGCGAGGCAGGACGGCTTTCGGACGGTAGCGGGCGTCCTCGACGACGCGTTGTCGACGATCTTCCGCACCCCCGTCCGGGTGTTCGCGGCAGGCCGGACTGACACCGGGGTACACGCGACCGGACAGGTCGGTCATGTGGACATCCCCACCGGTCAGGTCCCGCTCTGCTACCCGCGGACACCCCGGCCCGGCGACGACGAATTCGCACCCCTGGTGCGACGGCTGGCCAAGCTCCTCCCCGAGGACGTCCGGGTTCGCCATATCGTCAGGGCCCCGGAGGGTTTCGACGCACGGTTCTCCGCCCTGCGTCGGCACTACGCCTACCGGCTGGCGCTGGCCTCCTGGGGGGCCGAACCGCAGCAGGCGCGATTCGTCACCCCGTGGCGGCGCCCACTGGATCTCGCGGCGATGCGGGAGGCGTCGCGGATTCTGTTGGGGCTGCACGATTTCGCCGCCTTCTGTCGTCCTCGGGCCGGCGCGACGACGATCCGTGATCTGCAGCGGCTGGACTGGGTTCTGGACGGAGATCGCCGGACGGGGCTGCTCACCGGCTACGTGACGGCGGACGCCTTCTGCTGGTCGATGGTCCGGTCACTGGTCGGTGCGCTGCTGGCAGTGGGTCAGGGGCGTCGCGAACCGGACTGGTGCGCAACGCTTCTGGACGCCACCGGCCGATCCAGTGAGTTCGCGGCCGCGCCCGCGCGGGGTCTGACCCTCATCGGAGTGGACTATCCGCCGGACGGCGAACTGGTCGCCCGGTCGGCAGTGACCCGCAGCGTGCGGACGCTGGAGGTCCCGCCGCGGCCGGGGGAGTCGGCGGACTAGAGCCTGGCGGCGACGAAAGCGGCCGCCTGGTCGACCAGCCCGGAGTCGATATACGACCCCTGCAGATGCGAGCCCCAGTTGCCCAGCCAGGTATTGGGATCCATGTTGTCGTTGCAGATGGGGTCGTCGGCGGTGCACAGGTCGATGGTCTTGTCGCCCCACAGCGGGCTGACATCGGAGACCGGCCCGAACACCTTGCGGGTGCCGTTGCCGAACAGCGCCACCGCGGCCACCTTGTCGGTCATGCCCAGCGGTAGCGGGTTGACGTACCCGAGGATCGGCGACGGCACGGCCAGCACCACGTCGGTGACGGCTGCGCCCAACGAATAGCCGCCGAGGACGAGCCGGCTGGCGGGGCACGTCGATGCCATGTACTGGATGCGGCGGCTCATGTCGTTGGCGCCCTGAACCACTTCGATATCGGCCGGATAGTCCACGGCGTAGTACTCGATGACCTTGTCGGTCTTACCGCGGAGGGCATTCACGAACGCCTCACCCACCATGCCCGGTCCGGCCGGTTCGATCCTGCCGCGGGCGAAGATCACCTCGACATCCGGGCAGACCTCGGCCACCGCGATCGGAGGCGCCGGGGTGAGGAACAGTGCGGCGACAGCTGATGTGACCGACACCACATTTCTCATCTGTCTCATGGGCATCACCACATGGTAGCGAGCGCCGCAGGATCGTGCCACGGCGCAGGCTGGCCGGTGCTGTCCGGCAACAGAGGTGGGTTCGGTCAGAGCATGGCCGCGACGAAGCCGGCGGCCTCGCTGACCAGGTCGGTCTTCTCGTAGGTCGTGTGGGCGAACGGGTTGCGGCCCTGCGAGCAGATCGGGTCGCCATCGGCGCACAGGTCGATACCCTTGCCGGCGAACGGCGCGACGGCCGAGGTCACCGGGTTCCCGAACTTCCGTGCGGGGTTGCCGAACACGGCCACCGCGGCGACCCGGTTGGCCAGGCTGTGGGGCAGCGGTGGCGCCGAGCCGACATCGCCGACCTTGTTGCCCAGCGGCGGGATACCCATCAACATGTCGACCACCGCGGCCCCCTGGGAGTAGCCGCCCAGCACGAACCGGGTGGACGGGCAGTTCTGCGCCATCGCGGTGATGTGGTTGGTGGCGTCGACGGCACCGTCGGCCGCGGCCAGGAAGTCGTAGGTGGCGGGGTAGTTCACCGGGTAGACCCCGTAGCTGCGATCGCCCATCTGGGCCGCCAGCTGGTTGGACAGCGCCGTCCCGACCCGCCCGAGTCCGGCCGGTTCACTGGTGCCGCGAGCGAAGACGAATTGGACCTCAGGGCAGCTCACGGCGTGCGCCACCGGGCTGAGCCCGGCCGGCGCAACGGCGGGGAGCACCAGCGCAGCGGTGGCGGCCAGGATGGCGGGGGTGCGCATGTGCCCCATACTCACACACCCGGACGGCCGAGGGAAAACCGCACGAGAGACCAGCCCGATTCGGATCGGGCAGGTCGGGGAGGGGCGCTGATTCAGAGCAGGTTGGCGACGAACGCCGCCGCCTGGGCGGCACTGCCATCGGGTCCGTACGAGCGGTGGGCGGGCACGTTGTTGCCGTCCGAGCAGATCGGATCGCCGGGGTTGCAGAGATCGATCGACTTGAAGCCGTAGAGCGGACTGGAGGTCAGCGGCATCCCGATCTTCGTCGACGGGTTGCCGAACACGGCGAGCGCTGCCACCCGGTCGGCCACCGTGGGCGGCAACGGGTTGGTGAAACCGATCGCGGGGAAGGGCACCGAGGTGATCACGTCGATGATCGCCGCACCCTGCGAGTAGCCGCCCAGCACCAGGCGGGTTGCCGGGCAGGTGTTGACGACGTTCTGGATGTAGGCGCTGGCGTCGTTGGCGCCGTCGGCGGCGGCCAGGAAGTCATAGCTTGCCGGATAGTTGACCGCGTAGACCCCCAGGGACCGGTTGGGAACCCGTTCCCGCAGGGCCGAGACGAAGGCCTCGCCGACCCGGCCGATGCCCGGTGGTTCCTTGGTCCCGCGGGCGAAGACGACTTCGACGTCGTTACAGACGACCGCCCCGGCCGACGGTGCGGTGAACAGGCCGGTCATCACGCTGAGGGCGGCTGCGATCGCCGTGATGAGGGCCGCCGCACGGTGGCCGGGGAGTCGTCGCGTCATGGCGCCGATGGTACCGCTGGGACGGGAGTGAACTCGTCCTGAACGGCCTCGTCGTCGGCGTCGGGGGAGGCCGTTGCGCTGCGGTGACCGATCCGGGCCAGCGCCAGGCCGAGCAGGACGACGACGCCGCCCGCGGCCTGGATCATGCTGATGCGCTCGCCGATGAGCAGCCACGCGGCGACCACGGCCGCCAATACCTCGGTGAGGCCCACCAGGGAGGCGAAACTCGGACGCAGTCGCGCCACCCCGCTGATGCCCAGCAGGTAGGCGAGCGCGGTGGGGAAGACCGCGAGCAGGATCACCGGGACCAGCCAGGGCACCGAGGCGCCGGCCACCATGGCGTTGGCGGTGGTGAACGCCAGTGGCATCAGGCCGGTGACACCGAGCAGGGTGACGACGGCCGCGGCGACGACGAGGCCGCCGGTGGCCAGCGTGATCGAGTGCAGGCCCGACCCGTCCGCGGTCACCCGGTCGGACATCATGAAGTAGAACGCCGCGCAGAGGGCCGCGCCGAGGGCCCAGGCCACTCCCGCCGGGTCGATCCGGGTGTCGGACGAGAACACGTCGAGTACCAGGGTGACACCGCAGATGGCCAGCGCCACGCCGGCCAGCGTCAGTCCGCTGGGCCGCTGTCTGGTCGTTGCCCATAGCCAGCCCACCACCAGGATCGGGGCGGTGTACTCCAGCAGGAGCGCCACCGCGACCGAGAGATGCGCGACGGCGTTGTAGTAGCAGACCTGAGCGCCGGCAACCGGGATCAGCCCGTAGACCACCACGGTGCCGGCGTGCTCACGGGCCTGGCGCAGCCAGTCCGGTTTGATCAGGGTGGCGGCCACCGCGAGGACGGCGGCGCCGCCGACCAGTCGGGCGGTCACGGCGGCCGTCGGGGACCAACCGGCCTCCATCAGGGCTTTGGCGAACGGCCCGGACATGCCGAAAGCGATCGCCGACGTCGCTGCGAACAGCACGCCGAGCCGGAACTGGTCCGCGCGGGGCGCGGCGGCGGATGCCGTCATTACGACACCTCCTCGGCTGTCATGGGTAAAATTGCGAATGGTCATGACGCTACGGGTCGAGGGGGTCACGAGTCAAATGCGTTTCAGTCATGACACCGAGCTCACGTTGCGAGCCGCCTGTGTCCTGGTCAACAGCGATCGCGGGGGCGGTGACGGCTCAACCGATCGGCCGATCGACCGGATGGCCGACCAGGATGCCCTGGACCGCTACCTGGACGGCCATGGCTGGACCGGCCGGCGGGACCGGGATGCGGCCGAACTGGACGCCGTGCACCGGTTGCGGGACCGGTTGGGTCGGATCTGGGCCGTCGCCGCCGACGAGGAGCACGCCGTCGCCCGGGTCAACGAACTGCTGGCCGACACCCGTGCAACGCCCTGGCTGACCAGGCACCCCGAGATGCCCGAGTGGCACCTGCACTTGGCCTCGGACGATGACCCACTGGCCCAGCGGATGGGCGCGGAGATGGCCATGGCCATGGCCGACTTGATCCGGGCGGGTGAACTTCGTCGGCTCAAGACCTGCGCGGCCGCGGATTGTCAGGCGGTGCTGGTCGACATGTCCCGCAACCGCTCGCGGATGTTCTGCGACACCGGCAACTGCGGAAACCGTCAGCACGTCGCGGCGTATCGGGAGCGTCGGGCGAACGGCCCGGTCGTCGACTCCGACCGCTGAGTGCCGACGGGGCCTGTGGATAACCGACGGGCTGGGGTGCCGGCAGGCCCTACCGTCAGCCGATGGCGGCGCGCGATGACCCGGTGGTGGTGGAGATCGATCACGGCGGAGTAAGGGTTGACCGGCCCGGGACGAAGGTTCCCGGGCCGACACCGGAGCCTGCTCTGGTCGAGGCCGCCATGGACTGGATCGACGATCCGGTCGGTCTGCTCGACGGACGGCCGGTGCCGACCGCGACAATCTGGCGTGAACTCCTGGCCGCCGCAGCCGGTGCGCACTGTTCCTCGCTGGTGGTGGTTCATCCCGATGACTGGCCGCACCCCCGGGTGAAGCGTCTGCTGTCGGCCGCGGCGTCAGTGGCCGCTCACGCGGTCGTGGTGACTCGGGACCGTTGGCACCCCGACAGCGGCCATCCCCGCCGAGGCGAGGGGCGGCTCCCGAGGTCGGCGATCTGGTCCGCGTGCTGTGCGGCGGCCCTGATGACGGCCGCTGGCCTGGGGCTGAGCAGCCGGGATCGACACGAGCTCCCGCCGGATGCCCCGCCGGTGGCGGAGAGCCTGGTGGAGAACCGGGTCGCGGTGCTGATCCCGGCGGACTGGACCGTCGAGCGTCGTACAACCGGCCCGGGTTCGCCCCGCGTCCGGGTCGTCTCGCCGCAGGATCCCGGGACCGCGCTGAACATCACCTGGAGCCACGCGCCGGGGGTCAGCCTGGCCGAGACCGCCGTGTCGCTGCGGACGGCCGCCGCAGCCGAACCGGCCGGCGTGTTCGACTTCGCGGCCACCGCAGGAAAAGGTAGCCGTCCCGCGGTCAGCTACCGCGAAACCCGGCCGGGCCGGACGGTGCGCTGGGCGGTCTTCATCGACGGGTCGACCCGGATCGCGGTGGGGTGCCAGAGCGCCACGGGCCGGGGTCTGACGGTGCTGGCGCCGTGTCTGCAGGCCGTCCGGTCCGCCCGCGAGGCGGCGTTTTGACCTGCGGCGATCCCCGCCGGTAGGCTCTCATACGGCGTGCGGTACGCCGCGGGTACTTCCGCGGGGTAAGCCGGGCTCCCGGGTCAGTGTTGGTCGCCGGGGTTCCGTGCCCGACCGCTGACGCTCGCGACCAGCACCCGGGACGCCCGGGATCCACCCCGTAGAGAGAAAAGGTAACGCTGTGCCTGTTTCGAGGCCCACCTACACGCCGAAGGCGGGTGACACCACGCGCTCGTGGTACGTCATCGACGCCACCGACGTGGTGCTCGGCCGGCTCGCCGTCGCCGCAGCGAATCTGTTGCGCGGCAAGCACAAGCCGACATTCACCCCCAACGTCGACGGCGGCGACTTCGTCATCGTCGTCAACGCCGACAAGGTCGCCATCGGTGGCGACAAGCTCAACAGCAAGCTGGCCTACCGCCACTCGGGGTATCCCGGCGGTCTGCGGTCGCGCACCATCGGCGAGCTGATGGCCAAGACTCCCGACCGCGTCGTCGAGAAGGCCATCGTCGGCATGCTGCCGCACAACAAGCTGAGCCGCCAGATCCAGAAGAAGCTGAAGGTGTACGCCGGACCTGACCATCCGCACACCGCGCAGCAGCCGATTCCGTTCGAGATCAAGCAGGTGGCGCAGTGACCGACACAGCACCGACCGAGACGACAGCGAGCGAGGAGAACGTGACCGAAACCCACGATGCGGTCGTCGAGGTCGCCGTTGACACGACGCCCCGCGAGCCGGTGATCATCGACCGGCCGATCCAGACCGTCGGTCGCCGCAAGGAGGCCGTGGTTCGGGTGCGTCTGGTGCCCGGTACCGGGCAGTTCAACCTCGACGGGCGCAGCCTGGAAGCCTACTTCCCGAACAAGGTGCACCAGCAGCTGATCAAGGCGCCGTTGGTGACCGTCGACCGGCTCGACACCGTGGACATCTACGCCCATCTCGACGGCGGCGGCCCGTCCGGACAGGCCGGTGCGCTGCGCCTGGCCATCGCCCGCGCGCTGATCCTGGTTCAGCCTGAGGATCGTCCGGCGCTCAAGAAGGCCGGGTTCCTCACCCGCGACCCGCGCGCCATCGAGCGCAAGAAGTACGGACTGAAGAAGGCCCGTAAGGCGCCGCAGTACAGCAAGCGCTGATCGTCGGTGTCCGGCTTGCCGGACACCGCAGCCACCAACACCGCCCGCACCCGATCCCGGGGTGCGGGCGGTGTTGTCTGCGCGGGCGTTACCCTGATCGACCATGGGCCGACTGTTCGGGACCGATGGCGTCCGGGGTGTGGCCAACCGGGACCTGACTGCAGAACTGGGGCTGGCGCTGGGTTCGGCCGCCGCCCGGCGATTGTCGGTCGGGGGTGGCAGGCGGGTGGCCGTGGTGGGCCGTGACCCGCGGGCCAGCGGCGAGATGATCGAGGCTGCCGTGATCGCCGGGATCACCAGCGAAGGGGTCGACGTGCTGCGCGGGGGAGTGCTGCCCACCCCCGCGGTGGCCTTTCTGACCGCCTCCTACGACGCCTGCTTCGGGGTGATGATCTCCGCCTCGCATAACCCGATGCCTGATAACGGCATCAAGATCTTCGGGCCCGGCGGGCACAAACTCGACGACGCCACCGAGGACCGCATCACCGAACTCGTCGCCCAGGGGCCGGGTGTGCGGCCGACTGGGGCGGATATCGGCCGGATCCGGCGTGCCGATGACGCCCTCGACCGTTACCTGGGCCATATTGCGTCCGCGGCCCCCAGTCCCCTGACCGGGTTGACCGTGGTGGTGGACTGCGCCAACGGTGCGGCCTTCGCCGCCGCCCCGCGGGCCTACGCCGCCGCCGGCGCCCGGGTGATCCCGATCAACGCCGACCCCGACGGGTTGAACATCAACGAAGACTGTGGGTCCACCCACCTGGAACCGTTGCGCGCCGCGGTCGCAGCGCACCGCGCCGATCTGGGCCTGGCCCACGACGGCGACGCCGACCGGTGTCTGGCGGTGGACGCCGACGGGCAGGTGATCGACGGCGACGCGATCATGATGATCCTCGCCCTGGCGATGCGCGAGGCCGGCCAACTGGCCTCCGACACCCTCGTGGCGACCGTGATGAGCAACCTCGGCCTGCACGTGGCCATGCGTGCCGCCGGGATCACCGTGCGCACCACTGGTGTCGGCGACCGCTACGTGCTCGAGGAACTGCGGGCCGGTGAGTTCAGCCTGGGTGGGGAGCAGTCCGGCCACATCGTGATGCCCGCCTTCGGAACGACCGGCGACGGCATCCTGACCGGGTTGCGGTTGATGTCGCGGATGGTCCAGACGGGCCGGTCGCTGGCCGAACTCGCCGCGCCGATGCAGACCATGCCGCAGGTGCTGATCAACGTGGAGGTCGCCGACAAGGCGACCGTGGCCCAGGCGCCCGCCGTGAAAAGCGCGGTGCGCGAGGCCGAAGCCGAGTTGGGGGATACCGGCCGGATTCTGCTGCGGCCATCGGGAACCGAGCAGATCGTCCGCGTCATGGTGGAGGCCTCCGACGAGGACACCGCCCGCCAGGTCGCCCACCGGGTCGCCAAGTCGGTCAGCGCCGAAGGCTGATCCGGCGCCCAGGGAACCCGGGAGGGGTCGGCTGCGTCCAACCTCGGTATGGGAACCAATTGGCTTTCGGGAAGATCCGTCACCAGTGAACCGGCCACTGCCGGGACGTCATTCGTCGATCCGGCAGCCGTGCGGGCCGCGGCGCAACGCATCGACACCGCGGCGGAGACCGTCCTCGGTGCGGTCCGGTCCAGGCTGGGCCGCCTGGAGTTCGGCGCCGCGAACGCCGGACGCGGTCATAGCGCCGCCGGGGCGGCACTGCGTGCGGAATTGGACGGGCTGACCGCCGACCTGATCCGCTGGGGGCGCGCCGCCGCGGAACTCGCGGCGGCGTTACGGGCCGGAGCCGACGGACACGAGGCGACCGAACGCACCGCCACGGCGGTGCTCAGGTGAACCCGGTCGAGACCTTCGAGAGGTATGCCGCGGCATGCCGGGCCGTCGGGCACAGCGGAATCAGCGCCGAACGGATCCGTGATCTGGCATCCCGGGACGACGGCCTCGGGTTGGCCGCACTGCAGGCCGATATCGCGGCGTTGTCCTCGGCGGCCGCCGAGGCGGAGGTCGCCCTGTCGACGCAGCGGACAGTCATCGGCATGCTCGCCGCCTCGTGGCGCGGCCGGTCAGCGGCGACCGCAACCGATCTGCTGGATCGGCACTGCGCGACGGCGGCGGGCACCGTCGCCGCCCTGTCCGAGTCCGCCGACGTGCTGGAACGACTGCGGGGGCGGCTGACCCGACTGCTGGAGGAACGGGACGAGGCCGGACTGCGGGTCGCCGGCCGGCGGTCCGCCGAACACCCTCGGTGGCTGGCCTGCGCGGATGCCGTGCTGGCCGGGGTCGCCGATGATGCGGCCGTCGCAGAGGTCCGCACCCGGATCGCGCCGTTCCTCGACGCCGACGTCGCGGGGGACTGGGCGGCGTCAGTCACCGCTGTCACCGAGTCGGTGGCCGCCGCCTACCGCGAGGCGACCGTGATACTGGCGGCCCGGCCTACCGCGGGCTTCGAGGTGCCCTCAGGGGTGCTGCCGACCACGCCACCCGCCCCCGCCCGGGGCGCAACCTCCCTGGCCGCGTCCATGACGCCGGTGCCGGACCCGGCTCCCACCGGAGTGGGCGTCTCACCTCCGAGTCTGTCGCCTGCCGCACCGGGCGTCCCGGCCTGGGGGCCGGAAGCCCCTGTCAGTTCCGCTCCCGGACTCCCCGCCGGCGACGCCCGGCCGGTCTGGGACCGCATCCCGGAGCGCGTCGGCGGGAAGGACGCCGAGATCGGCGAGGGCGCGGAGGTGGACAGGGCCGCGGATACCGCGGAGGACGACGAAGGCAGGGACGACGACGGCCCGGACGATGACGGCCCGGACGGCGACGGCACGGACGACGACGGCAGGGACGACACGGCGGCCGGAAATGCAGAAACCCCCACCGAGGACGAAACCGAAACCGGGCCCAGCGCCGAGACCGGGATCGACGCGACGGGTGCGCCACCGCAGCCGGATGCCGTCGCGCACCCGCCCGCCGAGTTCGCGGCGCCACCCGAGCCGGTCGCCATCGGTGAACCGCCGACCCCACCGTCCGGACCCCTGGCCGCGGAGGCCGGTTCCGCGGCGGCCGACTCCGACGAGCGCAGTCCGTGTGAGATCGCTGCCGACGCCCTGCCCCAGATCGGGCAGTGAATCAGCGGCTCAGGGCCGCAGGGTTCAGGGCAGCAGGCCCTGCATCTGCTCGACGAAACGCACGTACTCCGCGCCGTCGACGGCCACCGGCGTGGCCAGCAGGGTTGTCACGCCCGCCTCGGCGAAGGCGGCGATGCGCTCCCGCACAAAACCCGCCGGGCCGATCAGTGACACACTGCGCACCAGTTCGTCGGGCACGGCGGCGATCGCCTCGGCCTTCCGCCCGGACAGGTACAACTCCTGAATCCGGTCAGCGACCTCGCCGAACCCGTAACGGGTCGCGACGTTGTGGTAGAAGTTGCGGCCCTTGGCGCCCATACCGCCGATGTAGAGCGCCAACTGAGGTTTGGCCCACTCCAGGCGATCCTCGACATCGTCGCCGATGGCCAGCGAGACGCCGACCATCACATCCAGTTCACCGAGGCTGCTGTCCCGCTTGGCCTTACCGGCGCGCAGCGCGTCCCCCCACACCTCGTCGGCCCGCTCCGGCAGGAAGAACACCGGCTGCCAGCCCTCGGCGATCTCGGCCGTCAGCTCGACGTTCTTCGGGCCGAGCGCGGCGATGGAGATCGGAATGCGTTCCCGCACGGGTTGATTGATGATCTTCAGTTCCTTGCCGAGCCCGGTTCCGCGGTCCGCGGGCAGCGGAATCTGATAGTGCCGGCCCTGGTAACTGACCTTCTCGCGGCGCCACACCTGTCGGCAGATCTCGACGACCTCGCGGGTGCGGCCGAGGGGCGCGTCGAAACTGACCCCGTGGAAACCCTCCATGACCTGCGGCCCGGAGGTTCCGATGCCGAGCCGGAAGCGGCCGTCGGAGACGAAGTCCAGCCCGGCCGCGGTCATCGCCAGCAGGGTGGGGGTGCGGGTGTAGATCGGCACCACTCCGGAGCCCAGTTCGATGGTCGAGGTCTTCGCGGCCAGATATCCGAGTTGGCTGATGGCGTCGAACGAGTACGCCTCCGCGACCAGGACGATGTCGACGCCCGCCTTCTCCAGGGTGACGACGTGGTCGACGGATTCGCGGAAACCGCCCGCGTAGGACAGGAAGACACCGGTGCGCATGCCTGGGTTATACACCAACCGGTTGGTTGGCCGCTACTTGAAGAGCGCGATGATGCGTTCCTCGTCCGTCGGCGGCGTCGCCTCCGGATCCGGTCGCGAGGTGCGCGGAAACGTGGCGTCGGCGTCGGCGAACTCCCGATACTTCTTGTCGCCGGTCAGGTGGAACAACAGGAAGCCGGTCAGGAGTGCGCGGATGGTCCGTTGGGTGCGATTGCTCGGCACCGGCACACCGAGTACCTGGGCCAGTCCCCGCTTCTCCAGCAGTCCGGACAGTGCGGCCTTCTCCACGACGCGCAGGACGGCGCCGTCCCAGGCCGCGGCGACCTCGGCGGCGTCGGTGCGCAGTGACGGCGCGTCGTCGGGAGTGGCCAGTACCAGGCCCGGCACCCGCAGTCCTGCGGCGGCGGCCTCGGCCGACGGTTTGGTGACCGACGGGAACACCGCGGCCACCGCCCGCACATCTGCTCTCGCGCAGGCTCCCGCGCCGGCCGGTCCGGCGGCGGTGAGTACCGCCGCGGAACCGCCGAATCCGTGTCCGGCCACGCCGAGCTTCTTCGGCGAGACACTGATGTCCCCCGATCCCAACCGCACGCTGCACAGCACGTCCAGGGTGGCACCGAGGTCATGCGACAGGTTCAGCACTGACGGAACCAGGCCGCGCTGGGTATCGGGGGCGGCCGCCACGATGCCCCAACTGGCCAGATGCTCCAAGGTGCCGGTGTAGCGCTCCACGCCGGCCAGCCAGTCGTGACCGAAGGCGACCGCGGGCAGACCGAACCCGGCGGCGGGGGTGTACACCAGCCCGCTGATACCCGCGAAGCCCAGGTCCCCGCGCAGAATCCGGTGGGGTCCGCGCCGGCTCAGCGCGGCGAACAGTGAGCGATTGCGGGCCACGTCCCGACGGTAGCCGACCGGGAGTCCGACCGGGCGGTCGACCGGGAGAAGTGTCCCGCTGGACTACCCTGGTGGGTTATGTGCGGAATCGTGGCGTACGTCGGGCATCGCCCTGCCCGCGACGTCGTGGTGGACGCACTGCGTCGGATGGAGTACCGCGGCTATGACTCCGCGGGGCTGGCCGTTCTGGACGGCCACGGCGGGCTGACGGTCCGCCGGCGCGCCGGCCGACTGGCCAACTTGGAGGAGGCGCTGGCCGAAGCCGACCAGGATGCCCTCATCGGGACGTCGGGCATGGGCCACACCCGGTGGGCGACCCACGGCCGTCCCACCGACCGCAACGCCCATCCGCATCGCGACGCCGCCGGCGAGTTCGCCATCGTGCACAACGGGATCATCGAGAACTTCGCGGTGCTGCGCGCCGAGCTCGAAGCGGCCGGGGTGGAGTTCGCCAGTGACACCGACAGCGAGGTCGCGGTGCACCTGGTGGCCCACGCCTACCGCGAGGGCCCGACCGCCGGTGATTTCGTCGCCTCCACGC
Organism: Actinomycetes bacterium; assembly: GCA_029780675.1. Lineage (GTDB taxonomy): Bacteria > Actinomycetota > Actinomycetes > Mycobacteriales > Mycobacteriaceae > Mycobacterium. Next base: position 32,693 of record JAKOYE010000226.1, read on the forward strand.
TGGCGGTGCTGCGCCGCCTCGAGGGCCACTTCACCCTGGTGTTCTCGCATGCCGGTGATCCGGGCACCATCGTCGCCGCCCGGCGGTCCACGCCACTGGTGGTGGGGGTCGGTGACGGGGAGACGTTCGTCGGTTCCGACGTCGCGGCGTTCATCGAATACACCCGTGACGCCGTCGAACTCGGCCAGGACCAGGCGGTGGTGATCACCGCCGACGGCTACCGGATCGTCGACTTCGACGGCAACGATCAGGCCGACCGTGCTCGGCCGTTTCACATCGACTGGGATCTGTCCGCCGCAGAGAAGGGCGGCTACGACTACTTCATGCTCAAGGAGATCGCCGAGCAACCCGCCGCGGTCTCCGACACCCTGCTCGGGCATTTCGTCGACGGCCGCATCGTGCTCGACGAACAACGCCTGTCCGACCAGGAACTGCGCGAGGTCGACAAGGTCTTCATCGTCGCCTGCGGAACCGCCTACCACTCCGGCCTGCTGGCCAAGTACGCCATCGAGCACTGGACCCGGCTTCCGGTGGAGGTCGAACTCGCCAGCGAGTTCCGGTACCGGGATCCGGTCCTGGATCGCGGAACGCTGGTGATCGCCATCTCGCAGTCCGGCGAGACCGCCGACACCCTGGAGGCCGTCCGGCACGCCAAGGCACAGAAGGCCAAGGTGCTGGCGATCTGCAACACCAACGGCAGCCAGATCCCGCGCGAGGCCGATGCGGTGCTCTACACCCGGGCCGGACCGGAGATCGGAGTGGCGGCCACCAAGACCTTCCTGGCCCAGATCGCCGCCAACTACCTCGTCGGCCTGGCGTTGGCCCAGGCCCGCGGAACGAAGTACCCCGACGAGGTGGAACGCGAGTACCACGATCTGGAGGCCATGCCCGACCAGGTGCAACGGGTGCTCGCCCACCTCGACACGGTCGCCGAACTGGCCGGTCGGTTCGCCGACTGTCCCACGGTGCTGTTCCTGGGCCGGCACGTCGGCTACCCGGTGGCACTGGAGGGCGCGCTCAAGCTCAAGGAACTCGCCTACATGCACGCCGAGGGCTTCGCGGCCGGCGAACTCAAGCACGGGCCGATCGCGCTGATCGACGACGGCCTGCCGGTGATCGTGGTGATGCCGTCGCCCAAGAACGCGGCCACGCTGCACGCCAAGCTGCTGAGCAACATCCGCGAGATCCAGGCCCGCGGTGCCGTCACCATCGTCATCGCCGAGGAGGGCGACGACACCGTGCGCCCCTATGCCGACCACATCATCGAGATCCCGGCGGTGTCAACGCTGTTGCAGCCGCTGTTGTCGACCGTCCCGCTGCAGGTGTTCGCCGCGTCGGTGGCCCGCGCCCGCGGCTATGACGTCGACAAGCCCCGCAATCTCGCCAAGTCCGTCACCGTGGAGTAGCGCGGCACCGTGCGGCGTTTCTACACGGCGGATCAGATCCGGGCGGCCGAGGCGCCGGTGCTCGCCGCCCTGCCGGACGGCGCTCTGATGAGACGGGCCGCGTCCGGGCTGGCGACGGCGGTGGCCGCCGAACTGCGCCGCCGCACCGGGGGTGTGGCCGGGCGGATCGTCTGCGCGGTGGTCGGCTCCGGGGACAACGGCGGCGACGCGCTATGGGCGGCGACCTTCCTGCGCCGCCGCGGTGCCCGGGCGTACGCGGTGCTGCTCAACCCCGGGCGCACCCACCCCGCAGCCCTCGCGGCGTTCCGGGCGGCCGGCGGCCGCGTGGTCGCCGGCGGGGTTGTCGAAGTCCCGGCCGACACCGATCTGGTGATCGACGGGGTGGTCGGCATCTCCGGCACCGGGCCGCTGCGCCCGGCCGCCGCGGAGATCTTCGCCGCCGTCGAGGCGGCGGGTGTCCCCGTGGTCGCCGTCGACATCCCCAGCGGTGTCGACGTGCACACCGGTGCCATCAACGGCCCCGCGGTGCGGGCCGCCCTGACGGTCACCTTCGGCGGACTCAAACCCGTGCACGCACTGGCCGACTGCGGCCGGGTGGAACTGGTCGACATCGGGCTGGATCTACCGGAGACCGATCTGGTGGCACTGGACGCCGCCGATGTGCGATCGCGGTGGCCGGTGCCCGGCCCGCACGACGACAAGTACACCCAGGGGGTGGTCGGGGTGCTGGCCGGGTCGGCCGCCTATCCCGGAGCGGCGATTCTGTGCGCCGGGGCGGCGGTGGCGGCGACGTCGGGGATGGTGCGCTACGCCGGATCGGCGGCCGCCGAGGTGGTGTCGCACTGGCCGGAGGTGGTCGCCGCGCCCAGCGCCCCGGAGGCCGGACGGGTGCAGGCCTGGGTGGTCGGTCCCGGACTGGGCACCGATGAGGCCGCCTTCAGCGCCCTGACGTTCGCGTTGTCCTCCGATCTGCCGGTGATTGTCGACGCCGACGCGCTGACCATGCTGGCCCGCCACCCCCATCTGGTCAGTTCCCGGACAGCGCCGACCGTGCTGACCCCGCACGCCGGGGAGTATCAGCGCTTCGGGACCGGAGTCGGCTTGCCGACGACATCGGGCACCGGTCCGGTGGGCGACGACCGGGTCGCCGCCGCCCGCCGGTTGGCCGCCGAACTCGGTGCCGTCGTGCTGCTGAAGGGCCATCTCACCGTCATCGCCGACGGCCGGTCGGGGATCGCGTATCTCAACCCGGCCGGTGGATCGTGGGCGGCCACCGCCGGCTCCGGTGATGTGCTGTCCGGCATCATCGGGGCGTTACTCGCCGCCGGTCTGCTGCCCGCCGAGGCGGCCGCGTCGGCGGCGTTCGTGCATGCCAGAGCGGCCAACGCCGCCGCCGCCGATCCCGGCCCGGCCCCGGTGCCCACCTCGGCGTCGCGAATCCTGGCGCATATCCGTCCCGCGCTCGCCACGCTGTAACCACCCAACGAGGAAAGGCCACCCATGCCGCACGTGAAGTACCGCTCCCCGTCGATCGCGCCGGCCTACACGGGGCGGCTGTCCACCGACCCGATCCCGTCGCTGCGGCTGCCGGTCGAGCCGATGGAACCGGCGGCGGCGTACCGGTTCATCCATGACGAACTGATGCTCGACGGCAGCTCGCGGCTGAACCTGGCGACGTTCGTCACCACGTGGATGGATCCCGAGGCCGAGAAGCTGATGGCCGAGACGTTCGACAAGAACATGATCGACAAGGACGAATACCCGGCCACCGCCGCGATCGAATCCCGATGCGTGTCGATGGTCGCCGATCTGTTCCACGCCGAGAACCTGCGCGACGATGACGCGGCCAGCGCGGTCGGAGTGTCCACCGTCGGTTCCTCCGAAGCGGTGATGCTCGGTGGGCTGGCGTTGAAGTGGCGGTGGAAGCAGCGGGTGGCCGCCCGTGACGGCGAGGACGGCTGGAAGAAGCGCACCCCCAACCTGGTGATGGGTGCCAACGTGCAGGTGGTGTGGGAGAAGTTCTGCCGTTACTTCGAGGTGGAGCCCCGCTACCTGCCGATGGCGGAGGACCGCTTCGTGATCACCCCCGAGCAGGTGGTGGCCGCCGTCGATGAGGACACCATCGGCGTCGTGGGCATCCTGGGCACCACCTACACCGGCGAACTGGAGCCGATCGCTGAGATCTGCGCGGCTCTGGACACCCTGGAGCGCGAGACCGGGCTGGACATCCCGGTGCACGTCGACGCCGCCAGCGGCGGATTCGTGGTGCCGTTCCTGCAGCCCGACCTCGAGTGGGACTTCCGGCTGCCCCGGGTGGCCTCGATCAACGTCAGCGGCCACAAGTACGGGCTGACCTATCCGGGAATCGGCTTCGTGGTGTGGCGCAACGCCGACCAGCTGCCCGAGGAACTCGTGTTCCGGGTCAACTACCTCGGCGGCGATATGCCCACCTTCACCCTGAACTTCTCCCGCCCCGGTAACCAGGTGGTGGCCCAGTACTACAACTTCCTGCGGTTGGGCCGGGCCGGATACACCCAGGTCATGCAAACGCTCTCGGAGACCGCCCGGTGGTTCTCCGATCAGCTCGTCAAGTCCCATCACTTCGAGGTCATCTCCGACGGATCGCAGATCCCGGTGGTCGCGTTCAGGCTGGCGGCCGGCGCTGCCGATTCGGCTGGCGCTGCCGATTCGGCCGGGGGCCGTG
>JAKOYE010000229.1 GCA_029780675.1 Actinomycetes bacterium
CGATGCCGATGACCGCAACGACGAACCAGGTGAACTTGCCGGTGTAGGTCCCGGGCCGGCGGCGGGTGTAGCGGATCCACAGGGCCAGCGGGAGGCAGGCGGCCAGGGCGGCAGGTCCGGCGTTGAGGATGCTGTCGAGCAGGCCGAAGCGGGCGATGGTCGCGATCAGGGCGGGGACGGCGGCGACCGCGGGGAAGCCGAGGATCAGGTACCCGGCCCAGACGTTGGCCTGCTGCCAGCGTCCTCGAGGAGGCCGGGGGGTCGCGGTGGTGGTCATCGGGGTCAGCTCCCAGGGTTTCGGGTGGAGTGGTCCAGGGCCGCGACGAACGCGGCTCGCTGGGTGGGCAGGGACTGGGTGGCTCCGTGCACGCCTCCCCCGCACGGGCAGTCCCACAGCCAGCAGCGCTCCGCGACCCGGTAGACGTGCATGTGGTGGGCGGTGCGGGCACGGCGTGGTGAGCGCGATGATGGAGTCCGGTGGGTGGCGGGAGTCTGGATGCTCATGCCGCCACCCACCGGTTGCTGGTGATCCGGCCGATCAGCTCGGTGCGGCCGGCGCGGGTCAGGGCTATCTCGATGCTGTTGCGGCAGGCGCCGACTCGGTGCTCCAGCTCTGCCCAGGTGGCGCCCAGTGCGGCGAGCTCGGCGACGTCGTCGACGTAGATGCGCTGCCAGGACTTGGCGGGCCGGCGGGCGTGGACCGGGGCGGGCAGGTTGGGGTCGTCGATCGTGTCGTCGTCCCAGGCCAGTGGCGGCAGCCAGCCGGCCTTCTCGGCGCGCAGCCTGGTGCGGGTGATCGCGGTCTGGGCGTGGGGCCCGTCTGCCTCCGGTGAGCTGGTCCAGTGGGCGTCGTAGAAGTCGCGGACCTCACGGGCCAGCTTCGCGGTGACGGTCTCGCGAGTGAGACAGCGGTGCAGGGCTGAGGTGCCCGTTGCGCGCTGGATCTGGCTGAGGGGCCAGCCCAGGACCATCAGCGCCTGAAGTCGACGCTGGGTGCCGGCAGATGTGGTCAGCGCGGAGTCGGCCAGAGCATCCAGGGTGGGGCGAACCGCCAGGATCGCCGCGGCGACACGGGGGGTCACGCCGCGGCGGTAACTGCTAGGACGGGTGACCTGTTCGACGGTCATCCGACCGACGTTGGCGAGCTGGGCGATCTGCCGGGAGCCAACTCCCTGTGTCGATAGCCAAGCGATGTGAGCGGCGACCTGCTCGAGCGGGACGAGTTCTTCGAGCTGACCGTATGCACGCAACCGGGCCCTGCGGCGGCCGTACTCGCGGGAGGCCTTGGTGCATGCCGCGCAACGGCAGCCGTGGTTGACGTAGGTGTCGAGGACGCCGTGGGGTGCCATCTCGGTGCCGCCTTCCAGCCGGGTGCTGATACCC
>JAKOYE010000235.1 GCA_029780675.1 Actinomycetes bacterium
CCGGTCATCCTCACCGACAACATCCCCGCCGTGTCGACGAAGAACCGCGTGGCCCTGGTCGACTTCTCCAAGGTGGTCGTCGCCCGCGACGTCAACGCCGAGGTCAAGATCCTCGACCAGACCTTCGGCGACTGCGACAGCATCGGTATCCGCGTCGTGTCCCGCTGGGACACCGCCCTGTTGCAGGCCAAGGCGGTCACGCTGCTCACCGAGGCGTAGTCATGACCTCCCCCAACGGAGTCAACCCGCGCCAAGTCGAGACGCTGATCGACCCGCGTCAAACCGACGACAAGGCGCGGCGAGCAGCAGCCATCGTCGCGGACGCGGTCATCCCAGTGGTGACCGCGTTCGCGCGGGCCTACACCCGAGGCCGAGGCTTCGACGCCGAGACCGGAGAACCCAACAACGAGGTGGCCGCCGTCATCACCACCGCGTCGGCCCGGTTCGCCGGGAACACCGCCCAGACCTCGACCAGTCGCACCGAGGGCGAGGTGACCAACGAACAACGATCGTGGTTCACCGGCTGGACGCTGGCCGAACTGATGGTGCTCAACCGCTACCGAAAGCGCGCGATGTAACTCGGTGTCACGAGCGTGTCACAAGTCGCGGCAACTTCGGCGGACGCGGGCGGACTTACGTGGATGTAGTTCCGCAGGTCGGCCCGCTCCGCCGAACCCGCTCGGACACTCTCGGACGGTTCCCACCGACTTCCCAAGCTGAATACGCGGGTTCGATTCCCGTCATCGGCTCCACCATGTTTTCCCGCCGGCCGGCGGGTGATCGGCTGTCAGCGCCCGGTGGGCGGTGGATCGGCGGGCGTCACGGCGATCGGCAGCCAGTGCGTCCCGGGCCCTTCACCCGGGCAGCCGGTTCCCCCGACAGTGAGGGTTCGCTCGCCGGAGAAGCTGCCGTCGGGGTTCGGAATCAGGTAATCCGAGCGCACCGACGGCACCGCGCTGTCGGGATTCATCCGCTCGCAGAGATACGGGTAATCACCGCTGGTCTCCCACCGGTTGTTGACCCACCGGTACTCGAAAGCGGCCGGGGCGCCGGGGTTGCGGCTGAGGTCATCGGAGTTGTCCATGCTCACCACGCAGCCATCCACATCGCAGCGAGCGGTGTAGTCCACCAGAAATGTCTTGGCAGGCGTCGGAGTCGGAATCCCGTTGAACGTCTGCCGGGAGAAATCCACGAAGACGTCGTAGTAGCCGTAGAGCAGCGGCGGCGTGCCCCGGTCCGCGTTGGCGAACGGAGGCAGGGCGAGCGCACTTGCCAACAGGACGACGCCCAGCGTCGTGGCGCGGTTCCTCGACATCGGATCAGTTAACACGCCGCATGGCGACACCGTATGGAGACTGCGCCGGAGCCCAAGGGCTGAGTTGTGACCTACTCGTCTCCGCCGGTCCTGACATTCGAGCCATGGTGGTGGTGGTGATGCTTGACCGCGCCGTTCGGGACGTGAGTCTGGGTGTGATGTGCCACTACCGATGGCGTCTGATCTGCCGGGGCGGCGAGGCTCGCGGGGGCTGTCGCCAGGGACACCAACGCGGGGCCGCAGGCCAAGAGCCCACCGGCGATAGCTCGCTTGAACCACACTGAAACCGATGAGGAGCTGTTTCGGGCCTTGGATGTCGTTGCGTTCGTCATGATCGCTCCTCCTTGCGTTCCAGAATGTGTCAGGCAGGGTGCCGGACTCCTTTTCTTTGGCGGGCTAACTAAATATAAAGATACTCTAAGCTTTCGGGCGGGGTGCTGTCAATACCCTGATGTGTCTCACATGGTTTGAGCGCGACACGTGACCGGCGGTGGCTCCACCGGTGTCGATTCGGTTGCCATGGTGCGACGTGGTTCACGCCCCTCGTTCCGAGCGGTAGCGTCATACCCACCACCGATCCAGAGTTCAGCAGGGAGCCCGCCGATGTCTTCAGCGGCCAGAAAAGGTGCCCGGGCGACGGCGGCAGCCTTCGCCGTAGGCCTGTCGCTGAGCGCTCCGGCGCTGGCGACGGCCGATACCGGTGACACCGGCGACACCGACACAGCGTCGGCCGCTCGGTCCGCCGAGCAGGCCGACCGGCCCGGCAACCTGACGGCCCAGCCCGCCCGGTCGACGCGGGAGTCGGGTCACCGGGCAGACCGGTCAGACCGGGCAGACCGAGCAGAGTCACCGCTTCCTGGGGCGTCGGCGACACCAGTCGTCCTCGAAGCATCCCCGACACCCCGCGGGACGGGCTCCGACGGCCGGACACCGCGCCCGACCGCCCGGCGGGCCGCGGCAGATCCGGTGCTGCCGCCCAGCACTCCGGGCCTCCGCGTCCGCGGCATCGCGACTACCGACACACCCCGTCGACTGGCGGCGAGCACCGCACCCGATCGAACGGCCGACGCGGCGGTGACGGTCACCACCGAGACCGACGGGTCCATCGCTCCCGCGCTGGTGCCCACTCCACCCGCACCTGGCCCGCTCGAGCAGACCGCTATCACCGCGCCCGCGGGTCTGGCCGTTGCCGCGGTACCGGCAGCGGCGGCGGCCACCGACTGGTTCTCCGGACTGCTGGCGCCGGTGCAGGCCTTTGTCGAGGGCATCGCCCTGTTGATCCGGCGAACATTCTTCAATCAGGCCCCCACCGTCGCCCCGGTGCAGACCACCGGCCAACTCCTCGGCCCCATCACCGGAACCGTCGGGGCCATCGACCCCGAGGACGACCCTTTGACCTACGAGGTCACCGTGGCCCCCCGCTACGGGAGCGTCGAGATCAACGCCGACGGCGACTACGTCTACACCCCGGGCACCGATTTCACCGGCCTGGACAGCTTCAACGTCGCCGTCACTGACACCGGCTTCCACGTGAACCTGTTCGACCCGACCCGGCCGGCCAGCACGGAGGCCTTCCTGCAGGTGACCCAGAACGCCACCGCACCGATGCTGACGTTCAGCTTCATTTACGGCAGCGGATCGCAGTTCTGGTCCTCGGAGGCGCGCGGCGCCCTCCAGGATGCCGCGATGCAGCTCGCGATGTACGTAGCGGTCGACACACCGACGACCATGGTCTACCGGGTCACCGGGGAGAACGACCCGATTTCCTCCACCCTGGCCTCCGCGGGCAGCGACATGGTCGAACCCGGGGCGGGATTCTTTGCCACCGTGGTGCAGCAGAAGATCCAGTCCGGAGTCGACGCCAACGGCTCCCAGGCCGACGGCGACATCGCCTTCAACTTCGGCAATCCCTGGGCGTTGGGCACGTCGGTGGGCAGGAATCAGTACGACTTCACCTCCACCGCGATGCACGAGTTGCTGCACACATTCGGCTTCCTGTCCTACACCGAGGAGCCGGGCCTGAATTCCGCCCGCAGCTGGACGACGTTCGACCGGTTCCTGGTCACCGCCGACGGCACGAACGTCATCACCAACAACTACCGATGGATAACCGCCTACGACGACAACCTGATCGGCGGCGGCGGTGGGCTGTACTTCGGCGGACCCAATGCGGTTGCCGCGTACGGCGGACTTATCCCGCTGTACACCCCCGACCCGTGGGAGTGGGGCAGCTCGGTGTCGCACCTCGACGACTACACGTTCACCGGCGCCGACACCATGTTGATGAACGCCGTCACCGAGACCGGACTGGGAGTCCGGGTGCTCAGCCCGATCGAACTGGCGATCCTGAAGGATCTCGGCTACACCGTCTACGAATCGGGGCCGCTACAGGCGCTGGTCCTGATCGGGTTCGGGTTCCTGCGGCGCCGCCGCGGTGATCACCGGCCGGTCAGCTGATCGATCAGGTTGTAGCCTTCGGGATCGTCCGGGAGTACGGCGGCGAAACCCTCGAGGAAGATGATCGCGATGACGTTCGCGGCGACCACCCCGATGAACAGCCAGATGACGGCGGTGGAGACCTTCTCGGCCGCACTTCCCGCCGCCGGCGCCTGCGGGATGCCGCGCGGCATCAGCATCAGCATCACCCCGACGTAGAGCAACACGATCGCGAAGGTGACGAACGCCCATGTGTACAGGTGCAACCCCATCACCGGCGCACCGTATCCGGGGTCGCCCGGCTTGATGTGCAGGGCGATCTGGCGCAGTGACACCGTGACACCGGCCAGCACGCCGATCATTCCCATACCCAGACCCTGGGCATAGCGGGCGGTGGTCAGCGTGCCGCGGCGCGCCTGCATGATGATCCACAGCGCCCCGAGCGTGGACAGGATCATCCCGTAGCGCTGCAGCATGCACAGCGGGCAGGGGAACTCGCCTTCACCGAACTGGATGTAGAAAGCGCTGAGCATCACCACCGTGTAGGCCAGCACCCAGGCGTGCAGTCCCCAGAAGGTGAGGAACCCCCACAGGCCACCGCGCCCTTCGGCCTGCCCGCCGGTGGCGGGCGTCTGTTCGACGACGACGCCCGACATCAGAAGCTCAAATCCAGGACTGAGGTGACGTGGTAGCGGAACAACCCGAGCATCGCGACGATGCCGACGGCCCACAGCCCGAGGATCAACCCGCCCTTGGCACCGCGCCACACCAGCAGCGTGATCCCGAACAGCAGGAACATGATGAGAATGTCCACTCGCGCACCCTAAGGCGCGAATCCCGACTTCGCGCGGGATATCGTCGAAACGGATCGGCGGGAACTACTAGCCGGGGAAGATCCGCACCCAGTCCACGAGCATCTGCGCCGGGTAGGTGCCCGGACGCGGGTCGCGTCCACCGGATCCACCCACCGCCACGTTGAACACCGGCTTCATCGCGAAGCCCGGATCGTTGAAGGCCCAATCGTCGATCGAGAAGGCCGGAACCTCGAAGTACGGCTCCATCCCGGGCTTGTAGTCCTGCCAGAAGTACATGCCCGACTCGTTCCAGGTCATCCGCCAGGTATGCCAGGCGCTGTCGACCGGATACGGCATGGTCGCGAACGAGGTGCCGTCCAAGCGGGCGTGGACCGTTGTTCCGGACGGCCACTCCATGTTGCCGTACCACTCGACGAGGTCCACCTCGCCACCGCGCACCGGATTGTCGTTGAGCAGCCACCACGCCGGCCAGCAGCCGGGGGTCAGGCAGTCGAGTTTCACCCGCGCCTCGAAGGTGTGGTTGATCGGCGCGCTGAAATTGCCGACCACCTTGCCGCTGACGTACTTACCGTCCGCCTCGCGGGTGGCCCGGATCACCAGATTGGAGTTGCCGTCGAGGAACACGTGCTCACGGTCGTCGCGGTACTGGCCCATGTTCTCCGGCCGATCCCAGAACACCGGGTTCTTGATCAGCTCGCGGCGCTGCGCAATGGACCAGCGCGCGGGGTCCGGGGCGGAACCGGCCGGACCGTTGAACTCATCGCCGAACACCTGCGGCAGTGCCGCCTCGGGTGCCGGGCCCTCCGGGGTCGCGGGGCTACCGGGCTGGGGTGGGACGGGGGGCTCGGGCGCTTCCGGCACGGCGCCGGCCGTGGGCGTGGGAATCGCGACGGCGGCGAACCCAAGGCCGGCCATCACCATCAGACTGCGGCGATCCATGTCGGACATGGCTGCCTACTCTAAGCCTCGATCCACCGATGAATTAGGTTCAGGACGGGTGTCGCAATAAGGAAAGTGCCCTCTGAGCTGGGATGATTTGAGTTCTCACACAAAAATCTGACCAGCGCAGGAAAGGCACTTTCGGTGATAGTGTCCCACAGGTTCAAGGCCGATTCGGCTGTGTTCGATGATGACCACCTTGTGTCGTGTGCGGGGCTGGTGCCGG
>JAKOYE010000004.1 GCA_029780675.1 Actinomycetes bacterium
ATCGCGGTCGCCTCCGGCGCTCCGGCCCTCGCCGGCCTCATCGCCGCGATCGTCGGCGGCATTGTCGCTGGGGCACTGGGTGGTTCACCGTTGCAGGTCAGCGGTCCCGCCGCCGGACTGACGGTGATCGTCGCCGGGCTGATCGCCGAGTTCGGGTGGAAAGTGACCTGCGCCATCACCGTTTGCGCCGGGCTACTGCAGATCATCTTCGGACTGACCAAGATGGGCCGCGCCGCCCTGGCAATCTCACCGATGGTGGTGCACGCGATGCTGGCGGGGATCGGTATCACCATCGCGTTGCAGCAGATCCACGTGCTCCTGGGTGGCGAATCGCACAGTTCGGCCTTCCACAACCTGGTTCACCTGCCTAGCCATCTCGCCGAGGTCAACCCCGCAAGTACTGCTCTCGGCGTGCTCGTGATCGCCATCCTGCTGGCCTGGCGGTGGGCTCCGGCCGCGGTGCGCGTGATCCCCGGCCCGCTGGTCGCGATCGTCGTCGCCACCCTGGCGTCTCTGGTCATCACCACGGAGGTTCCCCGGATCGAACTGAACGGGTCGCTCCTGGACGCCATGCACCTTCCCGCACTGCCGGACGGAGCCTGGGGGGCATTCGCGGCCGGGGTTCTCACGGTGGCACTGATCGCCAGCGTGGAGAGCCTGCTGACGGCGGTCGCCGTCGACCGGATGCAAACCCGCACCCGCAGCAATCTCGACCGCGAACTGGCGGGGCAGGGCGCTGCGAACATGGTGTCCGGAGCCATCGGCGGCCTGCCGATCACCGGCGTCATCGTGCGCAGTTCCGCCAACGTCGCGGCCGGCGCCCGGACCAGGGCATCGAGCATCCTGCACGGCGTCTGGGTCCTGGTCTTCGCACTACCGTTCGCCGGACTGATCGAGAAGATCCCCACCGCGGCACTGGCGGGCCTGCTCGTGGTCATCGGCATCCAACTGGTGAAGCTCACCCACATCACGACCGCGAAGCGCAACGGCGATATCGCGGTGTACCTGGTGACCGCCGCCGGCGTCGTGTTCCTCAACCTGCTGGAGGGGGTTCTGCTCGGCCTCCTGCTGTCCATCCTGATGACCGTCTGGCGGGTGGCGCACCCGGAGATCAAGGCCGAACAGTCCGCGGACGGGTGGTGGCGGATCGTCATCTCCGGACCATGCACCTTCCTGTCGCTGCCGCGCCTGCACGAGACGCTGAACTCGGTCCCGGCGGGGGCGGACGCCACTCTGGTGATATCCGGGGACTACATCGACCACGCTGCGAGGGATTTCGTCGAGTCCTGGGAGCGCCGGCAACAGGCGACCGGCGGCCGGGTTCTCATCGCCGACACCCGGTTCCACGGCGGTGCCGCGGTGCCGGCCCGACCGGACAGCCGGCGGGTGAATGCAGGAGCCTCGGTACAGATGTGCGGCCGCTGCGGGCACACCGCCAGCAGCCGATGCACGAATTGCACATCGTGATTCCTATGTCTTCCCTATGAGCCCCGTGACACTCCCGAAGACTCGCCATAGGCTCAAGACATAACAGGACAGAAGGATGAAATCGCCACCGACGGTGGGGATTCCGGACAGTCACCACAGCGCAGGAAAGGATACCGACCCATGATCACCAAGGTCCTTGGCCCGATCCTCCTGACGGGCGCCGCCGCGGTCGCCGTGGCCTTCGCACCCGCCGCAGGAGCGTCCGCCACCGCGGAGTGCCAGAACTACGGCCTCACCCCGACCTGCGCGAACACCGGACACCCCGAGATCGTCACCGTGCCGGGAATCAATGCGATCGGGGCCGGGTACTGGCCCTTCGACGGCGGACCCAACCAGCCGGTGTGGGTCCTGGAATAGCCGGCGAGATTCCCCCAACAGGGCCGCGAGGGCAATTGCCCTCGCGGCCCTTTCTCATTCCGGCGCAGGTCGGCCGAGGGCCCGCGAACGAGATTGCATACACGAATAGCAGATCGTGTTTCTATGTCTTTCCTATGAGCCGCGTGACTGCCTCCGGGAAGGCCCATACAGTGGAGTCATCACAGAAAAACATACGAAATGACCACCGCCGGTGAGGATTCCGGCAGCACCGCAACCAACCGAAAGGATCTCCATCTCATGATCACCAAGATCTTCGCCCCGATCGTCATGGCTGGCGCTGCCGCTGCCGCCATCGCCTTCTCTCCCGCCGCCGGCGCGAGCAACGAGGCCCAGTGCAGCGACTCCGGCCTGTCCTCGGTGTGCACCAAGTCCGGTCACGCCAAGATCGTCGCCACCCCCGGCACCACCGCCGGCGGCAACGCCTACTCGCCCTTCGGCTCCGGACCCGTCCCGCCGGTCTGGGCCATGGACTAACCCGTAAGACTCCCCCAATCAAGGCCGCGAGGGCGCAAGCCCTCGCGGCCTTGCCTTTTGCGTTGACCCAAGACGTTCTGCCGGATCAATCGTCAAGCAGTTCGCGTACCACCGCATCGGCCAACAACCGGCCACGATCCGTCAGCACCACCCGTCCACCGCGGTCGTGCACAAGCCCGGCGTCGATCGCCCCGCGGACCCGGAAGCGTTCGGAGGCCGTCAGCATCGTCGACGAAATTCCGTCGCGCAGACGGATTCCCAGCATCACCTCCTCCATGTGACGGGCCCGGGAGTCCAGTCGCTCGAATCCCGCCGCGGCGGACTCCCCCCGATTCAGGAGTTCGTTGTAGCGACTGGGGTGCTTGACGTTCCACCACCGAAGATCCCCGACGAAGCTGTGCGCGCCGGGTCCGGCGCCCCACCACTGGCCGCCCGTCCAGTACCCCAGGTTGTGCCGGCACTGCCCTCCGGGCCGACTCCAGTTGGAGATCTCGTACCAGTCCAGCCCGGCGTCCGACAGTCGGCGGTCGGCCAGTTCGTAACGGTGGGCGAGCACGTCATCGTCGGGTGCCGGGATCTCGCCCCGCCGCACTCGCCTCGCCAGTGCCGTCCCGTCCTCAACGATCAGCGCGTAGGCCGAGACGTGATCGGCCCCGGCGTCGAGGGCCGCGTCCACGGAATCCAGCAGATCGGCGTCGGTCTCCCCCGGTGTGCCGTAGATGAGGTCGATATTGGCGTGGTCGAAGCCCGCCACCCGGGCCTCGCGGACGGCCTGTACCGCGCGGCCCGGTGAATGTGTCCGGTCCAGCACCGCCAGCACCCTCGTCGACAGTGACTGCATGCCGACCGAAATCCGGGTGTAGCCGGCCGCGCGGATGGTGTCGAAGAACTCCAGCGAGGTGGACTCCGGGTTCGCCTCGGTGGTGACCTCGGCGCCGTCGGCCAATTCGAAGGCATCGCGAACCGCGTCGAGGACCGCGGCCAACCGTCGAGCGCCCAGTAACGACGGGGTCCCGCCGCCCACGAACACGGTGTCGACCGGTACCGGACCGCACAGCGCGGCCGCCTGACGCAATTCGAGTCGCAGGGCCGCCAGCCAGCCGTCCTGGCTTCCGCCGCCCAACTCGGCCGCGGTGTAGGTGTTGAAATCGCAGTATCCGCATCGGGTCGCGCAGAACGGCACGTGCACATAGATCCCGAACGCCGTCCCGGGGTGTACGGCGGTGTCGGGCAGCATGCCGTGAGTCTCGCAGAGGCTGCCCGCGCCCACCATGTTCCGAACTCTCGCTCCATTAGGTGGGCGGCAGACGACGTGGCAGAATCGATGCGTGTCCGTCCGTGAGTCGATGTCGCGCAACGTTGCGCTGGTAATCCGGCGGCATGTCGACTACAAGCTCGTGTGCAGCTGTTGTTGTCGTCCGGCCTGACCGCACCGACGCGCTAGAGTCCCGCCACCGCCCAGCCGGCCGCCGGATGCGTCGCCGGACAGTCGACCGGTGATGTCGCCCACCTCACGCCGGCTCCCCGATCCGAGGAGCGCTTTCCATGACACAGCCCACCAAGGCCCGCAACGACGGTCAATGGGCACTGGGCCACCTCGAACCCCTCAACGCCAATGAGGAGTTCAAGAAGGTGGAGAACTCCCTCGACGTGCGGAACCGTGTCGAGGAGATCTATTCCCAGCAGGGTTTCGACAGCATCGACAAAACCGACCTACGGGGCCGGCTGCGCTGGTGGGGTCTATACACCCAGCGCAAAGAGGGATACGACGGGACGTTCACCGGGGAGGAGAACGTCGACCTCATCGAGGCCCCGTACTTCATGCTGCGGGTGCGCAGCGACGGGGGCGCACTGACCGCCCGGTCATTGCGCACGCTGGGCGAGATCTCCACCGAGTTCGCGCGCGATACCGCCGACATCTCCGATCGGCAGAACATCCAGTACCACTGGATCCGGATCGAGGACATGCCCGAGATCTGGCGTCGCCTCGACGAGGTCGGCCTGCAGACCACCGAGGCCTGCGGCGACTGCCCGCGCGTCGTGCTCGGCTCCCCTCTGGCCGGCGAGTCGCTCGACGAGGTGATCGACGCGACACCGGCGATCGAGGAGATCGTCCGCCGATACGTCGGCAAGCCGGAGTACGCCAACCTCCCGCGTAAGTTCAAGACCGCGATCAGCGGCCTGCAGGACGTCGTCCACGAGATCAACGACGTCGCCTTTGTCGGGGTCAACCATCCCGAACACGGACCGGGGCTGGATCTCTGGGTCGGCGGCGGGCTGTCCACCAACCCGATGCTGGCCCAGCGGCTCGGCGCCTGGGTGCCCCTCGACGAGGTCCCCGACGTCTGGGAGGCGGTCGTCAGCCTGTTCCGCGACTACGGCTACCGCCGTCTTCGGTCCAAGGCGCGGCTGAAGTTCCTGGTCAAGGATTGGGGCGCTGAAAAATTCCGTGACGTTCTCGAGCGGGAGTACCTGAAGCGGCCCCTGATCGACGGTCCCGCACCCGATCCCGTGACCCACCCCATCGACCATGTCGGGGTGCAACGGCTCCGCAACGGCCTTAACGCCGTCGGCGTCGCACCGATCGCCGGACGGGTATCGGGCACCATCCTCACCGCGGTCGCCGACCTCGCCGAGAAGGTGGGATCCGACCGCATCCGGTTCACCCCGTATCAGAAGCTGATCGTGCTCGACGTTCCCGACGATCGGGTCGACGAACTCCGGACCGGCCTGGAGGCCCTCGGCCTGCCGTCGACACCCTCACGCTGGCGGCGAAACCTCATGGCGTGCACCGGAATCGAATACTGCAAGCTGTCCTTCGCCGAAACCCGGGTGCGCGCCCAGTCCCTGGTGCCCGATCTGGAGAAGCGGCTGGCCGATCTGAACGCCCAACTGGACGTGCCGGTCACCGTCAACCTCAACGGCTGCCCCAACTCGTGCGCACGCATCCAGGTCGCCGATATCGGGTTCAAGGGCCAGATGGTCGACGAGGGCGACGGCCCGGTCGAGGGTTTCCAGGTGCATCTGGGCGGCAGCCTCGGCCTCGACAGCGGTTTCGGCCGCAAACTGCGCCAGCACAAGGTCACCAGCGTCGAACTGGGCGACTACATCGAGCGGGTGGTGCGCAACTTCGTCGCCCAGCGCAACGATGGCGAGCGCTTCGCGGAATGGGCCGTGCGGGCCGACGAGGAGGCTTTGCGATGAGCGCTCGCGCGAAGAGCGGACAACACCGATGAGCGGATCGGTACCGATGAGCGCTCGCGCGAAGAGCGGAGTGTCCCGATGAGATCCGAATCGGAGTTGCGTGATCTCGCTGCCCGCGGCGCGGACGAACTGGAGGGCGCGACCGCGGCCGAGCTGCTGGCCTGGACCGATCAGCACTTCGGCGACGAGTACGTGGTGGCCTCCAACATGCAGGACGCCGTCCTGGTCGATCTCGCCGCGAAGGTCCGGCCGGGGGTACCGGTGCTCTTCCTGGACACCGGCTACCACTTCGCCGAGACGATCGGTACCCGCGACGCCGTTTCGACGGTCTATGACGTCACCGTCGTCAACGTGACCCCCGAACACTCCGTGGCCGAACAGGACCGGCTCCTCGGCAAGGACCTGTTCGCCAGGGATCCGGGCGAATGCTGCCGGCTGCGCAAGGTGGTGCCGCTTCGTGCGGCACTGCAGCCGTTCGCGGCCTGGGTCACCGGGATTCGCCGGGTCGAGGCCCCCACCCGGGCCAACGCCGGGCTGATCGAGTACGACGAGGCGTTCGGGCTGGTCAAGGTCAATCCGCTGGCCGCCTGGACCGACGAGGACATGCAGGCCTATATCGAAGCGCACGGAATCCTGGTGAATCCCCTTGTCGAGGAGGGTTACCCGTCGATCGGCTGTGCGCCGTGCACC
>JAKOYE010000021.1 GCA_029780675.1 Actinomycetes bacterium
GTAGAACTGGCGCGCCGCCAACAGTGCCCCGGCGGCAGCCACCGAACCGATCAATCGCATCACCACAAAATCCAGTCTTACCCGCCTTGTGCGTGGACGGCCAGCACGCGGGGCCGGGAACCCGACCCCAGGGGACTTATGGCCCCTACTCGCGACGGCGGTCGGCGTGCTGCGATGAACACAGGACAGCGGGACGTGTCCATCCCGCTCCTGCTGCGGGAAGGGGTCGCCATGACCAGCACCAGGGGCATTCGCCGGCAGCAACCACGCCGGGTGTTTCGCGACCGGAAGGAAGCCGGGCAGGTGCTGGCCGGCCTGCTCGGTGCCTACCGCGACCGGCCCGATGTGGTGGTGCTCGGGTTGGCCCGTGGCGGCCTTCCCGTCGCCTACGAGGTGGCCCGGGCACTGGGTGCCCCACTGGATGCGTTCATCGTGCGGAAGCTGGGCGCGCCCGGTCACGAGGAGTTCGCGGTCGGGGCACTGGCCAGCGGTGGCCGGATCGTGGTCAACGACGATGTGCTGCGCGGTCTGAAGGTCTCGCCCGACCAACTGCGGGAGATCGCCGATCGGGAGGCCCGCGAACTGCTCCGGCGGGAGGCCGCCTACCGCGGTGGCCGGCCGCCGCTGGACGTCGCCGGGAAGACCGTGATCCTGGTCGATGACGGCCTGGCCACCGGGTCGTCCATGCTGGCCGCGGTGCAGGCGTTGCGAGACTCCGAGCCGGCGGCGATCGTCGTCGCCGTGCCCGCCGCACCGGAGTCCACCTGCCGGGAGTTCGCCGGCATCGTCGAGGACGTGGTGTGCGCCTCGATGCCGACGCCGTTTCTCGCCGTCGGCGAATCGTTCTGGGATTTCACCCAGGTCACCGATGACGAGGTCCGCGACCTGCTGGCCCGCCCGACCGGAACCGGCACCGTCGCCCCGGCGGCCGGGCCCGCCGATCTGGTGGCGGCCGTCGCGATCCCGGCACCGGGCGGGGTGCCGCCCAAGGAGGTGCTGTTCGACCTCGTCGGAGACGCCCGGGTGGTGCTGATCGGGGAGAGTTCGCACGGCACCCACGAGTTCTACGAGGCGCGCGCGCAGATGACCCGGTGGCTGATCGAGGAGAAGGGCTTCACCGCGGTGGCCGCCGAAGCGGACTGGCCGGACGCCTACCGGGTCAACCGCTACGTGCAGGGGTCGGGTTCGGACACCTCTCCGGAGGAGGCACTGCGCGGTTTCGAACGGTTCCCGGCCTGGATGTGGCGCAACACCGTGGTGCGGGACTTCGTCGAATGGCTGCGCTGGCACAACGGCCGCCGCGTGGCCGAGGGCCGGCGCACCACCGGGTTCTACGGACTCGACCTCTACAGCCTGCACCGGTCCATGCAGGAGGTGATCGGCTACCTCGACGGGATCGACCCGGCCGCCGCGGCCCGGGCGCGGGCCCGTTACGCATGCTTCGACCACTCCACCGGTGAGGACGGTCAGGCCTACGGGTACGCCGCCGCGTTCGGCGCCGGCCCGAACTGCGAACGCCAGGCCGTCGAGCAGTTGGTCGAGATGCAGCGCAGCGCGGTGGCCTTCCTCAGCCGTGACGGCGCCCCCGCCGAGGACGAGTTGTTCTACGCCCGGCAGAACGCCGTCACGGTGCGCGACGCCGAGGCGTACTACCGCAGCATGTTCCGGGGCCGGGTGACGTCCTGGAACATGCGTGACACCCACATGGCCTCGACGCTGGACGCGCTGATCGAACATCTGGACCGGCACGGCGGCGGCGACGGCGATCACCGGACCCCGGCCCGCGTGGTGGTGTGGGCGCACAACTCCCATGTCGGCGACGCCCGGGCCACCGAGGTCGCCGCGGACGGCCAGATCACCATCGGCCAACTGGCCCGGGAGCGGTACGGGCCGGAATCCCGGCTGATCGGCTTCTCCACGTACTCCGGCAGTGTGACCGCCGCCGACGAGTGGGGTGGGATCGCGCAACACAAGGTGGTCCGTCCGGCGCTGGCGGGCAGCATCGAGGAGTTGCTGCACCAGTCCGGCAAGGGCGACTTCTGGGTGACGATGCACGACGGATCCCCGGCATCCCATGCTCTCGAGGTGGTCCGGCTCGGGCGCGCCATCGGGGTGATCTACCTCCCGCAGACCGAGCGGCAGAGCCACTATTTCCATGTGCGGCCCTCGGATCAGTTCGATGCGATGATCCACATCGACGTCACCCGTGCCCTGGAACCGCTGGAGCCGACCAGCGTCTGGGTCGCCGGGCAGAATCCGGAAACCTACCCGAGCGGTCTGTGAGAAGCCGGTAGGAATGTCGTTATGAAGGTGTCGAACCGGATCGTCACACTCTGCATGAACCCGGCCCTCGACATCGCCACGAGCATCCCGCTGATCGGCCCGACCCACAAGATGCGCTGCGCGGCACCGCTGTACCACCCCGGCGGGGGCGGGATCAACGTCGCCCGGGTTGCCGGCGTGCTCGGAGTGCCGGCCACCGCGGTCTTCCCGGCGGGCGGACCTGCCGGGGAGGCGGTGTGCAACTTGCTGACCGCCGAGGGGCTGGCGATGCACCGTGTGCGCATCGGCGGCGTGACCCGGGAGAACTTCACCGTCAACGAGGAGAACACCGCCAAGCAGTACCGGTTCGTGCTGCCCGGGCCTCACCTCACCGTCGCCGAGCAGACCGAGTGCCTCTCCCACCTGCGACGGGAGGTGTCCTCGGCGTTCGGAGACCAGGCCTCCGCAGCGGGCCCGCCGGTGGTGGTCGCCAGCGGAAGCCTGCCGCCCGGCGTGCCGCTGGACTTCTACCAGCAGGTCGCCAACCTCTGCGATGAGCTGGGGGCGACGCTGCTGCTGGACACCTCCGGCGGCGGACTGCAGAACGTCGAGTCCGGGGTGTTCCTGCTCAAGCCCAGCGCGCGGGAGCTTCGGGAGTACGCGAACCGACCGCTGGAGACCGAGTCCGAGCAGATCGCCGTGGCGCTGGGGATCGTGGCCCGCGGAGTCGCCCGGCACGTCCTGGTGTCGATCGGCGCCGGTGGCGCGGTACTGGTGTCGGACGGCCGGGCACGAAAATTCGCCGCCGTCCCGATACCCCCCGGCGGCAGCGGCGTCGGCGCGGGTGACGCCATGGTCGCCGGCGTCGCGGTGGGCATGCTCCGCGGCTGGCCGCTGGAACGGGCGGTCCGGCTGGGCATCGCCGCGGGGTCGGCCACCTTGCTGACCCCGGGTAACGCGCCCTGCACCCGGGCGGACACCGAGCGGCTGTTCGGGCAGGCCGAGGAGCCGGTGGACGTCGAACTGGCACCGGGGAGGCGCTGATGACCGGGCCGACCGCATCGTTCACCCCGCCGGTGGTGGCGGTCGGGGTCGACGGCTCCCGCGCCGGGATCCGGGCCGCGGTGTGGGCCGTCGAGGAGGCGGTCAGCCGCGACATCCCACTGCTCCTGCTGGCCGTCGCGGAGCCCAGCAGCAGCAGCGGCGATGACGATGCACGCACCGCCGTGAACACCGCCGCCACCGCGGTGCAGGCCACCGGGCGGCCGGCGCGGGTGGTGACCGAGGTGCGCACCGGATCGCCGACGCTGTCGCTGCTGGAGGCCTCCCGGACCGCGGCCATGGTCTGTGTCGGCGCGATCGGGCTGCGGCACGTCGATCACCACCGGATGGGGTCGACGGCGTCGGCGCTGGTGGCCTCGGCGCAGTGCCCGGTCGCGGTGGTCCGCGGCGGCGAACCGGCCGAGCCGGGGTGGGTGGTGGTCGAGGTCGACGACACCCCGGCCAGCGCGGCGGTACTGCAGTTCGCCGTCGCCGAGGCCCGGCTGCGCGCAGCCCCGCTGCGGGCGCTGGGCAGCTGGCAGTCGCGCTACTCCGACGTCCACGACACCCATGCGGTATCCGAGGGGAACCGGATGGTGCGGGCCCGACTGGACCGGCGGCTCGCCGAGTGGCGACGGCGCTACCCCGACCTCGACGTGAAACCGGTGGCCGTGCACGGCAGCATGCTGCACTACCTCGCCCGCCACAGCGCCTCGATCCAGCTGGTCGTGGTCGGCGCGCGCAACACCGCGACGGTCGGTGAGCTCCTCGGCCCGACCGGCCAGGCAGCCCTGCAGGGCACCGACTGTTCTGTCCTTGTCGTCGACCCGCAACGCTTGCTGTGAGGCCGGGTTATCGTGACTGCTCATGGGCTCGTCCAGCGGTGTCACCGTCTTCCTCGTCGACGACCATGAGGTCGTTCGGCGGGGCCTGATCGACCTGCTGGGTGCCGACCCCGATCTGACGGTCATCGGCGAAGCCGGCTCCGTCGCCCAGGCGATGGCACAGATCCCGGTGTTACAGCCCGACGTCGCCGTCCTCGATGTCCGCCTGCCCGACGGCAACGGCATCGAACTGTGCCGCGACCTCCTCTCGAAGATGCCCGACCTGCGGTGCCTGATGCTGACGTCGTTCACCTCCGACGAGGCGATGCTCGACGCCATCCTGGCCGGTGCCAGCGGATACGTCGTCAAGGACATCAAGGGCATGGAACTGGCCCAGGCGATCAAGGACGTCGGCGCCGGACGGTCGCTGCTGGACAACCGCGCCGCCGCCGCCCTGATGGCCAAACTGCGCGGCGCGGCCGAGCGCACCGATCCGCTCTCCGGTCTGACCGAACAGGAACGGGTCCTGCTAGGCCTGCTCGGCGAGGGTCTGACCAACAAGCAGATCGCCGCCCGGATGTTCCTCGCCGAGAAGACCGTCAAGAACTACGTCTCCCGACTGCTGGCCAAACTCGGGATGGAGCGGCGCACCCAGGCGGCGGTGTTCATCTCCAAACTCGATCAGCAGCGCCGCCGCGACGGCTGATCGTGCCCGACAAGGCCCAGCGGAAACAGCAGCGCGCCGCCCTGCGTGACCCGTCCTATCCGAAGCTCCGGCTCGACGGCCTGGTCGACGCGATGTTGGCGGTCACTTCCGGGCTCGACCTCGAGGTGACACTGCGCACCATCGTGCGGACGGCGACCGAACTGGTCCACGCCCGCTACGGGGCCCTCGGCATCCGCGGCGATGCGACCGCCGGTGACCACGACATCGTCGACTTCGTCGCCGTCGGGATGGCGGACGCGGAACGCGCCGCGATCGGCCGGTTGCCCACCGGAAGGGGGGTGCTGGGTGTGCTCCTGGACGATCCGACCCCGATCCGGCTGGCCGACATCCGCACCCACCCGGACTCGGTGGGCTTCCCGCCCGGGCATCCGCAGATGCGGACCTTCCTCGGTGTTCCGGTGCGCATCCGCGACGAGATCTACGGCAACCTCTATCTGGCGGAGAAGGCCGGCGGTGCGCAGTTCACCGAGGACGACGAGGTCCTGGTCGAGGCACTGGCGGCGGCCGCCGGAATCGCCGTCGACAACGCGCGCCTCTACGAACAGTCCCGAATCCGCCAGTCCTGGATCGAGGCGACCCGCGATATCGCCACCGAGATGCTCGCGGGCGATGAACCCGCACGGGTGTTCCGGTTGATCGCCGAACGTGCGCTTCACCTCACGGACGCCGATGCGGTCTTCGTGGCGGTTCCGGCCGACTCCGCCGGACCGGCGGCCGACGCCGCCGAGGTCGGTGGCCTGGTCGTCGTGGAGACCGCCGGCGACCCCGGGCTGGTCTCCCGAACGTCTCCGATCCCCCTGTGCGACAACGCCATCGCGGCCACCTTCGCCGACCGGACACCGCGCCGTCTCGATGGCGGCACCGGTCCGGCCGTCACGAATCTCCCGTCCTGCCCGGCCATGCTGCTGCCACTGCGGACCACCCGGAAGCGTCGCCGAATCCGCCGGCGATACCGTCGCCGGCGTAGTGGTGGTGCTGCGGTGCCACGGCGGCCGGAATTTCACCGACGATCAACTGACCATGGCGGCCGCCTTCGCCGATCAGGCCACGCTGGCCTGGCAGTTGGCCAACAGTCAGCGCCAGACACGCGAACTCGACGTGCTGGCCGAGCGCGATCGGATCGCCCGGGATCTGCACGACCATGTGATCCAACGCCTGTTCGCGGTGGGTCTGTCGCTTCAGGGCGCGACCGCGCGGGCGGTGATTCCCGAGGTGCAGCAGCGTCTGGCCGATACCGTCGACGAACTGCAGAACGTCATCGGCGACATCCGCAGCACGATCTTCGACCTGCACGGCGGCGCGGCCGGGACCACCCGACTGCGGCAGCGGATCACTGAGGCCGTCAACAGCTTCGGCCGGTCCGGGGTGCGCACCGCCGTCACTTTCATCGGACCGCTCTCGGTGGTGGAGCCCGCGGTCGCCGACCACGCCGAGGCGGTGGTGCGCGAAGCCGTCAGCAATGCCGTCCGGCACGCCGGTGCGGCCACGGTGACGGTCACGGTGCGCGTCGAGGACGACTTCAGCATCGAGGTGACCGATGACGGCAGCGGAATGCCCACCGTGGTGACCCCGAGCGGTCTGTCCAACCTGCGCACCCGCGCCGAGGAGGTCGGCGGGAATCTCCGGGTGGGCGAGTCGCTCACCGGCGGAACGGTGCTGCGCTGGACCGCACCGCTGCACCTGCCTCCCGAGCAGTCGCCCGGCTGACCCGCCTCATCCGCGTTGGGACCGGCTAATCCGCCTTGGGACGGGGGCGGGCGATGATGACCGGCACTTTCGCGGCCTGCACGACCGACGTGCTCACCGAGCCCAGCAGCATCCCGGCGAAACCACCGCGGCCATGGCTGCCCACCACCAGCAACTGCGCCTCCGCGGACTGTTCGATCAGCTGATGGGCGGGCCGGTCGGTGACAACCAGTCGGCGCACCAGGACGTCGGGATAGCGCTCCTGCCAGCCCGCCAGCCGCTCGCTGAGGGTCTCCTCCCCCATCTCCTGCAGCGTTGACCAGTCGGTGCCCGGGAACTCGAACACCGCGTCGTCACTCCAGGCATGCACGGCCAGCAGATCCACACCGCGCAGCGAGGCTTCTTCGAAGGCGATCTCCAGAGCGTCCACCGAGGCCGGTGAACCGTCGACACCGACCACCACCGGCGCCTTGGCCGGATGCGGAATCGTGGGGTCCTCGTCGTGGATGACGGCGACGGGACCGAATGCGTGGTGGATCAGCCCGCTGCTGACCGAACCGAGCAGCCGGCGCGCGATCGCGCCGCGGCCGCGACAGCCGACCACCAGCATCTCCGCGTCCCTGGACTGCTCGACGAGAGTCGGAATCGACGGGCCGCTGACCATCTCGGTGGTCACCTCGAGATCGGGGGCGGCCTCCAACGCGGTCGCCTTGGCGGCGTCGAGCAGTGCCTGGCCCTCGCTCTGCTGCCACTCCAGGTAACCGGGCGGCATCGGAACCTCGGGGAAGACCATCACCACCGGCGGATTGAGGACCTGCACCAACTTCAGCGGCACACCGCGCAATGACGCGTCCCGCGCCGCCCAGTCCACCGCAACTCTGGACGCCGGTGACCCATCGACTCCGACGACGATCGGGCGACTGCCTGCCGCAGTAGACATTCCACTCCCCTTCTCCGGGCATCCTCCGGGCATTCCCCGGGCGAAGTCCGCCCAGTATCCGACCCTAGTGCGCGCCGCCTCCCGTTGTCAGCGGACCTTGGTCACCGGCAACCGACGGTCGCCTAGGGTCGAGCCCATGGGCAGCGATCGGAGCGACATCCGAGTCACCATCGACCCCCGGCACCACGACGCCGTGCTGTTCGACCTGGACGGGGTGATCACCGACACCGCCGCGCTGCATGAGGCGGCCTGGAAGGAACTCTTCGACGACTACCTGGCGAGCCGGGAACCCTCGGAGGCCGAGAACCACGACCCGTTCACCGCGGACGACTACCGCCACCACATCGACGGGAAAGCCCGTTACGACGGTGTGCGGGACTTCCTGGCCTCCCGTGGTGTCGTGCTGCCGTGGGGTAACCCGGCGGACTCCGGGCGCGACGGCGATCCCGCCACGGTGTGCGGGTTGGGCAATCGCAAGCAGGCACTGTTCGCCGCCCGGATCGCTGACGGGGTGCCGGTCTTCGCCTCCACCGTCGCGCTGGTCAAACGCCTCATCGAGGCCGGAGTGCGGGTCGGGGTGTTCTCCGCCAGTCGCAACTGCGCGGCCGTCCTGCGCTCGGCGGGTATCGAGGGTCTGTTCGAGACCCGGGTGGACGGGGTGGTGGCCGGCGAACTGAAACTGCCCGGGAAACCGGATCCCGCGGTGCTGTTGGAAGCCGTCCGGCGCCTCGGTGTGCGGCCGGGCCGCGCGGTCGTCGTGGAGGATTCCGAAGCTGGGACCCGGGCCGGCCGCGACGGTGGGTTCATGCTGGTGATCGGGGTGGATCGCGGCGGCGACCGGGCCGACCGGTTGCTCGACTACGGAGCCGACACGGTGGTGATGGATCTGGCCGAGGTCGGGGTACGGGCGATCGACCGGCGGATGTCGGCTCTGCCGGACGCGCTGCGGTCCTTCAGCCAGATCGCCGGGGTGGTCGGCGCCCGGCGC
Organism: Actinomycetes bacterium; assembly: GCA_029780675.1. Lineage (GTDB taxonomy): Bacteria > Actinomycetota > Actinomycetes > Mycobacteriales > Mycobacteriaceae > Mycobacterium. Next base: position 8,469 of record JAKOYE010000021.1, read on the forward strand.
CCGGCCTTCTTCTTCGATTTCGACGGCACCCTGTCCGATATCGTCGACGACCCGGCTGCCGCAATCCTCGTGCCGGGGGCGGAGAAGGCGTTGACCTCCCTGGCAGCGCTGTATCCGGTCGCGGTCCTGTCCGGGCGCGGCCTGGACGATATCCGCGAGCGGATCGACATCCCGGGGCTGTGGTACGCCGGCAGTCACGGGTTCGAGATGGTGGGCCCGGATGGCTCCACGTACAGCAACGACACGGCCGCCGCAGCGGTGCCCGCACTGGCGGCCGCCGCCACCGAACTCGTCGACCGGTTCGCGGACATCGACGGTGTCAACGTCGAGCACAAGCGGTACGCCGTCGCCGTGCACTATCGCAACGCCGCGGCGCACGCCGCGCCGACGGTCACCGCGGCCGTGCACGATATCGGCCGCCAGCGGGGATTGAAGGTCACCTCCGGCCGCCAGGTGGTCGAACTGCGTCCCGATATCGACTGGGACAAGGGCCGCACACTGCGGTGGATCGTCGACCGGATCGCCGGGCAGGAACCGTTGCTTCCGATCTTCCTCGGCGACGACCTGACCGACGAGGACGCCTTCGATGCCGTGCTGCACGACGGCATCGGCATCGTGGTGCGCCACACCGAGGACGGCGACCGGGCCACCGCCGCCCGCTACAGCCTCGACGATCCCGCGGAGGTCTGCGCGTTCATCGAACGGCTGGTCGACCAGTGCGACATCGACCGCCAAAACCTCTCCGGCCCTTGGTCGTTCACCTACGGCGGATACATCCCCGAACAGGAGCGGCTGCGCGAGGCGCTGTGCACCGTCGGCAACGGCTACCGCGCCACCCGCGGCTCCGCCCCGGAGTCCGCCGAAGGACCGCATCACTATCCCGGAACGTATGCCGCCGGCCTGTACAACCGGCTCTCCGACGAGATCTCCGGACAGACCGTGGAGAACGAGAGCCTGGTCAACCTGCCGAACTGGCTGCCGCTGAAGTTCCGGATCGACGGCGGTGACTGGTTCGACATCGACAACACCGAACTGCTGTCCTACCGGCAGAACATGGACCTGCGGCAGGCAGAACTCACCCGCGAGTTCCGCTTCCGCGACCCGTCCGGACGCACCAGCAGGGTCACTCAGCGCCGGATCGCCGCGATGCACAAGCCGCACGCCTGCGCCCTGGAAACCACCATCTGGGCCGAGGACTGGTCGGGCACGATCGAGATCCTGTCGATGGTGGACGGCGACGTCCGAAACAGCGGGGTGGATCGTTACCGCGCGTTCTCCGACGACCACCTGGTGGTGACGACGGCAACCGAACTGTCGCCCAACTCCAGTCTTCTGGTGTGCCAGACGGTGCAGTCACGGGTCCCGATCGCGGTGGCATCCCGGACCACGCTGTGGCGCGGCGACACCGCACTGGCCACCGAGGGCCGCTTCGTCTCCGAAGACCGCCGCGTCGGCCATGACTTCGTGGTGACGTTGAGCCCCGGTGAGTCGGTGACGGTGGAGAAGATGGCCGCGATCTTCACCGGGCGCGACCACGCCATCTCCGAACCGGGCGACGCCGCCACCCGACTGCTCAACCACCTGGGCCGCTACGCCGAACTGCGCGACGGTCACATCCGGGAGTGGGCGCACCTGTGGGAGCGGTTCGACATCGCGTTCGACGAGAACCCCGATGCGATGCGGGTGGTGCGCCTGCACCTGCTGCACCTGCTGCAGGCCGTGCCCAACGGGGCGGTCGACCTCGATGCCGGGGTGCCGGCCCGGGGTCTGCACGGCGAGGCCTACCGTGGGCACATTTTCTGGGACGAACTGTTCGTGTTCCCGGTGCTCAATCTGCGCTCCCCCGCCACCACCCGTTCGCTGCTGCGTTATCGCTACCGGCGACTTCCGGAGGCCCGACGGGCGGCCCAAGCGGCCGGATGGGCCGGGGCGATGTTCCCCTGGCAGTCCGGAAGCGACGGCCGGGAGGAGAGCCAGACCCTTCATCTCAACCCCAACTCCGGCCGGTGGAACCCGGACGCCAGCGCGCGCGCCCACCACATCGGTGTGGCCGTCGCCTACAACGTCTGGCAGTACTACCAGGTCACTGGGGATCTGGAGTACCTCGTCGAGGACGGCGCGGAGATGCTCGCCGAGATCGCCCGGTTCTGGGTCAGCCGGGCGGAGTTCGACGAGACATACGACCACGGGGCCGGCCGCTATGTCATCCGCGGCGTCATCGGCCCCGACGAGTTCCACTCCGGCTACCCCGACCGCCCCTATGACGGGGTCGACAACAACGCCTACACCAATGTGATGGCGGTGTGGTCGATCGTGCGGGCCCTCGACGCCCTGGACGCGATGCCGCTTCGGGATCGTCTCGACCTGCTCGAGCGCCTGGGAATCCACGGCCGCGAACTGGACCAGTGGGATGACGTCAGCCGGCGGATGTACGTTCCCTTCCACGCCGCCCCCGGCCCTGGCCCGGCCTCCGACCGCGGTGTGATCAGTCAGTTCGAGGGGTACGAAGACCTGGCCGAGTTGGATTGGGCGGGGCTGCGCGCACGCCACGGCAACATCCAGCGCCTGGACCGGATCCTGGAGGCGGACAACGACAACGTCAACCGCTACCAGGCCTCCAAACAGGCCGACGTGCTGATGCTGTTCTACCTGCTCTCCGCCGACGAACTGCGAGAGTTGTTCGCGCGCTTGGGTTACCGGTTCACCCCCGAACAGATTCCCCGGACCGTGGACTACTACCTGCACCGGACCTCGCACGGTTCCACCCTGTCCGGGGTGGTACACGCCTGGGTGCTGGCCCGCGGCGACCGCACACGCGCGATGCGCTACTTCCAGCAGGTGCTGATGTCCGATGTCGCCGACATTCAGGGCGGCACCACGGCCGAGGGAATTCACATCGCCGCCATGGCCGGCAGTATCGACCT
>JAKOYE010000022.1 GCA_029780675.1 Actinomycetes bacterium
GTCAATGAACGCCACCGAGCTGCGGTGCCGGGCCAGGGTCAGCGCTAACGCGAGCGCTACGGAGGTTCGGCCCACTCCCCCATCCAGCGACGACACCCACCACACACCGGCGTGCGGGTGCTGGCGCAGGGCGGCTTCCACCTCGGGCAGTTTGCGGGGCAGTGGGGCTGTTGGACGCCCCAACGTCGCCGCCGTCGGCGCTGCCGCGGCCGTCATGGACATGCGTCGGGAGAGATCGACCGAGACCGGCCGCGCGCTTCCACCTGATGGCACTGACACGCTGTTCACCCCTTCTCAGTTCGACGCTTTGGATGCGCGGGCGGACCCCGCGCTGTTGGTGACGGTCAACGTGCATGTGCCGGGACCGTCGTCGGTGGCCCACGCCGACACCGACGTCGTCGAGGCTGCCTTGGTGCCGCCCGTGGGGTAGCCAGCTAGATCCCAGGCGACATCGACTGGAAGGCCGCCCGTCGTGATCCGCGCTGATGCGGTGATCCGGCCACCCGCCCGGGAACAGGTCAGCTCAGAGATCGAGGGCTTCGACCCAGCGGCCGGGGCCGACGTCGTGGCCCTCGTTGTTGCTGGGGCTGGGGCCGTAGTCGTCGTCCGGGTAGTCGACGTGCTGGCCGGAGCCGTAGTCGTCTTCGTGGTGGTGCGGGTCGTCGCGGGAGCCTGCGTCGTCGTGGTCTCCACGGGTACGGGCGCAGGGACAGAGGCTGCGGCCGTGGCTGTGGGTGTTGCTGGCGGGGTGACCGGGACGGTGGTGGCCGTCACGGACGGCGACACCGTGGCGATCACGGTCACGTACGTGGGGGTGGGTACCACCAGCACCTGGGGCGGACGCCACAGCCCGGCCGCAGCGGCGGACGCCAACGCGGCCACGAGCGCGAGCACCCCGCCGCCGATGATCGCGGAGCGCAACAGGATCGCCCGAGGGCCGCGGCTGTTCTGCCGCGCCGCCCACCGGGCTTCCTGCTCCGCGATCCGACTCATCGCCGCACGGCCTGCCGTGCCGAGATCTCCTCGGCGATCGCCGCATACGCCTTCTGGGTGGCAGGCTTCAATGCCGACCACTGCATCTGCCGAGCTGCGTGGATGTGCGGATCGGCCGGGACCTCCATGATTTTGTATCCCAAGTCGATGTACGTGTTGTGGCCGTCGCGGACGTCCCGCTTCACTGCCGTAACCCGAGCCCACGGCCCCATCGACCCAACGACGATGGCCCGCTCCACCAGATCGGGACGCACCCCGGCCTCTTCAAGGGCCTTCAACACCACCAGGCCCCCGTGAATGCTCTTGGCATCCCAGGCCACCGGAACCACTAACTCGTGAGCCACCTGGCAAGCAGCCAAGAATGCGGCCTCGCGGTAGTTGTTGCCGCCGTCGAGGCACACCATGCCGAAATGCTGGCCCAGCACCTCCATGAGCAGCCGGAACTGATCGGCACTGATATGAGCGGCCGCCAACCCGTCCGGGGCGGACTTGTCCAGGATCGACTCGTGCGCGCCGACCGCCCACACCCGGGACTCGGCCGACCACGACATCAGATCGTGCAGCTCGGCCGGACGCACGTCGCCACCGCGAGCCTCCAGGGTCCTAACCAACCGAGTCAGGGTCGCCTCGGGATTCAGATGCAGCCGATCGG
>JAKOYE010000096.1 GCA_029780675.1 Actinomycetes bacterium
CCGTCCTCAAGCGGCACAAGAAGAAGATCGGCGTCCCCTATCCCTCCCGGCAGGCAGAGGGCGCGGTCGTGGGAGAGCGGTATGAGTCGTTCAGCCGTCCCCCTGAGAACCCGGACACCGTGGGATTCAAGGAGCCGGGTGATCCGTTCCACCCGGTCCTCCGTCCGGTGGAAGAGGTTCACCTCGACATCGGCGCCGCTCGCCCTCTGGAGCGCCGCGACCTCGTCCGCTGCAAGCGCCGCGGTGTTCCCGTTCACCGATATAACCGCGTGCCGGGCGGAAAGGAGCATCGCAGCGGCCGTCCGGGCGGCAACGGCCGCGCTCGGGGTCGTCCTCTCGCCTATAAGGTAGTCAAACGCCTCCCCGCGGCCGTGGGCGGCAAGCCCTTCCAGGGCGACTACACCCTCGCGGGCGCAGCGGGCCAGGCGTTCGCGGGCGACGAGGGAGCGGTAGCGTGGATGGTCTTTAGGTATCACGGTCTCACCTCGATCAGGTATGGGCCGCGGTGTGCGACCGCCAGGGTGTAGACCTCCCCGAACCGGGCGAGCACCCCCTCCGCCGCAGCACCGCTGGCAAAGACACCGTTTCCAAGCATCGTCATGCTTGCCGGGACGCCGGCGGAGTCGCAGGCCTCCAGCACCCGGCGGAGATCCGGCGCGATGAGCCTGCTCCTCTCGGCAAACGACCGCGAGAGCCGGTAGAAGTCGATCAGGTTGTGCGGACATCGCCGGGGGTACGCGGCAGCGATCCGTGCCATCGTCTCAGCCGATGCAAGGACGGAGGCTGTCGGCAGCGGCCCAAGACTCATGGCGTAGATGGGTTCTTCCGGGTAGAATCGGGCAACCTCTGCAGTGATCCCGGGCCCTTTCCGGCAGGCGACCCCGCCGCCGAGGCTCGCGGCAACGTCCCCAAGACCGGTGCGCTGGACAACCTCGGCCTCGTGGGCGGCGGCCGCAACCCCGTCTGCGGAGAGCCCCAGGTCAAATAGACTGTTTGCGGCCGTGAGCGTCGCAAGTAGCGCCGCCGCCGAGAGCCCGAACCCGGCGCCTATGGGAAGCCGGCACTCTGTCGTGACGCGGGCGCAGACCCCGATCCGGTCAAGGGCGTACTCGATCGGCGGCGACCCGGTGCTCACGCAGCCATCCCGGAGAACCCGGACGCTTGTCTCCCCCGCCTCCTCGACCGTCGAGCGCACACCCTCATCGATCACAACTCCGGCGCCGATGCTCCCTGTGGTCGCGGTATCTCTACCCTCGATGCGCCTGAAGTATCCGGATATATGACCCGGCGAGAATGCTACAGCAGTTCTGACCATATAGCCCCGGCGACCTCCTCTTTGCTCCCGGTCACGTTCCGCGACCCCCCTGCAGTCATGATCACAAACGACCCCTCCGCTGCTCCCATCGTTGCCGGGGTGTTCAGAACGACCATCCTCACACCGGCGTCGAGCATCGCCCTCGCCCGCTCCTCCTCGTCCCAGCCCAGTTTGAAGGCCACCGTCACCGCCGGGCGGCAGGTCTGCATGACCTCATCGATGACCTTCGGGAGCGGGTTCAGCCGGATCGTCATCGGAGATCCGCTCCTGATCTTCCCCTCATGCCTCTCGGGAGCATAATCCGATATCGC
>JAKOYE010000103.1 GCA_029780675.1 Actinomycetes bacterium
GTGAACAACCAAACCCGCCGCGAGATGACCACCCAGCGCGGTCCCGGCGCTTTAGGCGACGAGGTGATGACGAGCATGACGAATCAGCAAGTCGAGAAGCTCCTGGCTGACGTGAACGGCGAAAGCGCCGCGATCGCCGATCTGGCCGGCTGCCTGGATCGCATCAAAGCCGCCCAAGCCGCCAAAGAGATGCTGGCCACCTTGCCCGCGGCGCAGGTCCGCGCTGCGCTGGAGGCGCGCCGCACCGCTGGGATCGAGCTCGACCGGAGGCCACGGTGAACGCGCAGACGAGCACCGCCCCCCGGTCCGCGGTCAGCGTCGCCGAGCTGCGTCGAGCCTGGCATGCGGTCCAAGAAGGCCAGTTCCGGCCCCGCCGCGCCCCCGTCGCGCGAGCCGCACACCTCAGTTCGTGGGCACCCACCGGACCTACCCTCGCCGTCGTCGGCGCCACCGGATCGTGCGGGGCATCGACCACCGCGCTGGCCGTGGCCACCGCAGCCGGCGGCCCCTCACGCCTGATCGAATGCGCCACGCTGACCGCTTCAGGGTTGTCCGCGGCGGCCACCGCCGAGCTAGGAGCGCACCCCAGCGGCTGGCTCCAGGGCCGCCGCGAGGACGTGTTGATCGAACGCTGCAACCAGGTCCTCATGGGTCCCGGCGAGGTGCCCCTGCCCACCGAGTCCGACCTTGCGTTGACTGTGGTGGACATCAGCTGGGAGTTGGGACAGGTCCTGAGCGGCGCCAGCTGGCTGAGCGAACACCTCCTTGCCGCCCCCACGGTGATCGTTCTGACCGTCGCGACCGTGCCGGGCCTGCGACGCCTGGAGGCGGCCGCAGCGCTGCTGCCCCAGGCCCGCATCGTGGCCGGCGTCCTGGGCCCGAGACGCCGCCGATGGCCGCGTGAAGTCAGCGGCGCCCTGGGCCATCTGGGCACCGGGATCGACGCACGCGGTGACCTGCTGGAGGTGCCCCACGATGCCGGCCTGGCCGTGCGAGGCATGGACTCCACCCCACTCCCTGCGCCCTTGATCAGCTGCGCAGCACGCCTGCTGAACCACGCAGAGCCCACCATCCATGAAGGGAAGTAATCGATGAACCTCATCACCGCTGCGCTGCCTGCCGCCGTCTGCCCGGTGGCCCCTCCCGGGGCTCAGGCCTATGCCGACCAGCTGACCGGGTACGTCCTGTGGGGCACGCTGGCCCTGTTCATCGTCGGTGTCGCCGTCGGCATCGGCGCGATCGTGGCGGGACGGATCTTCTCGATGCCGCACGCCTCGAAAGCAGGCGTGGTCTCCATCGTGGTCATCTTCATGGCCGGGATCGGGTACATGGTTCTGCCGGGCGTGGTCAAGGCCATGACGGGCACGGGCTGCGTCTGATGGGCAGCTTCGACGCCACCGCTATACCTGCTCAGGGCGCCTGGGATCGCCGCCGCCTGCTGGCCACCCTGGCCGCGGTGGCCGCCGTGGCGTTGGCTGCCCTGCTCGGGCTGGGCTACGCGGTGTACGTCGCCGTCAGCACCGCTGCCCACCCCGCCACCGGCTCCTCCCCGGCATCGCTGAATAGCCCCCACCCGGCTGGGCGTGATCAGATCGCGGCCGCGGCGATGTACGCCGCCGGTCCCCAAGACGCCCGTGGGGGCGAACAAGCCACCACCCCGGCCGAGGCCATCACCATCCCGGCCGCCACCGGCGCCGGCCCGGCTCAGGTACCCACCGGGTTCCCGCACACGCCCCAGGGTGCGGTCGGTCAGCTGGCCGCGATCGAAACCACGGTGCTGCAGGCGATGTCGATCCCTGCCGCACACCAGGTGTACGACGCCTGGGCCCTGCCCGGCGGCGTCGGAGCGCAGGAATGGGAGATGACCGCCAACGTGGTCGCCTTCCTCGGCAAGAACAGCCCGGGACAAGCTAAGGCGGTCACGACCACGGTCGTGGCGACACCGGCCGGTGCCCAGATCAAAGGCGTCGACGGCCCCGACTGGGTGCTGGCCTGCGTCCTGCTGCACGTGCGCGCCACCATCAGCGCTGACGCCGCCATCGGGTACGGCCACTGCGAACGGATGGCCTGGGACGCCAGCTCGGCTCGCTGGATGATCGGCCCCGGCGCCCCCCCGGCGCGGGCCCCTTCCACCTGGCCCGGGACGACGGTGGCCATCCGCGCCGGCTGGCGCACCTGGACCAGCGGAGATCAAGGATGAAGACGCCCCTAGCCCTCGCGCCGGCAGCTGTCCTGGCCGTCCTACCGGCCGATGACTGGTGGGACCACCTCAACCCGTTCACCTACCTCGGCAACGCCGCCGGGAAGGTCGCCGCCGACGCCTGGACCGCCGCGATGCTCGGGCTGTGGAACGCCGGGCTGTGGCTGCTGAAACTGGTCCTGAACATCGAAGACGCGTTCTTGACCCCCGACCTGTCCGAAGGCGGCCCCGGTCGCGCGGTGTACCAGGCCACATTCTGGATCGCCGGCGCCCTGCTGCTGATGATGCTGATGATCCAACTCGGGATCGCGGCGTTCCGGCGCGACGGCGCATCACTGGCCCGAGCCGTGATCGGGTCAGCCCAGTTCGTGATGGTCTGGGCCGCCTGGATCGGAATGGCCGTGGCCATCCTGGCCGCCTGCGCCGGACTAACGCGCGCACTACTGCAAGGGTTACTGCACGTCGACGCGATGTCTGCGTGGCAACCCTTCGCCGGGTTCTCCACCAAGGACATCACCGACGGCACCATCGCCACCGTGCTGGGGGTGATGGGTATCTTCCTGGTGTTCGCCGCGATCGGACACGCCCTGGTCATGCTCACCCGCGCCGGCGCCCTGATGATCCTGGCAGCGACCGCCCCGGTCAGCGCCGCCGGCCTGGTCTCCGAGGTCGGCCGGTCCTGGTTCTGGAAGTCCCTGCGCTGGTTCATCGCCGCCGCGTTCACCCCGGTGTTGATGGCGATGGTCCTCGGGGTGGGTGTGCAGATGACCTCAGGGGTGGTCACCGGGATGACCGATGACCTGGCCAAAGCCGTCGGCACCGCCGTGCCCGGCGTCCTGCTCATCCTCATCGGCTGCTTCACACCCCTTGCCCTGTTCAAGCTGCTGGCGTTCGTGGACCCGGGTACCAGCTCGGGAGCGGCGATGCGCCGCGGACTGGACGCCCAGGGCGGCTTGTCCGGGCTGCTGCGCGGCAACGGCGGCGCCTCCGACACCTCGGATGCAGCGTCCACCAGCGACGCAAGCGGCCGCTCTCAAGCCGAAAGTGCCGGAGAGGACGCCACCGGATCCCGGTTCCGCTCCGGGATGGGGTCGGCGCTGTCGGCCCTGGGCCCGATCGGGGCGGGGGTGGCTGCCGGTATGCAGATGGCCGGTAACACCGCAACCCGCGCCGCAGCCATCGGTGCGGATCTGACCAATCAGATGGGGGTCGGATCGCCGTCCTACATCCCCGACTTCACCACTACCCGCCGCGGAGGTTCCCGCGGCTCCGGCGGCGGACCCAGCGACAACGACAACCCCGATACCAACGGATCAGGCACGCCGGCGACGCTACCGGCCCCACCCTCACCGCCGCCGGCCGCTGCACCCAACGTCGGAGGCGGTCAAGGAGCCCCGGCAGGCAGCGGCTCACTCGCGCCTGCAGGCGCGGGTGGCGCGGCCGGTGGGGCCGGTGGGGCCGGTGGGGCCGAGGCCGCCGCCGTCGTGCTGTGACCCAGGAAAGAGGCAACGAGATGACCGTCATCTACAGCGACTACACCCGCGCCAGAATCGGGTGGTTCTTCGGGCTGTCCGGCCCCCAACTGGCCACCGTCGCTCTGTCCAGCCTGCCGATGTTCTGGGCGATCCAATCCGGCGCGTGGGCCAGCGCCGGCCTGTTCCTGCTCCTGTGGGCGCTGGTGTCCGCAGTGGCCGTCGTCCCCGTCCGCGGACGCTCAGCCACGGGGTGGTTCTGGGCGTGGCTGGTGTACGCCGTCGGCAGCTTGATGGGGTGGGCCCGGTTCCGTGCCAAAGCCGGCAAGGGTCAAGCCGCCGCCCTGGATGAAGTCGATCTTCCCGGGGTTCTGGCCGGGGTCACCATCCACGACGGACCACCACAGGGACCCCACCAGGAGCGGGTGGCGATCATCGCCGACCACCGCGCCCGGACCTGGGCTGCGACGGCCGCTGTCGTCCACCCGGGGATCGGGATGAAAGAGGCCGACGAGCGTGCTCGCTTGGGCAAGGGCCTGTCCGAGTTGTTGGATCTGGCATCCCGGACCGAGCTGATCGACGAGATCTTGTTCGTTGTGCGCACCGTGCCTGAGGACGGCGCCGAACGCGACCAGTGGCTGGCCCGTCACCGCCGCGACGCCGCCCCGCAGGCGGCACGGCGGATCAACGACGAGCTCCAGGCACGCCTGACCCAGGCCAGCGTGCGCTGCGAAGCGTTCGTGACGATCGTGGTCCCCGAGACCCGCATCGGTAGGGACGCCCGCGAGTCCGGCGGCGGCCTGGAGGGACGTGCCCGGGTGCTGTACGGGGCGATGAGCGAAGTCGAAGCCCAGCTGCGGGGCGGGATGGGCATGACCGAGGTGACGTGGTTGACGAGCCCTCAACTGGCGCTGGCCGCCCGCACCGGATTCGCCCCGGCCGACCGCGCAGGGATCATCGATGCCCTGGCCGCCGCCGAACACGACCCGGGCGTCAACGCTGAGGTCCCCTGGGCGATGGCCGGTCCCTCCGGAGCCGACCCCGTCGCACGGCACTACAGCCACGATGCCTGGAACTCGGTGTCCGCCACCATCAAGTTGCCGGTGAAAGGGGCGATGATGGGCGCGCTGGCGCCCGTGTTGACCCCCACCGAGCCGGGGGAGCGTCGCTCCTACCTGGTGGCCTTTCCGATCCTGGCTTCCTCCGCCGCCGACCGGGCCTCGGCCACCAGTGAGTGGGCGGCCGACCTGGGGGAGGAGCTGCGTACC